>VGYW01000194.1 GCA_016872875.1 Planctomycetota bacterium | reverse complement strand
GCCCATGGCATCCCCCTTCCGGCGGCTTACGCCGCCGGCCAAACCCTATCGCTCCTGCGGAGCTGGCCCCGCTGGTGAGAAATGCGGGCTAGGGGGGCATGGCCTCAGGCGCGATCCCCCTCTCTACGGCAGATGGAGAGGGGGCGGCCCGCAGGTAGTGACCTGCCCTTCGCCCACCGGGTGCCGCTCGCCGGCGAGCGGCGCGGCTCGGTGGGGGCGCGCCAGCTTCTGGTCCCTTCATTTGATTCGGGGGTGGTCCGTTTCGGACACGAGGTGAAGGCTGGGCGGCGCGCTCTCCGAACGGCAGCGGGGAGAGATGCCTCGACTTCGCTCGGCATGACGTCGTAGACGTCGCTGGCCAAACGCGTACGTCATTCCGAGCGGAGCGCAGCGAAGTCGAGGAATCTCTCTCTGGTCCCTGCGGCCCGGCAATGACCGGCCCGGTGACTCAAGCGGACCACGCCCACAGGGGATATTCACGTTTTTCCGCCCCTTGCGGCGCGGCCCTTCGGCAAGCCCAGGGCGGCCTGAGGGTGCCGAACGTTGCTCTTCGGCACGCTCGCTGCTATATTGCGGCCGGGCTTTCGCTGTTCCGGGGCTTTCGGCAACGGAGACTACTGAGCGTACGCCGCCTCTTGGCGACCGAACTTGAGCGGGGGGCGAAGATTGTGTTGAATAGAGGGTGGGGGAGGGGCGTCTAGTGGAGCGGGGGGAGAGAAGCAGGAACCGGGAGATAGGAGGCCCTGACGATGAAGAAGCTAGCGGTTGTGGCACTTGTGGCGGCACTGGGGCTGGGGATGGTGGGGACGCAGGCGGTCGAGGCGGGTGGCTGGCATCATCACAGCCATCATCACCGTGGGTGGCACTGCGGCGACGTGTTGTTCGGCGCGGCCGTGGCGCTGACGGGGATCGCGGTACTTGATGCGCTCCTGTCGCCCGAGCCGCGGGTGGTGTACACGCAGCCTGCGGTCGTCTACAGCCCGCCGCCGGTCTACTACGCGCCCCCGCCTGTCGTCTACACGCCGCCCCCTGTGGTCTACACGCGGCCGGTGGTGGTGCCGCCGGTGTGCCGCCCGGTCCACGTGGTGCCCCGCGTGATCTACCAGCAGCCGGTCTTCTGCCCCCCTCCGCGGCCCGCGTACCCCCACTACGGCGGTTGGCGCCGGTAGCCGTGGGGCAGGGGAGGGGAGCCGAGAACAGGAACTCCCACCCGCCCAGGGCTGAACGCTCTGGGCGGGGCCGTTTCTGTGCTGAGGCCCTCGGGCGCGTTGCCCCAAGCCACGACGGGTGAGGCACCGGCAGGTGGTCTCCGGTGCGTAAGGGCAGATGATGTTCCGACCCATGTGGGCCGCCTCTCCGGGGCGGCGGGAAGCCGCCTCGGAGAGGCGGGCCACGTCCTCACGTCGTGGTCTCGCCGCAGGAACCACGTGGTCCGGCCCTCAAGCGGCTCATGGCCGGTGTCGTTGCCAGTGGCCCGGCGGGGACGAGCGGGGTGCCGGCGACGTTCCAACGTTCTTAAGAACATGAGGACATCGCGGACGGGGCCGCGCCGGGGGGGCCGGCGTTGCGCCAGCCGGCGCCCAACCCTCCCCTGTCCCCTCCCTGAAAGGGAGGGGGGTCAGGGCCGAATGGCGTGAAGATGAGGGCATTCTGCCTGAAGGCAGGACTCCGAACGAGTGCATAACCTGTTGGGAGTCCTGCCTTTAGGCAGTCTTCTTCCTGCCTTCCGGCCTGTTCGCTGCCCTTATCTTCACGCCATTCGGGTCAGGGCCCGCATCCTCGCGGGAGCGAGGGCAGAGTCCCGGGCAGGCCGGGGTTTGCAAGGGGGCGGCGGTCGTTGTACAATTCGCAGGTAGAAAGCCGTCGGACGGGCCGCCGAAGTGGCGGCCGCGGCGGCTTGCGTGTCCCCGAAAGGAGGACTGGCGTGAAGAAGGCATTGGTTGGGTTGATGGCGTTGGGTCTGGTGCTGGCGTTCAGCGGCGTGAGCCTGGCGGGGGACGATGCGCCCGCCGTGATCAAGGGCGAAGCCGGCTGCTTCAAGTGCTGCTTCAAGGTCGAGAACGCGGAATGCGCCGCCGCCGTGAAGGTGGACGACACGGTGTGCCTCCTGAAGGCATCGGAGAAGGCGAGCGACGCGACGAAGGAGCTGATTGCGAGCTTCAAGGGCGCCGCGAAGGCCGCGAAGGTGGTCATCAAGGGCGTCGTGAAGGACAAGGCCGTCATCGCCGACGAGGTGAAGAAGGTGGAGGAGAAGAAGGAGGAGTAATCCTCCCGCTGTCCTCATACGCACGTGAAGGCCCGAGGAGTTGCTCCTCGGGCTTTCCTTTTGTACGGGGGGCGTCGCTGTGGGTGGTATGGAGTGCGGCATCAGAGATGCCGCTGTGGGCCGCCGCGGAGCGGTGGGCGGTGCGGTGACCACGTAGGGGCAGCCCTTGTGGCCGCCCCGGCTTGGGCGGCCACAAGGGCCGGCACAGCGAGGGTAGCGGCGCCCGCTTCGCGGGAATGGAAAGCGGCGACTTTGTCGCCGCACTCCAAAGGTCAGGGGCTGACGGCTTTGCCCACGGGGTGGCGGGCCTTCGGGAGGGCGGTGGCGGGGTCGAAGTCGGGGTCGTTGGCGTCGTCGTGGCACTGGCGGCAGGTTGGGAGGACTGTGCATTCGGGGCATCCGCCGGCGAGCTTGAGGATGGCGCGGGGCTTCTTGGGGTCGGCGGCGTGGGCGGCGCCGGGGCCGTGGCAGGCCTCGCAGCCGACTCCTGCCAGTGGGTGTGGCACGGCTGGCTCCTCCAGCCGTGGGTTCTTCGCCGGCGCGGGCGGAAGGCCATGGTCTGGCGCGCCGACGGCCGGAGTGGCAGGGTAGCCGCCTGGGCGGCCGTGGCCTGTGGTGTGGCAGCGGAGGCATTCGGGCTTGGCGATGCCGAGGACGCCGCGCTTGTGGCGGGGGATGGACCAGTTGTCGGGCGCGGGTTTGCGGAGGAGGTCGAGGGCGCGGGTGTGAGGGTCGTTCTTGAGGGCTGCAGCCTCGGTGGGGTGGCACTTGGCGCAGGCGGCGCAGCCGACGTAGGGGGTGTCGGGGTCGAAGAGGTCGTCGCGCGCGCCGGCGCACAGGCGGCGGAGGCGTGCCTCGCGTTCGGCGCGGGGGAGCTTGAGGAGTTCGGCGCGCTGGCCGTGGAGGATGCGCTTGCGGTAGGTCTCGAAGTCGAAGCGGGGGGAGTGGGCGGGGTCGTGGCAGAAGAGACAGGCGTCGGGGCCAATTGCCGATTGCCGATTGCCGATTGCCGATTTCTGCTCCGGGACGCGCCGGGGTTCAGGGTCAACCACGCTGGGCGGGAGGTCTTTCGTGAAGGCGGAGCAGCCGTTGAGGCCGTGGCAGGCCTCGCACTGGACGTTGGCGAGGTGTGGGGTTCGGGGGAGGGAGTGGAAGCCGCCCTGGGCGTGGCCGACGACGTGGCATCGGACGCACTTGGGGTCGTTCTCGCGGCCGAGGCGGACGAGGCTCTCCCAGGCGCAGGCGTGCCGGGTGAGCGTCCAGTCGGCGTGCTGGCGTGGGTGGCAGATGCGACAGGCCTGGTCGCCGCTGTAGAGGCCGCGCTCGAGCATGGGCTTGACGGGTAGGCCGAGGAGGACGGAGATTTCCATGTGGAGGAGGGCGGGGGTGTGGATGGAGGCGTCGCGGTGGCGGAAGCGGACGGTGGCGTCGGGGCCGATGACGAAGATGTCGGGGACGGTTCCTCGGTAGCGGAGGGCGGTTCGGAGGGACCAATCGGGGTCGGCGCGGTGGCGGAAGCGGACGGTGGCGTCGGGGCCGATGACGAAGATGTCGGGGACGGTTCCTCGGTAGCGGAGGGCGGTTCGGAGGGACCAATCGGGGTCGGCGGCGGTGGGGAAGGGGTGGGCGCGCTCGGCGGCGAGGGCCTTCAGGGCGTCGCCGGCAACGTCCGTGCAGATGGCGAGGACATCGAGCGCCAAACCTCCCGAAGGTTTTGGAACCTTCGGGAGGTTAAAGTCCTGGTAGGCGCGGCCGAGGTAGGTCAGGATGTCCTTGCAGATGGGGCAATCGCGTGCGAAGAGGATGAGAACGAGGGTGCGGCCCTCGTAGTCGCGGGGGGAGTGGGTTTTGCCCGCGGTGTCGGTGACGGCGAATGGTGGGGCAGGGGGGTTGTGGCCGAGGAGGGGGTCAACGTCGGCGGGGGCATCGAGGTGGAAGCGTTGGAGGATTCGGCGGAAGAGGTAGTCGGCGGGGTCTGGGGCCTTCTCGGCGTGGCGCGGGAAGACGGGGCGTGTGGCGTCGGAGGCGGCGAGATCGAAGGGGTAGAAGGCCGGGAGCTGGTCGAGGCGGCTCATGCCCCAGGTGAGGGTGTAGCGTTCGACGATGGCGGCGTCGGGGTCGGGCACGCAGGGGAAGTCGGCGCCGAGCTTGTCGAGGTGGGCCTTGGCCAGCTTGGCGAGCTCGGGCGCGGTGGGGCGCTGGCGCGGGATGCGCTGGGCGGCGAGGGGGGTGTAGCCAGGGGGGACGACGACGCCGACGACCTCGAGGTTGCTGGCGTGTCGGGCGGCGTGGAAGCGTTGGGCGATGCGGGTGCCTGTGTCGGCGGCTGGTGCGGCGGGGTCGAAGAGGTAGACGAGGATGCGGCGGCGGGCGTTGCGCTCGGCCAGGTCGAAGGCCCAGCCGTCGAGGGTCTGGCCCTGGAAGGCCAGGGGGTTCTTTGATTTCGGATTTCGGATTTCGGATTTCGGATTTGGCCCGGCGTGGCCGTCGTCGGTGGAGCAGGAGGGGAGGAGGGCGAGGAGGAGGAAAGCCACGAGCGCCGAGCCGCGAGCGGCGAGCCTTCGGAGACAGACCGCCGGGCCTGCCTTGGTCCCGAGGCTCGTGGCTCGAAGCTCGTGGCTCGCGGCTAAATAGCTCGCCACGATTCCCGGTCGAAGCGGGAGCAGGTACTGAGGGCCATTCCTGTGGGCGGGGCGTCTCTGCCCCGCGCGGGGCACGGAGGCCCCGCCCACAACCAACAAGAATCGTGGCGAGCTATTTAGTTCGCGCATCACGGATAGATGGTGGCGACGACCTTCTGGAGGCGGCGGACGTGGGAGCGCTGGAGGATGATTTCGGGTTGGGTGGCGTTGGTGGAGACGAGTCGGACGCGGCCGCTGGTCTCGAAGTGAATGAGCTTGAAGTAGCTCTTGCCCTCGATGGTCTGGCAGATGGCGGGCTCGCCGCTGCGCGGCGTGCGGTCGGGGTCAATGACGATGGTGGTGCCGGGCGGGCAGAGAGGGAGCATGCTCTCGCCGCTGACGCGCAGGGCGTAGGAGTGGTGGCCGGCGCCGGGCCAGCGTGCGACGGGTTCCTCGCCGGGCAGTCCGGCGCCGACGGGCAGGCCGGCGTCGGTGAAGGCGATGTCGGTCTCGCCGGCGGCGACGTAGCCGATGACCGGGATGTCGGGCTGGCGAATGACGGGTGCGGCGCCGCCCTCGACGGCCTTGGCCGCGCCCACGGCAGCAGTGAGGGCGTTGAGGGCGCTGGCCAGGCGCGCGGGCGGGATGGCCGCGAGCTTCGCCTCGATGGCGGAGCCCGGCAGCGCCTCGTCCGCCGTGACCGCGGCGTGCAGGCTGGCCAACACCTCATCCTGGCCGAGGAGCTGCTGGACGGCCTCGGGCAGGGGCTGCCCCTCGGCGGTGAGGTTGGCAAGCGTGTTGAGGAGCAGCTCGCCGGTGGCCGAGCGGAGGGTGCTCACCGAGCGGTCGAGTTCCTCGATCTTCGAGCGAGCCTCGGAGCGGGCGCGCTCGCGGACGGCGAGGTCCACCAGACGCTTCCGCTCGTCGAGGGAGAGGGCCATGGCGTCGGCGATCTGCTCGACGCGCCGCTGTGGCGCGGGCTTCGAGTGGCCGTGGATGAGCTGGCCGATGTAGCTCTTCGTCACCCCGATGCGGCGGGCGAGCTCCGAATACTGCACGTTGTGCACGCGGCAAAGCACGTCCAGGTAGTCCCGAAACGTCTCCATTTCTTACCTCCAATGTTTGAGGGCCACGAACGCCACGCACGGGTGTATTATAGCGCTGCACAAGGGGGAGTCAAGCGGAAAATTGCGCGGAGTGCGCGGGCCTGATGCACGTGCGGCCCGACGAAGCCTCGACCCCCTGTCTCGGGGAGGGGGGTAGCTGTGGAGTGCGGTGACGAAGTCGCCGCTTTGCGTCCCCGCGAAGCGGGGGAACCAGGGGCGCGTCAGAGATGTCGGCGAAGATGAGCCTCTCGTAGAGGGCCTGCCCATGGACAGAGAGGCCCTCCTGCTCTGCCGCTCCGCTGGGACGCAAAGCGGCATCTGCGATGCCGCACTCCACACCCCTGCCTCTTCGCAGGGAGATGAGTCTCTCGGGGAGGTGCTCGGTCGCACCTTCTGCATCAACCGCCACGTCTTCAACCCTCGGGCGTTCTGGCTATCGTGGCCGCGGCGACGGCCGCGCGCGTGGTGGGCATTGACATCAATCCCGAAGCGGCCCGCCTCGCCCGCGAGAACGCGATTGCCAATGGCGTGGCCGAAAGGGTCACGGTGCTCGAGGGCGACCTCTTCGCGCCGCTGAGGGGGGAGAGCGGCGCGCCCCTACTCCCTCTCCCTCGGGGAGAGGGCGGGGGTGAGGGTGCCTCGCCCGTCGCGTGCGGCGCCGAAGGCACCCTCACCCGCCCGCCTGCGGCGGGCGACCTCTCCCCAAGGGAGAGGTTCGACGTGATTCTCCTCAACCCGCCCTACCTCGAAGGCCGGGTTCGCTCGCTCCTGGACCACGCGATGTTCGATCCGGGCAGGAGGCTGCACCGCCGCTTCTTCGCTGAGGCCGGGGAGTTCCTTGCCCCGGGGGGCTGCGTGCCCATGGTCTGCTCATCGGTAGCCGAGCCGCGTCAGGCCCTCGCCATCGGCGACGAGTTGGGCTGGGACGCTTTCCTGGTGCGCCGGAAGCGCGCGTGGGGCGAGACGTTGCTCCTCTATCGCCTCACACCACGCTGATGTGTTCGTGGCGCAGCCGCCCGCGGCTGCGGCGCGCAAATGTAGTGTTCCAAGCGAGTTTACCAAAGGTGCTGGCCTCTCGCCTCGAGGAGGGTTTCCACTGGTTTCTATCTCATTAGCAGGGAACGACTTACGCGGCGCGCCTCCCCCACTAAAATATTTCACTTGACAAAGGCTCAGAGATGCGCTATACTCAGGACAAGTGAACCGCTCTATGTATCCGCGGAAGAGCGAAGAGCGACGCCCGCGAGCCCGAAGCGAGCCTGGCCTCCAAGCCCAGCGGCTCGGGCACGCGGCTCAGGCGCCCGAAGGCGTGACAAGTGCCGAGTGACAAGGGGCTAGGGACGGAGAAGGACGGGGGCGCAGAAAAGACACCCGCTGTCTTTTCTGCCCAGCACCCGTAGGGCCGTTCCGGCAAAAGACAGCGGGTGTCTTTTCCGCACCTGTCACCCGGCGCTAGTCAGCCCGCGGGGCCTGAGGAGACCACGACAAGGGCCAGCCGCGAGGTCGGCTGTCCCGTCGGTCGCTGAACGAGGGGGCCACGGCCCCCTCCTGCGGGACGGAGATGCCGGGGACGTGATGCGTGAGGCGTGACGCGTGAGAAGAGGGGCGGCCGCCAGGAAGACTGCGTAAACGCAGGACTCCGAGCGGGCCCGCTCCTGGTTCGGAGTCCTGGCTTCAGCCAGTCTCCTCTCTCACGTGGGACGCGGGACGCGGCACGAAGCAACTGCCCCGGCACCCGCACACGGCGGCTGACGTCCTCCGATCCTGCCACCCCGTGTTTTCACATTCGCAACTCATCGGTTCGTGAGGCGCCCCCCGCCCGGACATTGTGGGCGGGGCCTCCGTGCCCCGCGTCTTCTCTTCGCGGGGGGCAGAGCCCCCGCCCACAGGCGCATCTCGCACTCCGGGCGGGGATGCCTCGCGCGTCACAAGTGAAGGGGTGCAGCCATGTTGCACATACTCGACATCCTGGCAGTTCGTGAGGCCGTCGCCCTTCAGCCGCCGAGGCTGAGGGTCATCTGCGAGCTCCTGATGCAGGGGCTCACCCAGGAACAGGTCGCGGAGGAGTTGGGGTGTGCGCAGTGCACGGTCAGCCGCAAGATCGGCGCCATTCGCAAATCGTTCATCGAGATGGGGTTCGAGTGGACGAAGCGGCGTGTGAGCCGCGACCTTCGTAGGCGGGTGCTCGGGCGCAAGTCCAGGCGCAACCGTGCTTTGCGGCGCCGAGCGGCGGCCAACCGCAAGAAAAACGCGAAGAGGACCGCATAAATTCCGAGGGCAAAGCCTTTGTAAGGGCGGAGAGGAGTGAGAGCAATGGACGCCGCACGATTCACCCGGCTGCACGGCGAATGCCGCCGCGTCATCCACGCCATGCGCAAGGTCTGCAAGTTCACGGCGGACGACATTGACGACCTGGAGCAGGCGATGGCCGTCGCGCTCCTGGAACTCGACGGCGAGCCGACGGATTCCTACTGCCTCGAGCGCGCCGCGTGGGCAGCCTTCGCCTGGCTGCGCAAGACCTACGGGCGCAGCATCCTCTTCGGCGTCTCGCAGGCATCCGACCTGGTGCCGCTGATTGACAGCGGCAAGTGGCGGCGCGTGTGGTGTTGAGAGGCCAAACCTCCCGCAGGTTCCCAGCCTGCGGGAGGTTCATCCCCTGGAGAGGACGACAATGAAGCAAGCCGAGAGCGTTGTGAAGCTGCCGAGCCGCAAGGAGGAGCTTTGGGCGGAGATCGCCAAGCTGGCGGCGCGCGTGGAGCACATGATCGCCGAGGGCCAGCGCGTGGAGAAGGGCCAGACCGATGAGAAGCGGCGATTCGAGGGCGAGGACGAGCTTCGCGGCCGCGACGAGACGCTGAAGTTCCAGCCCTCGGCGGCCGTGGGCTACTGGAAGGAGGTCCGCGAGCAAGAGGTCCGCCTCGACGCCCTTCGCACCGAGCTGCGCGAGCTCGAGGACATCGGGGCGGGGGACGCGCTGCACGTTTACATCCACTTCGACGGGCCGGTGCTGGATGCCTGATGCGCTGCGCAACCAGGCGGCACGATCGTGGAGGTTGACAAGCGTCAGATTGCATGGTAGTATCTCAAGCGACGAGGGGATGTCGGGCGGATGCGTCCTCAGTCCAACGCGAGAGGGGTCTGCCTGGCTACGCCGGAGGACGCGTGGTGGTCATCGGCGCCTTTGACAACTCTAGCACAGGGAGTTGAATATGGACGCCAAGCAGTTCATCGGCCCGAGACAAGAGCAGTTGCTGGCGCTCTTGGGGAGTGGCAACGCGGCGGAGCTTGACCCGGTCCGCATCATGAAGGGTCTCTTCGTTTTCACCAAGGAAGCGCCGGAGCTATGGGTGCCGGCAGAGCACAGGTATGAGTTTGTGGCTTACGACTACGGCCCCTGTTCCTTCGAGGTCTACCGCGATCTGGACCGGCTTGAGGCGGCCGGGTATGTGGTTTCCTCTGAGACGCCATGGCGCTCATGGAAGACCTACCGCTTGTCAGATAAGGGCCGGGAGTTCCTGCGTGGGGTGAGTCTGGGCGCGGAGGCGCGAGAGTACCTAAGGCGCATCCATGACTTCGTGACATCGTTGTCTTTCGATCGGCTGCTCAGGGTCATATACCAGAAGTACCCAGATTTCGCAGTGAATAGCGTGTTCAACAGGTAATGCCTTCATGACGCTGGTTGTGGCGATTTCATGCACCGACGGCGTAGTAATGGCGTCAGATAGCGCCAGCACCGATGTTGGCGGGGGGACTAAGCAGTTCTACGAGAAGGTCAAGAGGCTGGGGGACCAGCCCGTGCTGTACGGCGGAGCCGGTGATGTTGGGCTACTGCAGCAGATCGAGGAGAGCCTCAAGCAGTTTGCGGCGAAGACATCGTTGAAGCGCATCAGACAGGAACTCAAGAAACTTGTGGCGCCCGAGTTGGCGGCCTCGAGGCAATTCCATGTCCCGTTTCCGCGCCAGCCGTTCCATGAGCCGCCGGACGCTGTCCTCTTGTTTGCCGGAGTCACCAACAAGGAGCCCTGGATTGTGGAGATAGAGAAGGACAACAGGGATACCGCCTATGGCGACGATATGGGCAACTTCGCGGCAATTGGCAGCGGCAAGCCCCTTGCGCAAGCGATCTTCCGGCCGCATCTTCGCACCCGTAGGGACCTGAAACTGGGGAAGCTCTTTGCTTACCGCGTGGTTGACGATGCCATAAGTCTCGCGGCCATGGGTCTTGCGAAACCCATCCACATCTGGACCGTGGACCTGCAGGGTAACATCGCGAAGTGTGACTTGTCTGAGATGGAGGGGCTGAGTTCTACTTGCCAAACATGGCTGACCCTTGAGGCGGAGGCTGTTGGCCAGGTTCTCAAGCCAGAGGGCAGAGAACCTACTACAGTTGAAGTGCCCACGCCTCGGCTGTAGCTCCCCCGGCGATAGCATCGCCGGGTTGACGCCTCCCGGTTCCCGGGGGCGTTTCTCTTTCGACATCTCCACGACAGGCCATCGAAGACTGGCTGAAGCCAGGACTCCGAACCGGGAGAAGGCCCGTTCGGAGTGCTGCGTTTACGCAGTCTTCTCCTCGTGTGTACCCCAACACCCAATACCCAATACCGAGTGCCAAGCCATGAGAGACATGCACTACAACGCCCTGGAAGCCCAGTATTGGTTCCTGAGGTCGAGGGCCCAGTTTGCTGGGCTTTTCGGGGGGATCGGCTCGGGGAAGAGCCACGCGGGGTGCTTCTGGGCGCTGCTGAAGGCGCTCAAGAACCCCCGCTGCCTGGGCCTCATCGGGGCCAATAGCTATCACCAGCTCCAGGACGCGACACTGCGGACGTTTCAGCGCTTCCTCGCCGAGTACCACATCCCGCACAGGTTCAACGTGTCGGACATGCGCTTCCGCCTGGCCAACGGGGCGGAAATCCTCTGCCGCTCGATGGAGAACTACGATTCGCTGCGGGGCATCGAGCTGGGCTGGTTCTACCTGGACGAGCTTCGGGACACGCGTTTGGAGGCCTGGCGCGTCGTCCAAGGCCGCCTCCGGGGGCAAAATGTGGACGCGCGCGAGGGGCGCGTGACGACCTCGCCCAACGGGTTCAACTGGATTTACGACGAGTTCATCCGCCGCCCGTCCAACCCCGCGGACGCGGAGGGGTGCCGCTACAAGGCCTTCTTCGGCCGGACGCGCGACAACAAGCACCTGCCGGGCGACTATGTGCAGGCGCTCCTGGGCAGCTACGACCCGCTCCTGGCAGCGCAGGAGCTGGATGGCCGCTTCCTCAACACCACGGCGGGCCGCATCTACCACGCCTTCGACCGCTTCATCCACGTGAGCGACGCGGCCGACTTCGTGCCCGGCGAGCCGGTCTACTGGGCGCTCGACTTCAACGTGAGCCCCATGACCGCCGTCATCGCCCAGTGGGACCCGTTTGGAGTCCCGCCTTCAGGCGGCTCTTCGGAAGACCGCGTAAACGCGGGACTCCGAACGGGCCTGCGGGTGGTGGATGAGCTCTGGCTCACGGATTCGGGCACGATGGCCATGTGCGAGGCGTTCGGGCAGTGGCTGGAGAGAGCTTCGAGCCGCGAGCCACGAGCGGCGAGCCATTTCCCCCTGAAGCTCGAAGCTCGTGGCTCGAAGCTCGCGGCTGTCTTCGTCTATGGCGATGCAGCGGGGGGGAACCGCTCGACGTCAGGGAAGAGCGACTACGCGATCATCCGCCAGTGCTTCCCGCAGGCGCGCATCTGCGTGCCGGCGGCGAACCCGCCGCGCCGCGACCGCTACAATGCGGTGAACGCGGCCCTCTGCGACGCCCTGGGCCGCGTGAAGCTGCGCATCCACCCACGCTGCACCAGGCTCCTCACCGACCTCGAGGAGATGGTGTATCAGCCGCACACGGGGATGCCCGACACGAGCAACCCCGAGCGGGGCCACATCAGCGATGCGCTGGGCTACCTGGTCGCGCGCCTCATGCCCGCGGGCCGAGCGGGGGTGTGCGTGGGGCAGTGGTGAGTAGCCGCAACCGTCCCGGTTGCGGTCGGCGAGCGGGACGCTTGCCGCTACGCCCCGGGGACGACACGCGAGCCGCGTGTCGCCACGCCGAGGGCCGTTGGCTCACGCGGAGGGGAAGAGGGCGAGGAAGGGGCCATAACGGAAGCGGCGGTTGCGCTGCTTGCCCGTGGTCTCGCGGAGGAGGCCCCAGGCGACGAAGTCGTTGACGAGCCGGTTGGCGGTGTCGAACGCGCAACCGAGCCCTTGCTTGACGGCGTGCGGCGTGACGATGGGGTTCCTGAACAGCATGTCCAGGAGCTCCTGAGCAAGATTGGCTCTGCGGGCCTTGGCGGCAACAAGCTGCCGATGCTCCTCGCGGAGGTCGAGGATCGCCCGCGCCGTGCGGGTCGCCCCGTCGGCCACCTCGGCCACGCCGGCCAAAAAGAAGCGCAGCCAGCCCTCCCAGTCGCCGTCCACGCGGATGGCGTTGAGGCGGTCGTAGTACTCCTGCCGATGGGCCTTGAGGTAAAGGCTCAAGTAAAGCAGCGGGCGGTGGAGGACGCCCCGCCAGCAGAGGAGAAACGCGATGAGGAGCCGCCCCACGCGGCCGTTGCCGTCGAGAAAGGGGTGTATGGTCTCGAACTGGGCGTGCGCCAGGCCAGCCTGGACAAGAATGGGGAGCGACTCGTCGTGGAGGAACTTCTCCAGGCTGTCGAGGGCCGGGAGCATGTCGTGGACGGCTGGCGGCACGTAGGCGGCGTTGCTCAGGGTGCAGCCTGCTGGGCCGATCCAGTTCTGGGAGCGGCGGAACTCACCGGGCGTGCGGTCGCTGCCGCGGACGCCTTCGAGGAGGCGGCCGTGGATTTCGCGGATGAGGCGCAGGCTGAGGGGAAGCTCGGCGAGGCGCGCCAGCCCGTGGTTCATCGCCTGCACGTAGTTCACCACCTCGGCCAGGTCACGTGGGCTGTCGGCGCCTTGGGCGCCCGCTTCGTAGGCCAGCACGTCCTCGAGCGTGCTCTGCGTCCCCTCGATCTGGGAGCTGAGGACGGCCTCCTGGCGGACGTACATGCTCACGAAGAAGTCCGGGTTGGGCAGGATGGCGCCTGCTCCGTCGAGGCGGCCCAGGGCGCAATCAGCCTGGGAAAGTAGGCGCACGAAGGGTGTGTCCATCGCCACCGGCGGGGCCGGCGGCAGCGGGTTCGGCACAAATGCCCTGTACCCTTGAGGTTGCGAGATGTACCGCCCGGCTCGGGTGGAATCGGCCATCGTGGTTCTCCCAGAAACGCTGGCGACCGCTATTCCGATGCGTCAGCACAACGAGGAGTCTATCAGGGGTCAATGCTGATTTCAAGGGATCTTTTGGGATTAAGTGGGATCCTGCGGGATCATGGGGGCGCTTTTCGGCACTAATCGCGCCCGCCCGCACCTCTGCCCGCGTCCGTGTCTGTCCGTGTCAGTCCGTGCGAAGGCGACACGGACGCACACGGACGGCCCATTGAGAGAAAGGAGCTTTTCCCTTGAACCTCACGACCGAGAGCATCTGGAACGACCTTGCGGCCTGGAAGCGCGAGGCGCGGGCACTGCACCACGAGCCCTACGAGCTGTACCGCGACTTCTACATCGGCGGTGACCGCCCGCTCCGCTACATCAAGAAGAACAGCCGCGAGAGCGACGAGCATTGGCTCGAACGCCTCGGCCGCCTGGTCGGGGCCAACTACTGCGCGCCCATCGTCAACAAGCCCGTCCAGGCCGAATACGGCGGGCGGGTGCGCCGCACGGTCGGCGACGCGGAGCTTCAGGCCCGCCTCGACGCCATCGCGCGGGCCAACGCCCTTCACACCTTCCAGCTCAAGACCGCGCGGCAGCGGGCCATTGACGGCTGCGCCATCGTCCAGGTCTATTGGGCGCCCCCTACTTCCCCTCTCCCTTGGGGAGAGGGTAGGGTGAGGGTGCCTGAGACCGGGGCTGGCGCCGCGGCGCAGCACCCTCACCCCGGCCCTCTCCCCGAGGGAGAGGGAGAATTGGGCAGGCTGCGGCTGAAGCACGTGCTCCCCGAGCACTTCTTCCCCATCGTGCTCGACGGCCACGAGCGCCTCGACGCCGCGATCATTGATCGTGGCACGGCTGGCTCGCCCAGCCGTGTCCTCTCCGGGCAAGACACTGCTGGACAAGCCAGCAGTGCCACACCCGGGCGGGTGGAAATCTACACGCCCGAGGACATCGCGTTCTACGAGGATGGCGTGCGGGTGAACGAGCCGATGGGCTACGGGGCGCTGCCGTTCGTGGTGTTCAACGGGCGGCGGCTCGTGGGCGACGTGTTCGGCCACTCGATGCTCCGCGGCATCGCCGAGCTGAACCACGCGCTCAACGAGAGCCTGAACAACGTGCTCGAAATCCTGCGCTTCCAGGCCTTCAGCCTCCTCGTCATCCAGGGCGGGATGCAGGGCCTGCCGACCGATGCTGACGGGCGGCCCAAGCTCGCCATCGGCGAGGCGGGGTTCCTGAACATTGATTCGGAGGGCCACGTGTACTTCGCCGACCCGAACCCGAAGATTGGCGAGGTGCTGGCCGTCATCGAGCGGATGATCGGGATGATGTACGAGACCGGCAGCGTGCCCGTCGCGGTCGTCCAGCCCCAGCAGAGCCACGCCGAGAGCGCGGCAAGCCGACAGATTCAGTTCATGCCCCTCGTGGACCTCGTCGAGGAACTCATCACCTTCGACCTCGAGTCCGAGCGGGACCTCATCGAGAAAGCGCTGCTCGTGGACGCCACCCACCGCTCGGGTCCCATTGGCCTCGACGAGGTCCGCGACCGGCTGGGCCGCGTGGACATCGAGTTCCCGCGCACCTTTCTGCCCGTGGACGATGCCGCCCGCTTCGAGTTGCTGCGTGCCAAGCGCGAGGCCGGCCTCCTCACCCACCGCATGCTCCTCGCCGCCGAGCATCCCGAGCTCAGCGAGGAAGAGCTTGAAGGGCTCATCGCCGAGATCGAGGGGGAAGAAGAGGAGACCGCGAATCGCGCGAATCCGCGCGAATAGGCAAGAACACGGACAGACAGGGACAAACACGGACTGGGCCGGCCTCGTCCGTGTCAGTCCGTGTGCGTCCGTGTGGCCTAGCCCCCTCCCGAACGTGGGCAAAAATGTGGCTCTCCGGGCTTTCTTGTGGGTGCCCACAAGGGGGGCGCCAAGCCGAGGAACCCTTCTACCTCCCTCAGCATAGGCATGGCAAGGACTTACGCCG
>VGYW01000193.1 GCA_016872875.1 Planctomycetota bacterium | reverse complement strand
CTCAATGGGCTGGCCGCGGGCACTGTGGAGGCAGCGATCAACCCGGCCATCGCCACCGCCTACCCGAAGAGCAAGACTAAGATGCTCAGCATCCTCCACGCGGGGTGGCCGGGCGGGCTGTTCCTAGCCGGGCTGCTGCTGCTGCTGCTGAACTACCTGGACGTGAACTGGCGCGTGAGCGTCGCCGCCGTCCTCGTCCCGGTCATCCTCTACGGCATCCTGCTCCTCCGGGCCAGGTTCCCGGTCTCCGAGCGCGTGGCGGCTGGCATCCCCTACCGCGACATGCTCAAGGAGGCCGGCGCGATCACCTGCCTGATCGTCCTCTACCTGATCACGAGCGAGTTGAACAACCAGTTCAACCTCCCCACAATCCTCCAGGTCGGCTCCTTCACCCTTCCCTGCCTCCCCTTCACGATCCTCATCGGCCTTCTCACCCTGGGGTATCTTGCCTACACGGGGTCGCTGGGCCGCCCGATGTACATCCTGCTCGTGCTGGTGATGATTCTGCTTGCCACGACGGAGCTGGGGATTGACGGCTGGATCACTGACCTGATGAAGCCGCCGATGGCGAAGCTCGGGCTGGCCTCGGGCTTCGTGCTGGTCTATACGGCGCTGATCATGACGATCCTGCGCTTCTGCATCGGCCCCATCGAGCGCGCGCTCAAGCCGCTCGGGGTCCTGCTGGCGAGCGCCATCCTGGCCTCTGCGGGCCTCTTCCTGCTCTCCGGCGCAGCGGCGGGCGGGGCGATCCTCGTGTTCGCAACGGTCTACGGCTTCGGCAAGACCTTCTTCTGGCCGTGCACGCTCGGCGTCGTCGCCGAGCGCTTCCCCAAGGGCGGCGCGCTCACCCTCAACGCCATCAGTGGCGTCGGAATGCTGGGCGTCGGCGTCCTTGGCCTTCAGATCCTCGGCTACTGGCAGGACACGCGTATTGACCGCGAGCTCAAGGCCACCCCGGCCATTCACGCGGCCTACATGGCCAAGGACGAGAAGAGGAGCATCTTCGGCAGCTACAGGTCGCTCGATCCCCACAAGGTAGCAGTGGTGGACGACGCGGCCGCGCTCTACGAGCGCCGCCAGGCGGTCGCCGAGAAGAAGCCGGGCGCGGACATCGACAAGGCGCTTGCCGACGACGATACGTACAAGACCATCGTCCGCAATGCCGTCGAGCACCAGCGGCCCGCGGAGCCCGCAAAGCCCGCGGACGACGCGCCGGCCGACAAGAAGGCGGAATACGAAGCCGCGAAGAAGGCGTACGACGAGGCGAAGAAGACCCACGACGAGGCCACCAAGAGCTTCGGTGCCCAAGTCGCTTTCCTCGACGCCAACAAGATGATTCTCCGCGACGACGCCACGTTCAAGGCCCTTAAAGCCGACGCCAAGGACACACTCGACAAGGTTCGCGGGGACGCTAAGCGTAACGCCATGTCGAGCGTCGCCATCCTGCCCGCCATCATGGCCATCTGCTATCTGGCGCTCATCCTCTACTTCAGTGCCACGGGCGGCTACAAGGCCATTGACCTGATGGCCGAGAAGAAAGAGGGCCACTGAGCCGCCAGGCGGCACGAAGCGTTGTTGATGAGCACACAGGGCCGTCGCCTCATCCGGGGCGGCGGCCCTTTCCCGATTGCCAATTGCCGGTTGAGGAGCAGAGACCCTGCGCGGGCACTCCTGCCGTGCGTGTCTAGTGTTGGGAGAGTCTCTCTCCCTCTCCCTCGGGGAGAGGGGTGGGGTGAGGGTGCTTTGGTTCCGGCGCGCCCCAGCGAAGCACCCTCACCCCAGCCCTCCCCCCGTGGGGGAGGGAGAGATGTCCGCTGTTGCTATGCATGCACCTCCTGCCTGCCTGACCCGCAGTCTGCCTTGAACGCTTCCGCCCACTTTGCTACACTGCCCGCGCCGTTGTGAGCACCCGCTCCGCTCTTCTCGGAGGTGATGCCCGTGGATAACCGCCGCCGCCTCTTTGTCGCGTGCTGCCTCGCCCTGACCGCCAACGCCATGGCGTTCTCGATCGGCGTGGACATCATGGGCGACTTCGTCCGAACGTTCAACTTCACCCGCGAGCGGGTTGGCGAGGCCACCTCGTGGGGCGGCATGTTCGGCGTGGCCGCGATGTTCGTGGTGGGCGCGCTGCTCGACTTCATCGGCGTCGGCCCCGCCCTCTGGCTCGCCTTCGCCGCACACGTCCTCGGCGTCACCCTGGTCATCTTCGCCGGCGGCTTCTGGTCGCTCGCCATCGCATGCACCTCACTCGCCATCGCCAGCAGCCTCGTGGAGGCGGCCACCAACCCCTTCGTGGCAACGGCCTACCCGGACAGGAAGACCCACATGCTCAACGTCTTCCACGCCTGGTGGCCGGGGGGCATCGTCATAGGTGGCCTGCTCGCCTGGGGCGTGTCCGCCCTTCTCAAGGCCGCGGGCGCATCCCAGCGCCTCCTCGACGTCTCCTGGCAGATCAAGATGGCGCTCGTCTACGTCCCGGTCGCCGCCTACGGCCTCCTCATCCTGGGACAGAGGTTCCCCAAGACAGAGCGGGTCCAGGCCGGGGTGTCCACCTCCGCGATGTTCAAGGAGGCCCTCCGCCCGCTCTTCCTCATCATCGTGTTCTGCATGCTCCTCACGGCCTCCATCGAGCTGGGGCCGGGCAAGTGGATCGGCATGTTCATCGAGGACCTCATGGGCATCCGCGGCGTGCTCGTGCTGGTCTACCTGTCGTGGCTGATGTTCGTCCTGCGCTTCTTCGCCGGCCCGGTCGCCCACAAGCTCACGCCCACGGGCCTGATGGCCATCTCCAGCCTCGTAGCGGGCGCCGGCCTGCTGCTCCTCGCCGGCGTGAGCGACTTCTGGAGCCTCTTCGTGGCCTCCACGGTCTTCGGCCTGGGCTGCACCTACATGTGGCCGACGATGCTCGGAATCGTCTCCGAGCGCTTCCCCAAGGGCGGCACGCTCCTCCTTGCGCTCCTGGGCGGCGCCGCGGGGCTCTTCCTCTCGCTCGTCACCGGCCCCAAGATGGGCGGCCTCCACGACCACTACGCCGAACGCCACCTCCAGGCCCACCTAAGCGATGGCGTGAAGGCGCAGCTCTTCGAGCAGCACGCGGCCGTGGAGACCGTTCGCGAGGCGATCGGCCCGAAGCTGGAGGGACGGGTCGAGGGCCTGGCGGCCTCGCTCGCCGAAGCCAGGAAGCCAGCTCCCGAGCCGAAGCCCACGGAACGGCCAGTCCCGGAGTCCCTCCTCACAAGGATCGATCAGGTGAAGTCGCAGCTTTCCGAGGCGGAGCGGGGACAGATCGAGGCGGCATTGGCGAAGGCGGCAGACCCCGCCACGCGGAGGCGCCTCGACGCCCCCAGCCTCACCAGGGCCATCCCCCAGGCGGTTGACCGCCTGGCCTCCCATGCGGAGAGGCAGGCCGCCGTGGAGACCCTCGAGCACGCCAACCGCCGCGCGGCCTCCGTCACGTTCCAGTGGGTCGCCGCGCTCTCCGTGGTCACGTTCGCCATCTTCGGCCTCATCTTCCTCTACGACAAGGCCCGCGGCGGCTACCGCCAGGAAATCCTCGGGAGCAAGGGGCCATGAACCAAAGGGGATGAATGGATGGGTGGATGAATGGATGATTCGGACACCCATCCACCCATCCATTCATCCATCCATTCATCCCCTCTGTTAGCGGGTGAGAGCCGCCCCAAGAGCAATGCACCCCACCCTCTTCTTCCCCTTCATCCACTCCTACGGCCTGATGCTGGCCGTGGGCTTCTACGCGGGCTGGTGGCTGGCCGCCCGCCGCGCCAGGCGCGAGGGCATTGACCCCGACCTCATCGGCAACCTGGTCCTCATCTCCATCCTCGCCGGCGTCGTCGGCTCGCGGCTCCTCTGGTACGCGCTCGAAGGACGGCGCGAGGAGTCCATCTGGGTCCTCATCAAGGTCTGGGAGGGCGGCCTCGTCTTCTACGGCGGGCTCATCTCCGCGATAGTGGCCGACTACGTCTACCTCACGCGGAAGCAGGCGGCCGTGTGGCAGGTGGCCGACACGGTGGCCCCCGCCGTGGCCCTCGGCCAGGCCTTCGGCCGCATCGGCTGCTTCCTCAACGGCTGCTGCTACGGCGGCATCTCCTCCACCGCCTTCCCGCTTCGCGTCTCCTTCCCAGGCGCCTTCACCGAGACCTGGGGGGCGATCGGGAGCGCGCCCTTCCGCGAGCACGTCAATCTGTACCACAGCCACAAGGAACTCCACGCGTGGTTCGTCGAGACGCATTCCTCGCTGCCTGTCCACCCCACCCAGTTGTACGAGGCGGCGAGCCTGCTCCTCCTCACCGCCCTCCTCGTGGCCGCCTCGCCCTGGAAGCGCAGGCAGGGCGAAATCTTCGCCCTCCTGTGCATCCTCAACGCGGTCTCGCGCTTCGCCGTCGAGCTCGTCAGGCGCGACACCCAACCCGTCCTCATCTCACTCAGTCCCGGCCAGGTCGGAGCCATCATCGTCTTCGCCATCGGCGTCGGCATCCTCCTTTGGGTCCGCCACCGGGCATGCAATTGCGAACAAACAAAACGGGCGGCAGCCGCCGCCCGCCCGCCCGCTTAACCCGCACTTCTCGCGAAGTGCGGCCGCCTCGTGGCGCGCGGGATGGCGCATGTCGAGCCGTCAAGGAGGACCACACGTGGCGCTTGAGGCGGTCTCACTGGACGTCTGGTGCGTCGCCGTTGTTCTCGCCCTGGCCCTGCTGGAGGACAGCTCCCCGGCCCAGGAGCCGTTCCTGGCCAAGGGCGGCCGGGCGGAGGCGGCGATCGTGGTCGGCGAGAAGGCCGGAGTCTTCGACCGGTGGGTGGCGGGCGAGCTCCAGCGCTACCTCAAGCAGCTCTCGGGCGCCGAACTGCCCATTGTGGCCAGCGACAAGGCGCCCGCGGGGAAGCCCCTGATCGCCCTCGGCGGGCCGCAGGCCAACCCACTGGCCGCCGCCGCCCAGGAGAAACGGCAAGCCAGCTTCGGCGGCCTGAAGCCCGACGGCTTCCTTCTCAAGCGAATCGAGCTGGGAGGGGTGCCCGTCCTGCTGGCCGGCGGCAACGGCGAGGCCGCCACGATGTACGCCGCCTACGAGCTGCTCGAACGGCTCGGCGTCGTGTTCCAGTTGACCAACGACATCATCCCCGAGAAGAAGCCCGACCTGGCGCTGCCGGCGCTCGACGTGCGCATGGAGCCGGCGTTCAAGGACCGCGGCATGCACTGCTGGCACGGGATTCGGTGGTACATGGGCCTGGCCGACTTCCGCCGCGAGATTGACCAGTTGGCCAAGCTGAAGATGAACGTGCTCCAGTTCTACTGGGGCATGGGCGGGCCGTGGGCCGAGTTCTCCTACGGCGGCAAGGCGGTCGAGATGACCGCGACCAAGGAGTCAGGCTTCGTTGCCTGGCCTGGGGCCAGCGGCACCGCCAGCAGCGTGAAAGTCGGACGCGAGTGTTTCCCGCAGGATGGCTACATGGGGCCGCCGGAGTTCGCCAGGGTGCACACGCCGCAGGAGGCCTGGCGCGCCGCCCGCGAGTTCCTCCGCGAGGTCATTCGCTACGCGCACTCGCGCAAGGTCAAGGTCTGGCTGGCGATGGGCGAGATTCCCTTTGTGCCGCCGAGCGCGGCGCCGCCTGGCTCCCGGCGGGGGCGCAGCTTCTACTGCGGCGTGGCGCTCCCGCCCAGCGATCCCGCCGTGCTCGACGTATGGGAGGCCGCCGTGCGGAGCATGATCGAGAGCTACCCTGAGGCGGACCGCTATTGGGTTGTCAGCGGCTCAGAGCTTCTTGGGAGCAGCAAGCCGGTTCACGACATCCCAGCCAACGACCCGCAGTTGCAGGCGTTCATCAGCGACTACGCCCGCCTGCGCCCCCTGATCCCGCCGAAGCCGAAGGCCGCGGCGGACCTCGGCCTTGTGGACCTCGATCTGGCCGACATCGCCGCGGCCGACAAGCTCGTGCGGCGGATCAAGGCACGCTATCCCGGGGCGAAGTTGGGAGCCGAGCTGATCTTCCGCGGCGGCCAGCTCCGCGCGCTCGACGCCGCGCTGCCGAAGGACGTCGCGCTGATGAACATGGTCAACTTCGCAGGCGAGACGGCGATGAGCTTCTTCGGCGGCATCGAGGGCCGCGACCTGGTCGTGTGGCCGAGGATCACCGACGACGGCTGCGAGCTGAACATGCAGCTCAACGCGACGATGTACGACCACGACGAGGTCATCCCCGGCGGCCTGCGGCACGGGGTGACGGGCATCCTGGGCCAACTGAACAAGGCCCGCGGCGCCGAGCAGAGCGCCCAGTACATCGCCGAAGGCGCCTGGAACCCCAGCATCAACTGCCGCTCGTTCTACGAGCGCTACCTCGGCCGCCTCTACGGCCCGGACGCCCGCGAAACGCTCCTCAAGGCATTCCTGCTCCTCGAGGAAAACGAGAAAGCCCTGGGCTGGCACGGCCGGCGAGGGCTGATGAGCACCTGGTGCGCCGCCTGCCGCATGGGGGTTGGGCTGCGAAGCGTCAACCTCAAGGACGAAAAGCTCAAGCTCGACCCCCAAGAACTCCAGAGGGCCATCAAGGCCGCGGAAGGCGAGCGGGCGTTCTGGGACGGCCGCGCGGCCCATTGCCGCGAGGCTCTGGAGCTTCTGCGCGAGGCGCGCCCGAAGGTTCCCGCCGGTTCGCGCGAGGAGCTGGACTACGTCATCTACAAGACCGAGGGCTTCATCACCGTCTTCGAGGAACTCTCCGCCGCGAGCGCGGCCAATGCCGCGTTCGACCGCGCGCTGCTCGCCTGGAGCGATGGCAAAGTGGAAGAGGCCGCCAGGCAGTTCGCGGAGTGCCAGAAGGCCCTTGAGCGCGCAAACCGGCTGGTCCGCCACGCCGCCGAGCAGATGGTCCCCTACGCCCGGCTCGAGCCGACCGAGCGGCACATCCTGTGGATTCTCAACAAGGCCCTCCCTTCGCACGAAGCGGCGCAGCGCTATCTCGCCGAGGCCATCGCGCGCCTGGGGCAGAAGGCCACTGCTCTGGAGAACGGCCGCTTGGGCCTGAGCTTCGACGAGAAGACGGGGACCCTCGCCGCTATCCGCAACAAGCTCGCTGGGGAGAGCTACGCGGTCCGAGATGACCTCTTCGAGATCGAGGCGGCCGACTTCCGTGTCGGGCAGGCCGATGCCAAGCTGGTGGCTTTGGAGCGTCAGCCGGGCACGCTCAAGGCGACGTATGGGGCCGGCGCGCTCACGATTGAAGTGGCCTACACATTGCGTGGCGAGAACCACTTCGCTGAGAAGCACCTCACCCTCACCTCCAATCGGCCCTACGGCCTGAAGAAGGTGGTCCTCAGCCGCCCGACGTTTTCCGCCCCTGAACTGAAGATCGTCCCCTATCGCTACCCGAAGTTCGAGCGCAAGCCGGGCGAGGAGCCGACCTGCACCTTCTTCGGCCGCACAGCGAGTGGTGGGTTCTTCACCGGGGTGGAAGTGCCCTTCGACGCCTCGGCTCTCAAGGAGCAACAGGTCACGCTGTCCTACGCGCCGAGCCTGAAAGTCGCCGCCGGGGAGAAGGTGGCCTGCGAGCCAGCCTACTTCGGCGTCTATCGCCGAAGCCCCAATGACCGCGAGGAGAAGGACCTCCCGCTCTGGTCGGAATCGGAGGCGATGGTGGCCATGGCCTCGGCGGTCCTCGGCCCGCCGCGCTTCGGCCTGGTGCCAATGGCCTGCGGCTGGCACTGCGAGATGGCGCACGGAGCCTACACCGAGCAGTCGGTCGAGGCCGACATGAAGTCGCTCGATTTCCTGGCCGAGTGCGGGATTGACTGGGTCTCCGACAGCCACCCCTGGGGCGGGGAGACGGAGAAGATGAACACCCTCGGGGCCAACGACAAGTATGAGCCCGGCCCGCTCGTCCGCAAGTTCCTCGAACACGCCAGGAAGCTCGGCATCAAGGTTGTGATGTGGCCCACGATGAACAACACCCACCCCTGGAAAGGGGGCAAGCCGTTCCGAGCCGACAAGCCCGAGTGGCTGATGACGCCGTTGCGGAACGCCAACTGCATGGGCAGCAAGCCGTTCCTCGAATGGCTCACGCGGGTCAACCTCGACGGCATGGCCACGGACTACTACAAGTCGTGGGCGATGGACGGCGACTTCTTCGGCGGCGGCGGCTGGTACACCACCATCGTCCCCGTCAAGTGCCCGTCGGACAAGCACGATCATCTGCCGGGCGACTCGAACTACGCCTGCCAGCACGCGCTTGATGAACTCGTCGCCAGCGTGCGCAAGCAGCATCCGGACGCCTACATCTGGCTCCTGCGGCCGCCGATGGACCTCGGCGTCTGGTCCCTGAGGAACGCCGATGTCTCCTTCACGCTCCTGGAGTCGGGCACAGGGAAGAACCTGGCCGCCGGCGACCAGATTCGCACCTGGGCGCGGGTGCGGCTCCACCGCGACTTCTTCCCGCACTACCTCGACCAGCCGCTCCTCTTCCCCAGCCGCGCCGGCGCGAACGCCAAGACACCCAGCACCTGGCCGAGCGCCAATCTCGACTACATCCTGCTCAGCGCCCTCTCCTGCTCGCCCAACCAGCTCTACTATCTGCCCACGAAGAGCGGCATCCCCGACGCCGACAAGGCCACACTCCGCGGATGGCTCGACTGGGGGCGCAAGAACGCCAACTACCTCAATGTCCGCAAGGACCTGCCCGAGTGGCCGGCCGCAGGCAGGGTGGACGGCTCGGCGCACATCGTCGGCGACCGGGGGCTGGTCTTCCTCTTCAACTCCGGCAAAGCGCCCCTGGAGGGCCAGTTCGCCCTGACCCAAGAGAGCATCGGCCTGGCGAGGAACGGCACGTTCCTGGTGACCCAGGAATATCCCCCATCAGACCGAAGGGTCCAAGCGGCCCACGGCGAGGCAGTCCGTTGGCCCGTTCCAGGCGAGACCGCCACTATCCTGAGGGTTCGACCCGGCGATTGAGCGGCCACAGGCCGCCTGGGCACGGATGGCCACGCCCAGGGCACGGCCAATCTCCGAAGCAGGGTTGCCCATGCTCTTGACACGGACCATGCCTCTGGCGTAGAATCCCGGCATGGCTATTGCCTTCATCAGAAAGGAGGCTTGTGATGCACCCCGCAACTGAGGGGCCGCACCGGATGGCCTTGAGCGAGAAGTGTGCACGATGGTTGGCCGCGTGGGCGATGCTGCTTGTGGGCGCGGGGGCGCTCGGCCAGTGTCTGGCCGGCCAGCAGGACTGGCCGGCCGATGTGCCAGGCTGGCTGCCGCCGAAGCCGGGCGAGCATCCGCGGCTCCTCTTCCGCCAGGCCGACCTGCCCGAGCTGAAGAAACGCGCGGAGACGCCTGAGGGCAAGGCAATCGTCAAACGCCTGCGGTTCCTGCTCGATGGCGCGAACGGGGAGGGGCCGCCGAAGAAGGCGGACAAGGCGGGCGCCGAACGCGAGGTCGGCTCGTTCACTATCGGCCATGCGGCGGGCTACGGCCTTCTCTACCTGCTCACGGGGGAGAAGAAGTACGCAGAGCTCGGCCTCGGCTGCTTCGAGCGCATGATCGCGGGCGAGCGCGACCGCGATATGCGCTACTCGTTCGTGAACCCCAACGGAGAGCTGCGCTCGGGCTCGTCGTGGGCGGTGGCGGCCCTGGGCTACGACCTGTGCTACAACGGCTGGGCCGAGGCCGACCGCGCGCGCGTCGCCAAAGCCTTCCTCACCACGGCCAAAGGCCAGCAGGGGCACGACCTCGAGAAGGTGGTCCGCAAGCCGAAGTACCGCCCCAGCAAGAACCACACCGGCGGCATCATGTGCGGCGCGGCCGCGGCCGCGGCGCTCTACGACGACCCCGGCACCGAGGGGGCGAAGATTCGCCAGGAGTGGCTGCCCGACGCCTACAGGAACACCGTCGCCATGCTCACGGAGGGCTTCGGCGACCACGGCTGGTACGCTGAGAGCCAGGGGCCGAGCCACGTCTCCTCCGACACCGGCCTCCTCCTCTGGCTCAAGGCGGCCAAGGTGGCGTGCGGCAAGGACTTCATCACGCCGCGGCCGAACGCCCAGTACATCACCCTCCGCTGGGCGATGGAGATCATCCCACAGGAGGGCCGCCCGCAATACCCGCTGCGCATGGCGGCCGGGCCGAGCTACGGCACCCACGAGTTCACACGGGCGGGCGACTGGTCACACGGCGGCCAGTTCGCCCAGGGCTTCGGGGCGGTTGACGACAAGTTCAAGCCCGCACTCCTCTGGGTCTACCAGAGCTTCGTCGAACCCTACGAGCACAAGCTCTGCGACCAGGAGAAGTGGTTCAACCAGCGCGGCTGGCTCGCGCCCGGCGAGAAGACCTACGACGCCATGACCTCGCCCTGGCGCGCGGTCATGGCCTTCGTCAACTGGCCCATCGGCGTCGAGCAGAAGAACCCCGAAGGCATCCTCCCCAAGGCCGTCGAGGACAGGGTTCACGGCTACTACTGCTTCCGCAACCGCTGGAAGGATGCCGATGACATCGTGGCGACGGCCCTCCTGGGCTACGGGCCGAAGGACGCCTACAAGCCGAAGTTCGGGCCAATCGTCGTCTGGGGCCTGCGAAAGCGCCTCGAGTTCGGCATCTTCACCGCCCCCGGCCCCGGCGAGTTCGCCCCCAAGCCCGACGGCTCCGGCACGGTCAGTGCGGGCGGCAAGCACCTCGGTGTTGACTTCTCGGGCGCCTCCGGCGCGCCGCTCCTCCTTGCGATGGTCGGCATCGCCGGGGGCGCGAGCCAGGGCGAGGCCCGCTTCACCACCCTCGCCGCCGCCGGACGGGAAATCGTCATCCTCACCCTCAGCAAGGAACCCGTCCCCCCTCCCAAGGCCGAGGGCCACAAGGTGCTCGTCGGCGGCCAGACGATCACCTTCGATGGCAAGAAGCTCACCTTCGCCAAGTGAGCCTCAGCACAATGCACGCTGCCTGATCCTCTCCCGGGTCCCATCTTGCGCCCCCCCGATCTTGCGCCCCCGGACGCCCAGCACGGGGCGCAAGTTCGACGGGTTGCCAAACTGGACAAACTCCCTCTCCTCGACAGTTGATCCGGTATGGGCGCTTTGACGATCCGGACGCTTCCGGGGCGGTCCCGCCATACTGTATCACCTGCGCGACACAGGTGTTTGACCCACTATGGGTGTTTTGGCGATCCGGACGCATCCCTGGCCTTTTTTCCCATACTGTATCAACCGCGCGCAGCCGTTTGACCCACTATGAGCGCTTTGCCGATCCGGGCGGCTCCGGGGCCTTCCCGCCATTCTGGATCTGGACGCCGGCGATGGTGTAGCGGATGCGGGCGGTGAGGGTGTCGGCCTGGGCCGTGAGGCCGGCGAAGTTGAGGAGGGTGATCTCGGCCTGGAGTCCGTTGATCTGGCCGGCGAAGGCGAGGGAGTCGGCCTGGGTTTCGGTGAGGGACGGGTCGTCGGGGGCGGGGTCGCGCTCGCCGCGGAAGTATTGGAGCGTGTCGGCCTGCTCGGGGGCGGGCGCCTGGGGGAGGTAGAGGTTGAGGACGGCCGCGGGGCCGCTCGTGTCGGCCTCCGAGGAGCCTGTGCCTGGGATTCCGCGCTTCTCTAGCGTCACGGCGACCTCGTCGAAGCCCTTGTTCCCCGCGGCGTTGTTGCTGGTCTCGACGCGGACGATGTGGGTGCCTTCGGTGAGGGGGATGGCGACGGTGACGGGGCCGAAGGCGCCCTTGTAGGGGTGCTGGCACCAGAAGCCCTTCCGCGTCGGCTCGTCGCCGGCGGCGACGGGGATGGTGAATGCCTGGGTGCCGCCCGGGCCGTTGGGGCCATAGGGCTGGCCGTCCACGGAGATGGCCACGGAGTCAATGTCGGCCTTGCCTGCGGAGACTTTGCCCCTGGGCACGTTGTCGGCGATGGGGTCGCGGACGACGCCGCGGAGGGTCACGGTGGCCGTGCCGCCGCTGATGACCACCTGGGAGCTAGAGACCTCATCGAGGGTCACGGTTGGCCTCGGGTCGGATACGCCGACGAATTCGGTGGGCACGGCGGCCGCATCGGGGACCGGCAAGCCGCTAGCTTCATCATAGGCGTTTGGGATGACGAATTCAAGGCGAATGAGGGTAGAGCGGGCGGTGTCGGGGCAGGTGGTGAGCGCCGGCTGCGCCGTGGCTTCCGCGACTTGGCCATGGCCATTCTCCTGGCCCTTGAACCTGCGCCTTAGCGCCAGCCAGCAGGGACCGTTACTCTGGGTTTTCAGCGCGAACCCAAGTACGCACAGCATCCTGGTGGCTCTCAAGCCACTTCTGGATGAGCTGGCCGGCGTGCTCGACGTTGCGAGCATCCGCCCACCATGCTTCTTGGATCTTCCGGTCGTTCTTCCACCATGCGGCTTCGAAATCCTTAGGGAGGCCGAAGCCCTCCCGACCTGAGAAGTTCCTAAGATATCCATATAGCTCCACCCTCATCAGTGGTGGTGTGTCGCTGGCTCGCAGAAGGGCCAGGCACTCTTGAACGACGTCCTCGCGCATGGCGTCCAGAATGCTGAGCGCAACGACTCGCTGTTCTGTGGGCCGGCTGGCATGGCAGAGGGCACGCAGCCAGGTGGCCTTGCCTGTTTCGGGATCGGTAGCGAGCACCGCGCGGTGACGGCTCGCTAGACGACGGAGGCTGAAAGGAAACCCCCTGGTAAGACGAGCTGGCTCCTTGCTGTCTGTAAGGAGTTGCCAGAGAACGAGGACGAGATCCCTTATGAAGCGATGCTTCTTCGACGCAGGTTCATCCTGCAGTTTCCACATCTCATAGCGAAATAGCGCTTCGCGCGCCACCTCCCTGACTTTGATGTTCTCATCGGGGTCGGCAAGGCGTTGCAGGAACAGCGGTGCGGTGAAGCGCGGATTCATACCCAGCAGTTCAGTCCTATGCAGATCATCCAAGGGATCGGCGCCACCTGCGTCCTCCTCAGAGGGGTTGCGCCACCATTCCGTTCCCGAGTTCCGCAGGAAGGCGACATGGTGGCGGAATTCTGTTGAGGGCCAGAGCCTGAAACGGATCTTATCTAGGCAACTGCACCCGAAGAGGCAGGCGAGGGCCAAGGCGAGGCTGGTGATCGCACACGCTGTAGGCAAACGACGCCACGCCGCGACCGCGAAGGTGCCGGGACGGCTCCGCCTTGTCCGGCTGGGAGTCCAGTTCATGTTTCACCTCTTGAAGACCCAGAACGGGGACCAGTTGCTCTTGAGGCCGCGGTTGTCCACGGCTCGGACGCGAACTGCGTAGAGCCTCTCCAGCACGAGTTTCTCAGGCGGCGGCTTCGCTGCGTCCAGCGCGGCGAGGAGCACTTCAGGCGCGTTGACGCTTCCCCGGCCGGCCACCTGACCTGTATCCACTTTGTAATACTTGGCCCAGCCCATAGGCTTCTGGTATATGTCTATGGGTCCCCTGACAGGGAAGACCTGATAGTCATAGAACTCCACATAGTCCGAGAGTTGCGGGTGCTCCCTACGGTCAGGGTCCGTGGCAGCTGGCCAGACGATGGACACGTCCCCGGCCTTCCCGAGAGAACCCAGAGATCGGTAGGCGTAAGTCGGCGCGACTGGATCCCTCGTCTCACTTCCCCAGAAGTCTCTCCAACAGCGCCAGAACCGGATGCGGTCAGGGGAGAGTTGCCCGTTCGATGCTCGCGTGCGGAAGGAGTTTTCCTTGGAGAGCGCTGGCGGTGCATCTCGAGCTCGCAGGAAATTGTCTACATCCGACTCGTAGGAATCCGGGAATGTGGGCGGGTTCTGGTCGAGCGAGTACTCACCTGTCCAATAGTAAACATAATCCGAATTCGTGGCGTCATCGGGCGGCCACTCCTCGCGCTGCCAGTCGCAGTAGATTCGTCCATAGAGGTCCCTTTTCCCTTCCCTACCGAAGGTCAGCCAGACTTCTAGACCCTTCTGGTCGGGCGAACGGTTGCCCCCGGTGGGGCTGTCATCGAGGTCGAAAAGCGTCTCGTCCCCGTACTGGGAAGAGACTATCGCCGTGGGGGGCCGGTGTGAGAAGCGGTGCCTTCCCACCCCAAGGAAGCCCAGCTCGCCTTTGTGGGTGTCCACCCAAGCATGCCCGGCGGAACGGCCCTGCTCCTGCATGAGGCGGAGGAACTGTTCTACGGATCGCTCCCCAGCCCAGCCATTTCCGGCGAAGCCGAGGATACCGTGTCCTTTGAGGGTGCCGATGATCACGTCGGCCCACTTCTTTCCTGGTCTAAGGTCTATGTTGTAGCGCCCGTTCCAGGTGCCACGGTTGGCGATGTTGGACTCCCAGCCGCAGGCCTTGCCGTCGAAGTCACAGACTGTCGAGGCGCACAGGATGACCCAGTCGATCTCGTCTGTCCACTTGTTCGCTGCTATCTGCCATGGCTTCAGGGCGACCGTGTCGATCTCTCGGTTGGAACCGAGGACCTGCTCGGTTGAGTCACCTGTGCGCGCTGCGGGATCGTCGGCGCATGGGGCGAAAGCTGTGACACCGGTCGCATGGAACTCCTCTTCCGTGTAGTGCGAGCGCGTCGTCACGTAGATCCGACCCTGGTTTCGGTCGCCACCGTCGCCAGATGCGTAGAAGACGTCTGCTGGGCTGCGGATCAAGAGGTAATCTGCGTACAAAGGCCAAGGGAAGAGCTTGTTTGATTGGAGTTCCATGAGACCGCAGAAACACCACTGGCAGCTCTTGTCGTCGGTCGGCTGCACGGCGCTGACGATGAGTTTCTCGACGCCGCCGGACGCGATGAACTCAACGTTGGCCACTGGCCGGCCCGTCAGGTAGCTGCCTGCTTGAAGGTCGTTATTAATGTCAGTCGAAAGCACCGCTCCCGAGCCTGGACGCTCGTGATCCACAGGAGGGTGAGCCACTCCTCGTATCATGTAGCCTTGCTTTGCCAGTGCTCTAGCAAGCAGGTAAGCGTCTTGCTCATACTCGCCTTGGCGGCCCGGGTCAGTGGCGCTGACGTAGCGGTCTATGGCGGCAACCTCCTTGATCGCGTCATCGTGCAGTGATGGCCTCATGTCCTCAGGGATGTCCACAGCCTTGCGGAAGATCGCCTGGTCACCGTCCCACTGAAAGAAGTCGAGCTTCAACTGGAGGACCTGTTGCGGCGTCAGCTTTGCCTGAGAAGCCTCGACATTCGTCCTAACACTACAACGCTAAAAAAGGCCTAAAGTTTTCGAGGATTTCCCCGATTAAGTACTCCGGGGGGACTGTTTTCAGGCCAGAGAGCCCCGGAGAGAACGACCATGGATGCACGGCGTCTGAAGGCGTTG
>VGYW01000192.1 GCA_016872875.1 Planctomycetota bacterium | reverse complement strand
GTCGCCGGCCCTTCGGACGAGGATGTTCTCGCCGAGGAGGCGGCCCTGCTTGTCCATCGGCGTGTCGGCGGGCGCGATGCAGACGTTGTCCTCCTCGTCGGCGCGCAGGTAGCGGAAGTCGGGCACCGTGCGCCCGCCCTCGTCCTGCCTCGTGGCCAGCCGCCCCCGCTCCACGCGGCGATACGGTGTGACGAGGAAGCCGTATTCGTCCACGCCGGCGAAGACGCTGAGGGAGACGATGAGGCCGATGTTGGTGCCCTCAGGGGTCTCGATGGGGCAGATGCGGCCGTAGTGGGAGGTGTGGACGTCGCGGACGTCGAAGCCGGCCCGCTTGCGGTTGAGGCCGCCTGGGCCGAGGGCGCTCAGGCGCCGCTCGTGGGTGAGCTGCGAGAGCGGGTTCACCTGGTCAACGACCTGCGAGAGCTCGCCACGCCCGAAGAAGTATTCGATGGACGACGAGATGGTGCGCGAGTTGATGAGGGTGCGGGGGGCCATGTTCTCGACGTCCTTGATGGACATGCGCTCCTGGACGGTGCGCTTGAGCTTGAGGAAGCCCTTGCGCATCTCGTCGGAGGCGAGCTCGTCTATGGTGCGGACGCGGCGGTTGCCGAGGTGGTCAATGTCGTCTATCTCGCCCTTGCCGGAGCGGAGCTTCGCGATGTAGAGGAGGGCGTTGACGATGTCCTCGGGGCGAATCTTCATCTCGTCTTCGGGCACGTTGAGGTCGAACTTGCGGTTGAGCCTGAAGCGCCCGACGCTGCCGAGGCGGTAGCGGTTGACGTCGAAGAACTTGTCGTTGAAGAACTGCTTGGCCTTGTCAATCTGCGGGGGGCTGCCGGGGTGGAGGCGGCGGTAGATGCGCAGGAGGGCCGACTCGTGCGAGTCGGTGGGGTCCTCCGCCAGCGTGTTCAGGATCAGGGGGTCCGTGACCTCTTTGATCACCTCCACCTCCTGGAGGCTGGAGCTCATGAGCATCTCGACCAGGGACTCCGGGATGGCCTGGCCGCTCTGGACGAGGACCTCGCCGGTCTGGGGGTTGAGGAGGGGCCCGACGACGACGCGGTTGGGGAGGCGCGCGGCGGCGGTGCGGGTGCCGAGCTTGACGGGTTCGGTCTCGTAGAAGGCGCGGATGATGTCGCCATTCGCCGAGAGGCTTGGGGACATGGCGCGCAGGAGCGTGGTGGCTGGGAAGCGGCCGCTCTGGTCAATGCGGACGTTCAACACGTCCTTCTTCGACACTGAGACCTCGATCCAGCTCCCGCGCTCGGGGATGATGCGGCAGGCGTGGAGCTCCTTGCCGCTGGGGTGCGTCTCCTTGCTGAAGTCCACCCCGGGCGAGCGGTGGAGCTGCGAGACGATGACGCGCTCGGCGCCGTTGATGATGAACTCGCCGCCGCCGATCATGACGGGGATTTCGCCGAGGTAGACGTCCTCCTCGACCGGCTGCGGCTTGTCGAGCCGGCAGCGGAGCTTGAGCGGGTAGCCGTAGGTCAGCCGCAGCTTGCGGCACTCGTCGGGGCTGTAGCGCGGCCGCCCGAGCTCGTAGTAGAGGTATTGGAGCGACAGCGTGCCGTCGTAGCTCTCGATCGGGAAGGTCTCGCGCAGGATGCCCTCGAGGCCCGTCTGCCTGCGCTGGCGCGGCGGAGCGTCCTTCTGGAGGAACTCCCGGTACGACCGCGTCTGGATGTCCACCAGGCTTGGCACGTCAATCGCGTCGCCTACCCGGCTGTAATCGCGAATCTCCATCGCTTTTCCCCGAAGGAATGGGATGCTCGCTGGGCGAACTCTCAGTTCTCGTTGTAGAGGATGGGTGGATGTTTGGATGAATGGATGTCTGCCTGACACCCACCCACCCATCCACTCATCCATTCATCCCCGCCCACACGCGCCCAGGCCTTGACCGGAGCGCCTACTTGATTTCGACTTTCGCGCCGGCCTTCTCGAGTGCGGCCTTGATCTTCTCGGCCTCTTCCTTGGTGGCGCCCTCCTTCACCGCCTTGGGGGCGGAATCCACCAGGGCCTTGGCCTCCTTGAGGCCCAGGCCGCTGATGACCTCGCGGACCGCCTTGATGACCTGGATCTTCTGGGCGCCGGCGTCGGCCAGGTGCACGTCGAAGCTGGTCTTCTCTTCGATAGGTTCGGCCGGGCCTGCCGTGGGCGCGCCCGCCACGGCGGCCACGGCCACGGGGGCCGCCGCCGTGACCCCGAACTCGCTCTCCAGGGCCTTCACCAGCCGCGCGAGCTGGAGCGCGGGGAGCCGCTTCACGATCTCCACCACCTGCTGGGCCTCGGCCGACAGCTCGGAGGTTGCCACTTCCTGTCCCATCGCTCTTTTCTCCTAAAGCGGCCGCTGGCCGCAACCAAGGGGGATGACTGGATTGGCGGATGAATGGATGAATGTCTGACAACCATCCACCCATCCAGTCATCCATTCATCCCCTGTTACTGGACCGGCTCACCTTTCTTGTCGGCAATGGCCTTGGCCACGCCGACGAAGTTTCGCAAGATGCCCTGAAGCGCGCCGAGGAGGCGGCTGAGGGGCGCCGCGATGGCGCCCACCACCTGGGCCTGGAGCACCTTGGCCGGCGGCAGCGCCGCAAGGGCGTCCACCCCCTCAGGCCCCAGGGCCTCGCCCTCCACGAGGGCGCCACGCCACTTCAGCACCCGCTCCTTCTTGCTCCAGTCGCGCAGGAACTTCGCCAGCGCGGTCGGCTCCTCGGCGTAGACGAACGCAATGGGGCCGGTGAGGAGCTCGGCGGCGTGTGCCAGGTTCAGCTTGCGCAGGGCCTGGGCCGCCAGCGTGTTCTTCACCACGAGCATGTCGGCGCCCTGCTCCTGGAGCTTCGCGCGGAGCGCGTCTGCCTGTCCGGCCTTCAGCCCCGTGAAGTCCACCAGCACCGCGTTGCGCATCGCCTGGAACTGCTTGGCGAGCTCGGAAACGGTCAACTCATTGGTCACGCTCGGCATGCGAGAGTGTCTCCTGCTCCAATCATCGTCGTCGTCGTCGTCCTCGTCGTCGAATCTTCACGGCAAGGGAAGCCAGAAGACTCGACGACGACGACGAGGACGACGACGAGCACGGTATTCACGACACCGCCAGGTGTATCCCCGGCCCCATGGTCGTCGAGAGGCTGACGCCGAGGATGTATCGCCCCTTGGCGGAGGCGGGCTTGGCCTGGCGGATGCGCTCGATGAATGCCTCGATGTTCGCCTTGAGGTCCTCGGAGGCGAACGACTTCTTGCCCACGGGGGCGTGGATGTTGCCCGTGGCGTCCAGGCGGTATTCGAGCTTTCCGGCCTTGAACTCTCGGACGGCGGTCTCGACGTCGTCGGTCACGGTGCCGCTCTTGGGCGAGGGCATGAGGCCCTTGGGGCCGAGGACGCGGCCGAGGCGCCCCACGAGGCGCATCATGGCGGGGACGGCGATGGCGACGTCGAAGTCGGTCCAGCCGCCGGTCACGCGGTCAATGAGTTCCTGGCCGCCGGCCTCGTCGGCTCCCGCGGCCTTGGCCCTTGCCGCCGCCTCGCCTTCCGCGAAGACGATCACCCGCGCCGACCGCCCGATCCCCTTCGGCAGCGAAATCGTCCCGCGTATCGCCTGGTCCGGCTTCTTCGGGTCAACGCCGAGGTGGAAGGCGATCTCGACCGACTCGTCGAACTTCGCGCTCTTGTAGCCCTTGACGAGTGCCACGGCCTCGTCCACCGTGTAGGCCTTCGCGTGGTCCACGCCCTGGGCGGACTCCTGGTAGCGTCTGCTGCGCTTCATGCGAACAACTTCCTTAACGCGGCCACTGGCCGCAACCAAAGGGGATGAATGGATGGGTGGATGAATGGATGATCTGCGGAGTGGGTGAATGGATGGATGGATGAATGGATGAATGACAGAGCGGAAGCCTCCGACATTCATCCAGACATCCAATCATCCATTCATCCAGCTCTTTCTCACCCATCCACCCATCCACTCATCCATTCATCCCCGCCGAGCCGCGCGCGGCGCGCCGCGGCGGAAGGGCCTAGCTCTCCACCACATCGATCCCCATGCTCCGAGCGGTGCCGGCCACCTGGCGCACGGCGGCGTCGAGCGAGCCGGCGTTGAGGTCGGCCAGCTTGCGCTTCGCAATCTCCTCGACCTGTGCGCGGGTGACTTTGCCCACCTTGTCCCGGTTGGGCACGGCGGAGCCCTGGACGATTCCCGCGGCCTGCTTGAGGAGCACGGAGGCCGGCGGCGACTTGGTGATGAAGGTGAACGTCTTGTCCCCATAGACCGTGATGACGACGGGGGTGATGACGCCCTGTGCGGCGCGGGTCGCGTCGTTGAACTTCCGCACGAACTCGCCGATGTTCACGCCGTGCTGGCCGAGCGCCGGCCCCACGGGCGGGGCGGGCGTGGCCTGGCCGCCGGGAACGTGCAGCTTGACTTTCGCGATGACCTGTTTGGCCATCTAGATGCTCTCCAATTGCCAATATTCGAGTTCGACGGGTGTCGGCCGGCCGAGGATGCTCACGATGACGCGCACCTGGCCCTTCTCGGGCCAGATCTCCTCGATCTCGCCGTCGAAGTTCTGGAACAGCCCCTCCTTGATCCGCACGCGGTCGCCCACGTTGAAGGTGATCTCGGTGGTCGGCTCCTCCTCGGTGCGCTCCGCGGCGGTGAGCATCTTCTCCACGTCCTTGGCCGTCATGGGCACGGGCGTGTTCCCCGTGCCGAGCAGGCCGCCCACGCCGGGCGTCTCGCTCAGGACCGCCAGCGTCTCGTCGTTGAGGTCCATCTCCACCATGACGTAGCCAGGGTAGATCTTGCGCTCGCGGACCGTGGCGGCGCCGCGCTTGATCTCCTTGACCTTCTCGGTGGGGACGACGACTCTGGAGATGAGGTGTTCGAGGCCGCTGGCCTTCACGCGCCTCTCCAGGCTCTCCTTCACCTGGTCCTCGCGAGCGGTTGCCACACGCAGCACGAACCATCGCATCGCCATCGGGCTACATTCTCCGCGCTCGTAACGCGGCACGGCGCCGCAACCAAGGGCCTAGTAAAGGCCGACAATGTCCCACATCAGCCAGTACACGATCGTGTCGGTCGCGAGGATGAACAGCGCCAGCAGCACCACCGTGACCACCACCACGATCGTGGAGGTAGTGACCTCCTCCCTGGTGGACCAGGCGACCTTGCGCATCTCCTGCTGGGTCTCGATGAGGAGCTCGCCAATGGTCTGGTGGAACAGGATGAGGTAGAGTGGCAGCGCGCCGAGGGCGAAGGCCACGAGCGCCGTGGCGAACACCTGGGCGCCGAGCGCCCAGCCCTCGGTGGCGAACCACATCTGGCGGGCCGCCCAGCCGCCGAGCAGGAGCACCACCACGCCACCGATGCTGCGCGCCGCTGTGCCCTGTCCCTTCTTGTAGAGGCTCAACGCCATCGGCAACATGTCCTCACCGAACGGCCCAGTTTGTAGTGCGGCCTTCAGGCCGTATCCTGGTGGCACGGGCTGAAGCCCGCACTACGAACCCACCCGCTCCAATAGGCGCGCTCCGGGCTTCGTGGCTGCACAGCCACCCTGTCCCCTATCTCCCGCGCTGGCAGGCCACGAGGGAGTCGAACCCCCAACCGGCGGATTTGGAGTCCGCTGCTCTGCCAAATTGAGCTAGTGGCCTTCGCCAGACAACAGATGACAGATGACAGATGACAGATAACAGACAAGACAGCCAAGAACCTGCCAGCTCTCCTTCTGTCCTCTGTCGTCTGTCCTCTGCCTACTTCTTCCGCTCCCTATGGAGCGTGTGGCGCCGGTCCCTGCGGCAGAACTTCTTGAGTTCCAGGCGCGCGCCGCCGCCCTTCAGGCGCTTGCTAGTGCGGTAGTTCTGCTCCCCGCACTCGGTGCACTCAAGGGTCACGTAGTCGCGCGCAGCGGCTTTCTTGGCCAAGACTGATCTCCCAACGCGGCCTCGGGCCGCAGTAGGAGAGGATGGCTGGATGTTTGGATGAATGGATGATTGTCAGACACCCATCCACTCATCCACTCATCCATTCATCCCCTGCTCGACACGCCATTGCACCCCTATCAAGGGGGTTGGCCTACTCCAGGATTTTGGTCACCACGCCGGCGCCGACGGTGCGGCCGCCCTCGCGGATGGCGAAGCGGAGCTGCTCCTCCATCGCGATGGGCGTGATGAGCTCCACGGACAGGCGGCAGTTGTCCCCAGGCATCACCATCTCAGCGCCGCCCAGGAGCGACACGTTCGCCGTCACGTCGGTCGTCCTGAAGTAGAACTGCGGGCGGTAGCCGGTGAAGAAGGGGGTGTGGCGCCCGCCTTCATCCTTCGAGAGGATGTAGACCTCGCACTCGAACTTCGTGTGGGGCGTGACGGAGCCGGGCTTGGCGAGGACCTGGCCGCGCTCGAGCTCCTCCTTCTCCACGCCGCGCAGGAGCACGCCGATGTTGTCGCCCGCGATGCCCTGGTCGAGCGTCTTGTTGAACATCTCGACCCCCGTGACCACCGTCTTGCGCGTCTCGCGCGCCAGGCCGATGATCTCGATCTCTTCGCCGACCTTGATGGTGCCGCGCTCGACCCTTCCCGTGCCCACCGTGCCGCGGCCCTTGATCGAGAAGACGTCCTCGACCGGCATAAGGAACGGCAGGTCAGTCTGCCGCTTGGGCGTCGGGATGTAGTTGTCCACGGCGTCGAGGAGCTCGTAGATGAACTTGCACTCGGGGGCGTTGGGGTCGCCGCTCTGCATCGCCTTCAGGGCGCTGCCGCGGATGATGGGGATTTCGTCGCCCGGGAACTCGTACTTGCTCAGCAGCTCGCGGAGCTCGAGCTCCACGAGGTCGAGCAGCTCGGGGTCGTCCACCAGGTCGGTCTTGTTCAGGCACACGACGACGGCGGGGAGGCCCACCTGGCGGGCCAGCAGGATGTGCTCGCGCGTCTGCGGCATCGGGCCGTCGTCCGCGCCAACGCACAGGATCGCTCCGTCCATCTGCGCCGCGCCCGTGATCATGTTCTTGATGTAGTCCTGGTGGCCGGGGCAGTCTATGTGCGCGTAGTGCCGCTTGTCCGTCTCGTACTCCACGTGGGCGACCTGGATGGTCAGGGTCTTGGTCGCGTCGCGCACCAGCCCGCCCTTCGCGATGTCGGCGTACGACTTCGCCTTGGCCCTGCCCTGCTTGGCGAGCACCGCCAGGATCGCCGCCGTCAGCGTCGTCTTCCCGTGGTCAATGTGGCCGATCGTGCCAACGTTGACGTGCGGCTTCGTGCGCTGAAAGACCTCTTTCGCCATGAACCCGTCCTCCTTCTGTTTCCCCCGCGTCTCACCGGCGGCGGGGCTGGCCGTTGGTTCCCACAATCAAGCTCACCGTGGAGCTGGCGCTGGGAATTGAACCCAGGACCTCCTCCTTACCAAGGAGGTGCTCTACCTGCTGAGCTACGCCAGCACTGGAGCGGGCGAAGGGGATCGAACCCTCATGGCTGGCTTGGAAGGCCAGGGCTCTACCATTGAGCTACGCCCGCCTTCGCTAGAGTGGGGGGAGCAGGATTCGAACCTGCGAAGGCAGCGCCAGCAGATTTACAGTCTGCCCCCTTTGGCCACTTGGGTATCCCCCCGTCCCTTCTCCATCCCCACCCGCCGCGCGCTCCTGAGCTAGCGGTGGGAATCGAACCCACAACCTGTGGTTTACAAAACCACTGCTCTGCCGATTGAGCTACACTAGCGCGCAAAATAAACATTATACTTACTGGGCTTTTCCTGTCAAGCATGAATTGCCCCGGATTTTCCCCCAAGGCCCACGCTTGAACGCCGGGCAGAAGGGCGGTGACACCGCGCTGTGTGCTGTTGCCCGCCTCTGCATTTGCATTTCCCCGCCGCCGGCGTATATTGCTCCCACAAGAGAGGTTGTCGGTTATCAGGGCCCGAAAACCGATAGCCGATGACCGACCACCCCTCCGGCCGACCGTTTCGCGTTGAGGCATCCCACACCTGCCAGAAAGGAGCGGGACATGGCGAAGGTCAGGATCGGCTTCTGCGGCGTCGGGGCGATGGGGCAGTGCGCACACCTCAAGAACTACTACACCCTGCCCGATTGCCAGGTCGTGGCACTGGCGGAACTGCGCGAGAAGACGGGCAAGGCGGTGGCACAGCACTACCGCGTGCCTAAGGTCTACCGCGAGGCGGCCGAGATGCTGGCGAGCGAGGAGCTCGACGCGATTGTGGCCTCGCAGCCCTTCACGCGCCACGGCACGCTCATCCCCGAACTGCTCGCGGCGAAGAAGCCCGTCTTCACCGAGAAGCCGCTTGCAGGGAGCATCGAGGCGGGCCAACGCATCCTCGATGCCCTCGCCGCCAGCGGCACCTGGATGATGGTCGGCTACCACAAGCGCTCCGACCCCGCCAGCATGCACGCAAAGGCGCAGATTGACGCCCTCAAGGCGACGGGCGAGCTGGGCAGGATGCGGCTGGTCCGCATCCTCATGCCCGCCGGCGACTGGGTGGCCAACGGCTTCGCCGAGCTGATCCGCGAGGACGACCCCAACCCCCAGCTCAAGTGGGACCCGCCGGCGTCGGACATGGACGAGGCTGCCTACAAGGCATACGTGGGCTTTGTGAACTACTACATCCACCAGGTGAACCTGCTCCGCTACCTGCTGGGCGAGCCGTACAAAGTGACCCATGCCGACCCCTCGGGCGTGGTCCTCGTCGCCCGGAGCGCGAGCGGCGTGGCGGGGGTCATCGAGATGTCGCCCTACCGCACGACGGTGGAGTGGCAGGAGTCGGCCCTCGTGGCCTTCGAGAAGGGCTACGTGAAGCTGGAGCTCCCCGCGCCCCTCGCCTCCAACCGTCCCGGCCGCGTCGAAATCCTGCGCGATCCCGGCGACGCCAAGGCCCCCGAGGCCTCCTCGCCCCATCTCCCCTGGATTCACGCCATGCGGCAGCAGGCGATGAACTTCGTGGCCGCAGTCCGCGGCGACCGCCCGCCCACGTGCACCGCGCAGGAGGCGATGGAGGACCTCAAGGTGGCGAGGGACTATCTGAGGCTGTGGAAGGGGGTGTGAGGAGTTTCTGATCTCTGATTTCTGATTGCTGATTTCAGAAGAGGATCGAGGAGGCCGTGGCGAGGAAGGGCGTGTTCGGCTGCTCAGTCAGCAATCATAAATCAGCAATCAGCAATTCTCAAATGCCAGGGGGCGGAAGCGCCTTGCGCGCTTCCGCCCCCGCAGGGCAAGGCCTTAAGCTGTGTCGAACGCCATCGTCCCTTAGCAAGCCGCACCACACGGCGGCGGAAGCAACAAAGCACCTCCACCGTTCAACGTAGCCTGCCGTGCTAGCGTGCTGCCACTCTCCGACAGACTTGGCCTCGACTGCCTGGCCGTACCAGGCCTTTACTTGCCCTGCCGCATGTAACTATACTCCTCATTTGCTGCTTGTCAAGGATTTTCCGGGATTTTTTTTCCTAGGTCCGGCCGGATGCCCTTTGCGGCCACAGGCGGCTTTGGAGTATAATCCTGCCGACCCGGTACAGCCAAACCACCTCAGACGAAGGGCGAGCGAGCGTGAAGGCACTGGTGAAGGCGCAAGCGGAAGAGGGACTCTGGCTCCAGGACGTTCCAACGCCCGAGGTGGGCAGGAACGACGTGCTCATCCGCATCCTGAAGACGAGCATCTGCGGGACCGACGTCCACATCTGGAACTGGGACGCCTGGGCGCAGAAGACCATCCGAGTGCCCACCGTCATCGGCCACGAGTTCGTCGGCATCGTCGAGGACTTCGGCGACAACGTGACCGACTTCAAGCCGGGCGACCTCGTGAGCGGCGAGGGGCACGTGGTGTGCGGGCGGTGCCGCAACTGCCTGGCGGGCCGCCGCCACCTCTGCCCAAACACCGTCGGCATCGGAGTCAACCGCGACGGGGCCTTCGCCGAGTTCCTCTCGATCCCCGTCACGAACGTGTGGCCGGCCGACCCTAACATACCGCTGGAGGTGTTGAGCGCGTTCGACCCGCTCGGCAATGCGACGCACACGGCCCTCTCGTTCGACGTGATGGGCGAGGACGTGCTCATCACGGGCGCCGGGCCGATCGGCCTGATGGCCGCCGCCATCGCACGGCACTGCGGCGCACGGCACGTGGTGATCACCGACATCAACCCCTATCGCTTGGCGCTGGCTGGCAGGATGGGCGTGACGGTGGCGCTCGACGCCCGGCGCGACTCGCTTCGGGACACACAGAAGAAGCTCGGCATGAAAGAGGGTTTCGACGTGGGGATGGAGATGTCGGGCAGCCCCGAGGCCTTCCGCGACATGATCGCCAACATGTGCCACGGCGGCAAGATCGCCCTCCTCGGCATCCTGCCGCCCGCCGCCATTGACTGGCCCACCGTCATCTGGAACAGCCTCACGATCAAGGGCATCTACGGCCGCGAGATGTACGAGACCTGGTACAAGATGACCATGATGATCCAGTGCGGGCTCGACATCACGCCCGTCATCACCCACCGCTTCGGCTACACCGACTTCGAGAAGGGCTTCGAGGTCGCCCGCTCCGGCCAGAGCGGCAAAGTCGTCCTCACCTGGAGCGAACGCTGAGAGACCGTGAAGAAAAACGGCACGGACCTACACGGACGGACACGGACGGCGCTCCTGAGGGCGGAATCCGGCCGTCCGTGTCGGTCCGTGTCTGTCCGTGCGATTCCTGCCCGACCTCTGAGGGAGCCCATTGATGAACGAGACGCTGCGAAACCACGCGGTTCGGACGCTTGAGGAGATTCGGCAGGCGGGGCTCTGGAAGGCCGAGCGGGTGCTCACCACGCCGCAGAGCCCTCGAATCGCCGTGGCGGGCGGACGCGAGGTGCTGAACTTCTGCGCGAACAACTACCTCGGCCTCGCCAACCACCCCCGCGTCGTCGCCGCCGCTAAGGCCAGCTACGAGCGCTGGGGCTACGGCCTCGCATCCGTCCGGTTCATCTGCGGCACACAGGCGCTCCACAAGCAGCTCGAGGCCCGCCTAACCGAGTTCCTCGGCACCGAGGACACCATCCTCTACAGCTCGTGCTTCGACGCGAACGGCGGCCTCTTCGAGACCCTCCTCGGCCCTGAGGACGCCGTGATCAGCGACGAGCTGAACCACGCGAGCATCATAGACGGCATCCGCCTCTGCAAGGCCCAGCGGTTCCGCTACAAGAACTGCGACATGGCCGACCTGGAGGCGAGGCTCAAGGAGTCGGCGAGTGCTCGAATGCGGCTGATCGCAACCGACGGGGTCTTCTCGATGGACGGCACCATCGCCCCGCTCGACGCCATCTGCGACCTGGCCGACCGCCACGACGCCGCCGTGATGGCCGATGACTCCCACGCCACCGGCTTCATGGGCAGGACGGGCCGCGGCACACACGAATACCGCGGCGTCCTGGGCCGCGTGGACATCCTCACCAGCACCCTTGGGAAGGCCCTCGGCGGGGCGAGCGGCGGCTTCACGACCGGCCGCAAGGAGATCATCGAGCTCCTTCGGCAGCGGAGCCGGCCCTACCTCTTCTCCAACACCCTCGCCCCAGCCATCGCCGCGACCACCCTGACCGTCCTCGACATCCTGAGCGAGTCCACCGAGCTCCGCGACCGGCTCGAGGCCAACACCCGCTACTTTCGCTCTGGCATGGCCGCCCGTGGCTTCGACATTCGCCCCGGCGAACACCCCATCGTGCCCATCATGCTCGGCGACGCCGCGCTCGCCACCCGGATGGCAGAGAAGCTCCTCGAAGAGGGCATCTATGTCATCGGCTTCAGCTACCCCGTCGTCCCCAAGGGCGCCGCCCGAATCCGCGTGCAGCTCTCCGCCGCCCACACGCGCGACGACATGGACCTGGCCCTCGACGCCTTCGCCCGCGTGCGCAAGGCCCTCGGCGCCTGTTGACCTCTGCGAACGTGATGTGCTCCCTATAGCCCCCGAGCAGGGGCCACCCAGCCGCGGCCCTCTCCTCCTCAGCGGCAGAGGGATTGCGGCACAGGCCGCGGTGGCTGTGAAGCGATGAACCCTCCGGAATGACGCGGGTTGCGGCCTGCGCTCAATAGCACAGCCACAAGCCGATGTTGACTGCAAGCCGGTGGCGCGGAGTCAACCGCCCCCGATGGCCTGGCGGCGGCGGAGCCAGGGGAGCTTGCCAGTAGCCACCAGGTCGGCCAGGCGCTCGGCGTTGCGGTCTATGCGCTGGAGGGATTCGGGGCTGAAGAGGGCGACCCACTCGGGCGGGACGTTGCCCGCGCCGCGAAGGGTGCCGGCGAGCATGGCGGCACGGCCGGCAATCGTGTCGCTGTCGCGGCCGATGTTGGTGCCGCCGATGGCGGCCTGCCGAACGTCGCCCTTCGCCACCTTGAGCATGGCGAGCGAGAAGCCCCATAGCTCCAACGGGTCAATCATGTGGTAGAGGAGGCACTTGTCGTAGAGCTCCTTGCGGACGGCGAACACATCGTCGTAGCGGCCGGCGATTTCGAGGCAGGCTTCGAGGTAGTGGCGGCAGCTCTTGAAGGGGCGGCGATCGAAGGTGCGGAGGGGCGTGGTGGGCGCGGCTTTGAGGGCGGCTTCGCAGACGCTCTCGACCGTGGCGTCGGGACGGAAGGCTTCGGCGACGGTGGCGGCGAGCATCGAGGCGGCCAGGGCGTCGAGACCCCGCTGGTACATGTACGAAATCGCCAGGGCGTCAATCGCCGCGAAGTCTGGGTCGGCCAGATGGTAGATGCCGACAGGCTCCATGCACATCACGGTTGAGCCTGTGACGACCGCCCAGTGGCCGATGACACGGGGGTCCCATCCGGCCATGATGAGGTCGTAGCTGTGGCCCATGCAGAAGGGGTAGAAATGGTCGCGGTTGAGGCGGTCGCGCCAGGTCTTGCCGAAGTCGCGGGCGGTGGCAGGCAGCCCCTCGCGGGCGAGATAGGTTTCGACCAGGAGCATGGCCATCTGGTTGTCGTCCTCGCCCTCGAGGCGCTTGGGGTCGAGGACGCCCCTGATGCCGCCGGGGTGCTGGGCGTCAACCTCGGTGTAGAGGCGGCCCTCCACGGGCGAGCCCATCGCGTTGCCGATGGCGCCCGCGAGGATGCAGCCGCGGACCTTCTCTTTGAGAAGCGACTGCCCGCTGGCGTCGGGCTTGGCGAGGCGTTCGGTGACGGCGATGATTCGCTTCTCCTGGCGGACGCGCTTGGCAGCCAGCTCGGCCAGTGGGAACCAGGGCTGGGCGATTGGCTCGGCCCATTCGCGGAGCTTCGCGGGCAACCCGTCGAGCCCGTGCATCGCGCCAAGCACGGCGCCGCCGATGGCGGGAGCGACGGTGGCCGCGTTCATGAAGTCGGGCGTCGCGACGAGAAGGGCCAACGCCTTCGCCGGCTCCGCCGCGAGCTGCCTGAGCACGGGCAGGACGAAGCGGATGGGGTTGTAGGCGATCCAGATGTTGTCCTTCGAGGCTTCGGGGCGGCTGCCGCGCTGGAGCCAGTGCCTTGCGAAGTCGGCCGAGGGCTGGCGGCCGGCATAGTCGAGCTCGTAGAACAGCTCGCGGTTGTGGCGGAAGGCGATCTTTAGCACGGCGTCCACAATGGCCGCGCCATCGGGGGCGTCGAAGGCCGCGGCGACGGCTGCGGCGCACAGCCCCGCCCAGTCGGCCCCCCGCCGGCACTGGGCGACCGAGGCTAGCTCGACGCCGTCGAGGTAGGCGTACTCGGGATGGGCGAAGTGGTAGCAGCCGGCGGCTGGCATCGCGGCGGCAATGAGGCCCGAGGGGAACGTGGCCAGGCCGCTGATTCGCGGGTTCATCCCCTCCTTGAGGATTTCCTGAACCGTGTGGAGGCCGTCCCACGCGAAGGCGGGTGTTGCCACGCCAGGATCGTCCTGGAGGAGCGCGCCGAAGACCTCGGGCGTCGCCCGCCCCTTGGCTTTCAGGTAGGCCCGCACGCCGAGGGCTACGAGCGGCGTGGTGCTCGCCAGGTGCTGCCGATGGGGCTCGGGCTGCCAGGTGCGGACCGGAGCCAGATCAAGGTCGAACACCTTGTCGGGCTCGCACGCGAAGCGGGCCGGCTCCACGCAGCGGGCGAAGCCAAGCTCGGCCCCGATGGCCGCCCCCACCAAACAGCCTTTGACGCGCTCCTCCAGCTTCAAGCGTTACTCCTTCCCACAGGCATGGGCAAGCCGCTTCAGGTAGTAGCAGTAGTTTGCGAACGCGATGTCGGGCGGGCAGGAGTGGTCGGTGTGGGGGATGTAGCCGCCGTCGGCGATGAGGGGCTTCACGCGGGCGAGTTCGGCGTCAATCGCGGCTGGGCCGCTGGCGAGCGCCCGCTTATCAACGCCGCCCCAGAGCCGAAGCTCGCGGCCATACCTGCGGCGGACCGCCACCACGTCCATCCCAGCCTGCACCTCGAAGGGATAGAGGAAGTTCAGCCCCGCGTCGAGCCACACGGGAATGAGGCAATCCACCTGCCCGTCGCTGTCGAGGCCGACGTATCGGACGCCCCGCGAGCGCACAAAGTCGGCCACGCGGCGATAGCGCGGCAGCATGAACCGCCGCACCATAGCGGGCGAAATGAGCGGGGCGTGGTTGTAGGCCATGTCCTCCCAGAACCCAAATGCGTCGGGCACAGCCACCTCGAGTATCTGCCCCAGGAGGGCGATGATGAAATCGGCGTTCGCATCCATCATCTCCTCGACGAAGGCCGGATCGTCGTAGAAGAGCGTGCAGAGCCGCTCGACGCCGACCAGGTTGCGCAGCGGCCCGAAGAAGCCGCCCCAGCGGTCGGAGATGATGATGAAGGGCACGGGGCGGGCGCGCATCGCGGCGAGCTTCTCCCGCCAGTCGGGTCCGATGCGTGCGATGGGGTCGGGCCGCATCCGCTCGCGCCAGAAGCGGCGGAACTCCTCCCGCGTCTCGACGGGGAACTTGAGGAACTGCGGCATCGAGGAGTAGGGCTGGTCGCGCCGCTCCATCATCAGAATGCCCTCGTGGTTCACGTAGACCACGTGGCGGGCATCCTCGGAGATCACCTTTCGCTCGAAGGGCGGATTGGGGAAGAACCAGTGGCCCACCCACTGCCTCTGGTCGCAGATTGCCGCCGGATGCCGGTTGGCATCGAGCCCCTCCGCCTTCCACCGCTCAACCGTCTCTGGCCACGCCCCCCAGTCCCAGAATGGGGCATGGTCCACGGCCCCATATTCCATGCACGTCCTAACACTACAACGCTAAAAAAGGCCTAAAGTTTTCGAGGATTTCCCCGATTAAGTACTCCGGGGGGACTGTTTTCAGGCCAGAGAGCCCCGGAG
>VGYW01000191.1 GCA_016872875.1 Planctomycetota bacterium | reverse complement strand
CTTCGGGGGCTCTACGCTGGCGGGGCCTTTTCCCAGGGCTCCCTTCGGTCGCCCTGGGCTACGGCTCAAACGCCCCCATTCGGGGGCTAAACCCCAGCCCCCAGAAGATGTGGGCAAAGATCAGGGCGAAGCCCTGGGAATAGGAGACCGCCCCGGCTCAGCCCTGTAGGGGCGTACTAGACCCCGAGCGAGACGGTGCCGCCCGTGGCGCGCAGTACGCCCCTTCAGGGCTGGCTCACGCACGGCCCCCGCCTCCCAGGGCGTTGCCCTGGGCTGATATAGTACGCCCCATAGGGGCTCCCGAGAGGCCGCGCCGGGACTGGGGGCCAGCCCCCCCGCGCCGATCCGCGGTTGCATTGGGAGGCCGTTTCTGGCAGAATGTGAAAACCCAAGCCGAACGGCCGGCACCAGCACCCATTTTCAAGGAGGTTCGCAGTGCCCCTGGTCCCAATGCGAGCGTTGCTCGACCACGCGGCGGAGAACGGCTATGGCCTCGCCGCCTTCAACGTGAACAACATGGAGCAAATCCAGGCCATCATGACCGCGGCGAAGGAGACCGATTCGCCCGTCATCATCCAGGCATCGCGCGGCGCGCGCAAGTACACCAACGACGCCTACCTCCGCCACCTCATGCTCGCCGCCGCAGAGCTCTACCCCGCCACCCCCATCGCCATGCACCTCGACCACGGCAACTCGATGGACACCTGCATGAGCGCCATCGAGCAGAACTTCACCTCCGTGATGATTGACGGCTCGCTGAAGGAGGACGGCAAGACCCCCGCCGACTTCGCCTATAACGTGGACATCACGAAGAAGGTGGTCGCCGCGGCGCACGCCAAGGGGGTCACGGTCGAGGGCGAGCTCGGCTGCCTCGGCCACCTCAAGAGCGGCACGGGCGACCAGGAGGACGGCCACGGGGCCACGACCAAGCTCACCAACAAGCAGCTCCTCACCGACCCCGCGGAAGCCCAGGAGTTCGTCAAGCTCACCGGCGTGGACGCCCTGGCCGTCGCCATCGGCACCAGCCACGGCGCCTACAAGTTCACCGAGCCCCCCACGGGCGAGGTCCTCAAGATGGACGTCATCCTCGAAATCCACCGCCGCCTGCCCAACTGCCACCTCGTCATGCACGGCTCCTCGGCCGTGCCGCAGGACCTCAAGGCCAAGATCAACCAGTTCGGCGGCAAGCTCAAGCCCTCCTGGGGTGTGCCCGTCGAGGAGGTCAAGCTCGGCATCCGCAACGGCGTCCGCAAGATCAACGTTGACACGGACAACCGCCTCGCCATGACCGCGGCCATCCGCGAGGTCTTCGGCGCCACGCCCGAGAAGTTCGACCCCCGCGAATACCTCGGCCCGGCCCGCGAGGCCATGAAGGCCATCTGCGTTGACCGCATGGTCGCCTTCGGCCAGGCCGGCAACGCCTCCAAGATCAAGCCCGTCTCCTGCAAGGAGATGGCCGCCTTCTACGCCAGGTGAGGAGCGCCGCCTCCCGCAGGCCCTTGCCTCCCGCGGGCCGGCCTCCTCTGGCCGGAGTCTCCCCGCTCCTTTCGCCCTCGCGGGCGGTGGGAGCGGCGCCTCCCGCGGGCTTCGCGGCCCGCGGGAGGCCAGCCGAGTTGTCAAAGAGCAATGCGGGCCTCGCTCCGGGCGTCGCTCATGCCGCAAGGCTGGAGGCGAGCCTTCCGCTTGGCCTTTCCGCACCGCGCGGTTCCCCAGCGAAAAAGACTCCTGGAGTCTTTTTCACCCTTGTACAATGCGCAGCCCCCCCGTTTTGTGCGGCCCGGGAATTGTAAAGAACTGTAAAATCCGCAAGCCCTTGCCGCCACTGTGCTTGCGCTCGGCCCCATCGCCATAAGTCCTTTGCCGGCCGTTTCCCCATGCGCGCCAGCCATGCCCCGCTTGCGGCCGGAACCCGCGTCCAACGGCCAGCGCGCGACAGAGCTTGACTTGCCTGCATTCGGCGCATGCAATGGATGCGGGGAAAGGAGCCACCCTTGCAGTACACACTCCGCGGCATACCCAAGCGGCTTGACAACGCAGTCCGCCGCAAGGCGAAAGAGGATGGCCTGAGCCGGAACCAGGCGGCTCTGGACGCCTTGGCGCGCGGCCTCGGCTTGGCCGAAGACCAGGCCACGCATCATGACCTCGACGATCTGGCCGGGACATGGGTGGACGACCCCGCCTTCGACGAAGCCGTGCGGGCGATGGACTCAGTTGACCCCGAGATGTGGAAGTGATGAGGTGCCAGACCCAGTAGCGGTTCCGCAAGCCAGGGGCGGCGACCACGGCCAGGCGTGGGCCCAGTGGTCCGTGGGCGCGGCGATCGTGACCGCCTTCTGCGGGCTCGTGCTCTGGGGCCTGGGCTGGGGGGTGCCGAACGAACGGCGGGCGCGCCTGGAGGGGGCGGCCAAGCTCAAGGAGCGCCTCCCCGAGGCGCTCGCCGGCGGCGGCCTGTGGGAGGCACGACCCTCCCACGGGGTCGAGCCGAAGCCGCCCGCGGGGCTCAGCCTCGCCCAATGGGAGAGGGTCCGCCGCCGACGCGACATCTTCAACCCCATCCGCTCATACCACCCCGACGAGTACCAGGTCTTCAAGAGCCTGGCCGACATGCGGCCGGGCCTTCTGGACTTCGACCCGAAGAGCTACATCTACCCCTCGCTCCACACCTACCTTGTGGGCGCAGTTGAGGGGCTGTGCGCGCTCCTGGGCCTGGTGCAGGTCAAGCGCGACGTGGCTTTCTACTACGACAATCCCGACGAGATGGGGCGACTCTACCTCGTGGGCCGCGCCCTCTCGCTCCTCGCCGCGGCTGCGGCCTTGCTCCTCGTCTGGCGCGTCGCCTCGCGGGGCACGGAGGCCCCGCCCACACGATGGACGGGCATCCTGGCGATGGGGCTGCTCGCGGCAATGCCCGCCTTCGGCATCCACGCTCACAACCTCACCCGCGACACCTTCATGGCCCTCGCCGCGGTGCTTTTCTTCATGGCCTGCCGCAAGCTCAACGCCACGGGTACGGCTCGCTGGTACGACATCGCGGGCGCCGCGGCCGGCCTCTGCGGGGCCTTTCAATACTTCGCTGTGGTCCTCTGGGCGCTCATCCCGCTGACCGCTCTCCTGCGAGTGCGGCGCGAGGACGACACGCCGCGCGAGGCCGCCGCCGGCGTCGGCGTCTCGCTGATCATGATGATCGCCGTCTTCGGCCTCACCAGCCCCTATCATCTCCTTCGGGCCGACCAGTTCATCGCCCACTTCCGGGCCGAGACGGGCCACGTGTCGGGCGGGCTGCTGGCACGGCTCGCCTCGCTCGGCTGGGCGACCCATCTCCCCGCGATGCTGCCGGCGCTCGTCACCTGGCCCCTGGCCGCCGCAGTGGCCGTCGGCATCGTCTGGGCGCTCGTCCGGCGGCGCGACGACGACTGGCTCCTCCTCGCCTGGCTCTTCGTCTGGGCAGTGGTGGTCGGGGTGGACGGCCGTTGGTACTCCCGCTACTACGTCGGCCTGCTCCCCTGCCTGGCCCTCCTGGCCGCCCGCGGCCTGATTGGCACCTGGAACCTCCTCACAGGAATGGTGGCACAGGCGTCCCGCCTGTGTCACAGCACAGTGCGGGCGGCCGTGGCCGCCGTGGCACTTCTCGCCATCCTCGGGCCGGCGGCGGCCGTGAGCTACGCCTGGCACCGGCTCTACGCCCTGGAGAACATCCGCACCCTGGCCGGCGAGTGGCTTGCCGCCAACGTGCCCGCCGATGCCGTGGTCGCGGTGGCCGAGTGGCCCTGGCAGTACGACATGCCGCCCCTCGACGCCGAGGGCCGTCTCCCGAAGAACCCGCAGGAACACACGCGCCTCCTGGTCCTGGCCGAGTTTGGCGCTCCCTACGACCCCCTGCGCCTCCTGAAGCTGCCGCACGACTACTTCGTGACCAGCAGCCTCCAGATCGGTGCGATGGAAGAAGACGCGGTGGGCGAAAGGGCGCGCTTCTGGCGGACCCTCCTGGCCAGCGGCAGCTACCGCATCCATCGCTTCTACCTCCCACGCCCGCTCCCGTGCTCGGACCTGGCGGCGCTTCCGGAGGACATGCAATACGTGTGTCCTGACATCTACGTTCTCCAGCGGCGGGTGGGCAATGCCATCGCGAGCTCGCATCTCCCACCACCCCGGCCTTGGACCGCGAAGAGAACCTTGTCATTCCGAGCGGAGCGAAGCAAAGTCGAGGGACCTTTCAACGGAGCGGACCAACGTAAGAGAGCACGCTCCTTTGCGTGGGTCTGCTCCCCTGAAAGGTGCTTCGACAGGCTCAGCATGACAAGGGGTGGCGTGTTACGTTCCGGGCTCCACGGGATGGTAAACAATACAGGCCAGCCGGCGTGGAGGTAGGCCATGAGCCGAGGCTGCATAACGTTTCTGACCGACTTCGGGACGACCGACGCCTACGTCGCGGCCATGAAGGGCGCGGCGCTCTGCGTCAACCCCGAGGCCACGCTCGTGGACATCTCGCACGAGGTCCCGCCCCACGACGTGGCGGCCGCCGCCTACCTCCTCGCCTGGGCGTTCCCATACTTCCCGCCCGGCACGGTCCACGTGGCGGTGGTTGACCCCGGCGTGGGGAGCGAGCGGCGCATCCTCGCGGCCGAAGTCCGAGACCAGTTCCTGATTGCCCCCGACAACGGCCTGCTGACCATCGCCCTCGCCCAATGCCCCCCGAAGCGTCTCATCAGCGTCACCAACGCTGCCTACTTCCGCCACCCGGTCAGCCTGACGTTCCACGGCCGTGACGTTCTCGCGCCCGTTGCCGCGCATCTCACGCTGGGGGTTGACCTCGGCGAGACGGGCCGGCAGGTCAGCGACCCCGTGCAGCTCGAGGGCGCCGGCCCGCGCCGCGTGGCCGACAACGCTCTCGAAGGCACCATCATCCACGCCGACCGCTTCGGCAACCTGGTCACAAACATCTCGCGGAAGGACATCGAGGCGCTCGACCCGACTGGGGGCGCCCTGGTGCGGGTGGAGCTCGCCGACACGAGGATCGAGGGGGTTCGCGGCACCTACGCCGAGGTGCCGGTTGGCTGGCTCCTCGCCGTCGTGGGCAGCTCGGGGCTCCTCGAGGTCTCCGCCAACCGCCGCTCCGCCGCCGACCTCCTCGGCGCCGGCCGCGGCACGCCCGTGCGCGTGGCGCGCCAGGCGCCTTCTGTTGCGGAGAGGCCCGGTTTGTAGTGCGGCCTTCAGGCCGTTTCTTCCCCCCCGTGAACGGGGTGGATAGAGGGGGGCGGGCCGCGGCCCCCGCCTCGACCCTCCCGCCAGCGGGGGGGGAGACGACGCGTGCCCCGCCCACAGCACAGGCTGAAGCCGGCGCCACGACCGTCGCCTGTGTCACGTGTGGCTCCGGCACGCTCAGCCCTGCTTGGGCGTGTTCCTCGTGGCAGGGACCACTTGGCGAGCCGCACCATTGTCGCGCTTTCGCGCGAAAGCGCGACAATCGGGCCGGGAGCGCGCGGCGCGCGCCGCGCGTCGCCACGCCTCCCCCCCAAGCGGGGACTCTGGGGCAGGCGCAGGACCGTCGCGCTTTCGCGCGAAAGCGCGACAATCGGGCCGGGAGCGCGCGGCGCGCGCACGGCGCGTTGCCACGCCCTCCCGCAAGCGGGGCCTATTGGTGAGGCACAGGACCGTCGCGCTTTCGCGCGAAAGCGCGACAATCGGGCCGGGAGCGCGCGGCGCGCGCACCGCGTGTTGCCACGCCCTCCCGCAAGCGGGGCCTATTGGTGAGGCACAGGACCGTCGCGCTTTCGCGCGAAAGCGCGACAATCGGGCCGGGAGCGCGCCGCGCGCATCGTGTGCCCCCTCGCCCTCCAGATGGGGGGCTCTTGGGGAGGTGAAGGACCGTCGCGCTTTCGCGCGAAAGCGCGACAATCGGGCCGGGAGCGCGCCGCGCGCATCGTGTGCCCCCTCGCCCTCCAGATGGGGGCTCTTGGGGAGGTGAAGGACCGTCGCACTTTCGCGCGAAAGCGCGACAATCGGGCCGGGAGCGCGCGGCGCGCGCACGGCGTGTTGCCACGTCCTCCCGCAAGCGGGGCCTATTGGTGAGGCACAGGACCGTCGCGCTTTCGCGCGAAAGCGCGAAGCTCCCGCCCATAGCAGGAGATACGTTCGGAAATGGAGAAGCGCCAGAGTAGCCCAGAGACGTTCGACGTGCTGGTGGTCGGGGCGGGCCACGCGGGGTGCGAGGCGGCCTGGGCCGCGGCTCGCCTCGGCGCGAAGACGCTGCTGCTGACCCTCAACCTCGACACCGTCGCCAAGATGTCGTGCAACCCGGCCATCGGGGGACTGGCGAAGGGGCAACTGGTCAGGGAGATTGACGCGCTCGGGGGCGTGATGGCCCGCGTGACGGACCTCACGGGCATCCAGTTCCGCATGCTCAACCGCGGGCGCGGGCCAGCCGTCCACTCACCACGCGCCCAGGCCGACCGCTGGCTCTATTCGCAGACCATGAAGCTGATGCTCGAGGAGCAGCCGAGCCTGTGGCTGCGCCAGGCGAACGTCTGCGGGCTGCTCGTCGAGGGTGGCCGCTGCGTCGGGGTCCGCGACAGGATGGGCTGCGAGCACCGCGCCGGCGCCGTCATCCTCACCACGGGCACCTTCCTGAACGGCATGGTCCACCTCGGCGAGCAGGAGGTCCCGGCCGGCCGCGCGGGCGAGCCGCCCGCGCTCGGCATCTCGGACGACCTCCGCTCCCTCGGCTTCGAGCTCGGACGCCTCACCACCAACACCCCGCCGCGCCTCCACGGCGCCACGATTGACTACAGCGTCCTCACGCCCCAATACGGCGACGAGCCGCCCCAGCCCTTCTCATTCTCCACGCGGGCGATTCAGCGGCCCAGCCTCCCCTGCTACCTCACGCACACGAACGAACGGACCCACGAGATCGTGCGAGCGAACGCCCTCCGCTCCGCCGAGATGTCGGGCCGGGCCGCGGGCGCCGTCCCGCGCTACTGCCCCTCCATCGAGGCCAAAGTCGTCCGCTTCCCCGAAAAGACCTCCCACCAGCTCTTCCTCGAGCCCGAGGGCGAGCGGACGCACGAGGTCTACGCCAACGGCCTCTTCAACACCCTCCCCCCCGAGGTCCAGGTGGCGATGGTCCGCAGCATCCGCGGCCTAGAGGGCGCGGAGATCGTCCGCTACGGCTACGGTGTGGCCTACGACTTCGTGCCGCCCTACCAGCTCAAGCCGTCGCTCGAAACCCTCCGCGTGCCCGGCCTCTTCCACGCGGGGCAGATAAACGGCACCTCCGGCTACGAGGAGGCGGCGGCCCAGGGCATCATGGCCGGCATCAACGCCGCCCTCGCCGCCCTTGTGGGCGGGACCTCCGCGTCCCGCGAGCCTTTCGTCCTCGCACGCTCCGACGCCTACATCGGCGTCCTGATTGACGACCTTGTGACCCTCTCGCCCCGCGAGCCGTATCGCATGTTCACCTCGCGTGCCGAGTATCGCTTGTTGCTCCGCCAGGACAACGCTGACCGCCGCCTGATGCCGACGGCCCGCCGCCTTGGCCTCTGCGACGACGCGCTCTGGGACGCCCTCCAGGCCAAGGAGCAGGCGATACGAGAGACCCTGGACTACATCGCCCGTCGCCACCACGAGGGCCTGCCGCTCCTCCGCTGGCTGCGTCGCCCAGGCATCGCCTTCGCCGACATCGAGGCCCGCGACCCCCACCTCGCCGACCGGGTGGCACAGGCCTCCGGCCTGTGTCCCCTCAGCCAGGTCAAGGAGCAGGTTGAGATCGAGGTGAAGTACGAAGGCTACATCGCCCGGCAGCAGCTTGAGGTCCAGCGCCTTCGCCGCATGGAGACCCGTCCCATCCCCGAGGCCCTCGACTACCAGGCGATCAAGGAGCTCAGTGCCGAGTCGCGCGACAAGCTCGCCCTTCTCCGCCCCGCCACGCTCGGCCAGGCCTCCCGCATCGCCGGCGTCTCCCCCGCCGACCTCGCTCTCCTCATGGTCCACATCGAACGCGTCCGGCGCAGGGGGTAGGGCCTCGCGGGCAGCAATGGCAGAAGCAACTGGGCCATTGCCCCGCATCTCTACCTATCCGACCTGACTGGTTGGCGCGGTGGAGGCTGGGAAGGTGGCGGGGGTGGTGGTGGCGGCGCCGGCCTCGGCGGGTCGATCCTCTGTGTGGGAGGGGGATTGTACCCCTTCTTATCCATGCCCTGGAACAGTTTGCTCATGGGGAGCCTCTCCTTCCTTGGTTGCGGACATTTGCCATTCACCGGGCCCGGGAAGGAACTCGATCCAGTCGATCAGTTCCCGCTTGACAAGGAAGAGTCCGTGGGCACTCAAGCTCTCCCAGTCATTCTCTTCTGGGACGAACCAGTAAGGGTCATAGAGGTACAGTAATCCGTCCTCCGGCGTCTCCGAGTAGTACATCGGCCAGCCGTGAAGGCGGCGGCCATCGCTGAAGTGCAGGATGACTCGCCTCTTCTGGTCCATGAACACGTCCAGCCACGTGGTCTGCCGAGAGGTCTTGTTCGTGATGCGGCACTTTCGGAGGGCCTTCATGTGCCAGTCGGTCGTGGTCATGAGGCCGAGGCCAAGCGGCAGCAGAAACGCGAGGAATACGACCGGGACAAGGAAGGACGCGTTCCCAGTGACCGAATATGTGGTCACGTTCCCCTCTCTCGTTTCGTGCAGCATCACCGGGCTCTGGCCAGTGATCAGCGTGGCCGCAGCGTAGATGATGAAGCTTAACACAAGAGCTTCCACAACCCTGGCGAGAACGTCCCTCTCCCGCCTCACAACAAGCGAATTGAGAAGTGCGGAAGACATGAAGCCGGGGATGAGGAAGATGAGGATGACAAGTGTTTCCTTCGAGATGCCCATGGTCTCACCGGCCTCCTATCTCACCTCTTGTGCGCCGCATCGAGCCGCCAACGCCACGCCCCCTGATGCCCACGCGAGACACGCGGGGCGTGGCCTTCGGGAATCATGCTAACCGGGAGAGCATGGTTTGTCAAGGGAGTTCGCTGTCGCGTTCTCCGCAATGGCGGCGAAGCCCTCACACCCGGAGCGTGGCGCCGAGCTGTTCGGCGAGGGCGGCCACGATGCGGGCCTGGCTGGCGTTCACCTCGTCGTTGGTGAGGGTGCGGTCGGGCGCGCGGTAGACGATGGTGAAGAAGACGCTCTTCCTGCCGGGCTCGATCTGCTTGCCGCGGTAGACTTCGCCGAAGCGGAGGTCGGCGACGTGCTCGGCGCCCGCGCCTTCCACGACGCGGAGTATCTCGGCCCATGGCGTGGCGTCGCGGACCACGATGGCCAGGTCGCGCGAGACGGCTGGGAAGCGCGGCAGCTCCCTGAAGCTCCGCTCGAGGCCCGCCGAGGCTGTCAGCGTGTCGAGGTCGAGCTCCGCAACGTGGGGGGCGCTCCGCAGGTCGAAGGCGGCGACCGCCTCATCCGAGACCTCGCCGGCGTAGCCGAGGAGGCTCGTGCCGAGGTGCCAGGCGCCCGCAGCCCCGGGCGTGAGGAAGCCGTGGGAGGCCGGCCCGAAGGTTGTCCGGCCCAGGAGGCCGAGCTGTTCGAGGACGGCCTCGACGGCGCCCTTGGCCTCGGCGAAGCCCCCGTGGGTCAGCACCGCAAGGCAGCGCTTCTCGTCGGGCAGCATGTGGCCCCCGGCACGGCGGAGGTAGACCCTGTCGAGCTCGAAGATTCGGACGTCGGCGACGCCCTTGTCCTGGTTCGTGCGTGCGGCCTGTAGGAGCGAGGGGACGATGCTGCGGCGGAGGGTCGCCTCGTCGCTCCGCAGGGGGTTGCGGAGGCGCACCGGCTCCTCGGACGGCCAGGGGGCGAACATCGCGGCCAGCCCGTCGCTGGTGAAGCTGGTGGTCACCGCCTCGCAGTAGCCGAGGCGGATGAGGGTCTCCCGCACCCTTGCGGCCACATGGTCGCCCTTGCTTACCGGCACGTCAGCCACGAGGAGGCGGGGGGTGTCGGGCACCTTGTCGTAGCCGTGGCAGCGGGCCACCTCCTCGATGAGGTCAATCTCGCTCTCCACGTCGGGCCGGAAGTGGGGGACGGAGACGGCGAGCGTATCGTGGCCCTCCGGCTTTACCCCGAAGCCGATGGCCTTGAGGAGCTTTCCTGCCTCTGGCGCGGCAATGGCGAGGCCGAGGACGCGCTCGATGCGCGGGATGCGCAGGGCCACCGTGCGCGGCGTCTCCTGGGTGAAGTTCACGTCAATCACCCCCGCGGCCAGCTTGGCGCCGGCGTGCTGCTGCATGAGGGCGGCCGCGCGGCGGGAGGCCCACTCCACGGTCCGAGTGTCCACCCCGCGCTCGAAGCGGTACGAGGAGTCGCTCGCCTTGCCGCTCGCGCGGCTCGTGCGGCGGATGCTCACGGGGTCGAACTTCGCGCTCTCCAGGAGCACCATGCGGGTGGAGGCGCCGATCTCGGTCTGGAGCCCGCCCATGACGCCCGCGAGGGCCACCGGGCGCGCCACGTCGGCGATGACCAGTTGGTCCGGGGCCAGCCGCACCTCCGCGCCGTCAATGAGCTTCATCGCCTCGCCCGCGAGCGCGAGGCGTATGATGACGGTGGAGCCCTTGAGGCGGTCGAAGTCGAAGGCGTGCTCGGGCTGCCCGCACTCCATCAGGACGTAGTTCGTGATGTCCACCACGTTGTTCACGGGGCGGATGCCCACGGCCTCGAGGCGACGGCGCATCTCGGCGGGGGCAGGGGCCACCCGCACGTCGTAGAGCACGCGCGCCGTGTAGCGGGGGCAGAGGTCAGGGCTCTGCACCTCCACCCGCGCAATCTGGGTGACGTGCCGCGTCTCCTCGGCGAGCGCGACGCTTGGGACGCGGAGCGCCGAGCCGGTCAGCCCGGCGATCTCGCGGGCCACCCCGATGTGCGACAGGAGGTCGGGGCGGTTGGCCGTGACCTCGATCTCGAGGCAGAAGTCGCCGTTCGTCGGCTTCACGCTCTCTACCGCGACCCCGCGGAGACTGAGCTGGCGGGCCAGCTCGTCCGCCGGCAGCTCGAAGTCGCAGTAGTCCCTCAGCCACTGATAGCTGACCTTCATGGGCAGTCACACCCTTGCACAAGGAGGATGAACCGGGGAAAGTGAGAGTGAGAGTGAAAGGGAAAGCCATTCGACCTGGGCTTCTTCTCTTCCCCTTTCCCTCTCACTTTCCCTTTCACTTTCGCTCTGCATCCACCCATCCATTCATCCGTTCATCCTCCCCCACTCCGTCACTTGCCCCCCTCCTTCTGCACGCGAATCTTGTCGAGTATGCCGTTCACGAACGCGCCGCTGTCGGCGGTGCTGAAGCGCTTGGCGAGGTCAATCGCCTCGTTGATGGCCACCTTGTCCGGCACGTCGCTGCCGAAGAGGAGCTCGTAGGCCGCCAGCCGCAGCACGCTGCGGTCCACCACCGCCATGCGGTCGAGGTCCCAGTGCTCCGCAATCGAGCGGATGCGGCGGTCCAGCTCGGCCCTCTGCTCCCAGGTCCCTGTCACCAGGGCGCGGGCGAACTGCGCCACCGACGGATCCGTCTGCGTCGGCTCCAGGAGCCACCGCAGAACGGCGTCCAGCTCGCCGAGCACGCCCTCCCCGAGCAGGTCGAGCAGGTAGAGAACCTGTAGTGCCGCCTCGCGGGCCTGGGTCCGCTTCCGCAACTCGCTACCCCTTGCGGGCCGGGCGTCCTCGCCAACCAAGACGGCTGTATTCTACCCGCCGCAAGCAGAACCGTCAAGCATGGCGCTCGTCAGGAGTATGGCCCCCAGTTCTGGTGACATTCTTGGCTTCCGACGCTCCGAACGGAGCGTACTATATCAGCCCAGGGCGACGCCCTGGGAATGGGAGACGGCCCCGGTCCAGCCCTGTAGGGGCGTACTAGCCGCTCACGGGCGGCGATGGCGTCCGTGCCTCGTAGTACGCCCCTTCAGGGCTGACCCGCACGCGGCCCCGCTTCCCAGGGCTTCGCCCTGGGCTGATATAGTACGCCCCCGTGGGGGCTGCGGAGCAATTCACCAGAACTGGGGGCCATACTCGCTCGTCAGGGCACGCCGCGCCGTTTGACACGCGGTCCACCCCATGCTAGCCTCACAAGCTGGCTCCCAGGCTCTACCTGAGGAAAGGGCGCGCGATGGACGACAACGGCAGGATTCTGGCAATCGGCGCACACCCGGACGACGTGGAGTTCAAGGTCGCCGGCACCCTCTCGCTCCTCCGCAAGAAGGGCTACGAGATCGCCATCGCCACCGTGGCCAACGGCGACTGCGGCTCCACCGAGCACTCCTCCGTCGAGATCGCCCGCATCCGCGCCGGCGAGGCCGCCGAGAGCGCCGCACTCCTCCAGGGGCGCTACATCGGACTCGGCTCAGGCGACCTCGCCATCTCCTTCGACATGGAGACACGCCGCAAAGTCACCAACGCCATCCGCGAGGTGGACCCCTTCATCGTCCTCACCCACCCCCACGAGGACTACATGGCCGACCACGAGATCACCAGCCGCCTCGCCCGCGACGCCTGTTTCGGCGCATCCATCCCCAACTATGGCGGCTACGGCAACCTCCCCCACACCAACGGCATCCCATACCTGTATTACTGGGACGCAATGGAGGGCGTAGACTACCTCGGCCGCCCCCAGCCCGTGCACTTCTACGTGGACGTGAGCAGCGAAATGGACGTGAAGCGCCAGATGCTCGCCTGCCATCGGTCGCAGCGCGAGTGGCTCATGCGCCAGCACGGGCTTGACCACTATGTGAACTCGATGGTAGAGTGGGCCGAGGAGCGCGGCCGCCAGTGCGGCTTCCGCTGCGCGGAGGCGTTCTCCCAGCATCGAGGGCACGCTTACCCCAAGGAGAACGTTCTGCGCACGATACTCGGAGACGACCGTGTGAAGGCGGCAACGTAGGGCGTGCATACTTGCACGCGGAACCATTCACAGGGCGAAGCTGAGATGAGCGTGCTGGAGAGGATGGTGAGCGCTGTGGAGAAGGTGCGGGAGCGCCTGGTGCGCGCGTGCGGAGCGCTGGAGGCGGCTGGGGTGCGCTACGCCGTCATCGGCGGCAACGCCGTCGCCGCCTGGGTCGCCACCGTGGACGAGGCGGCGGTCCGCAACACCCAGGATGTGGACATCCTGGTCGAGCCGCAGGACTTCGCCACGGCGCGCGAGGCCCTCGAGGCCGCGGGATTCGTCTACCGTCACGCGGCCGGAGTGGACGCCTTCCTCGACGGCCCGCAGGCCAAGCTCAGGGACGCGGTTCACATCGTGCTGGCCGGGAGAAAGGTCCGTCCCGAATACCTGTCGCCGGCGCCCGATGCAACCCGCACCGTTCCGCTGGGCGATGGGCTGCGCGTCTTGGCACTCGATGACCTGATTCGGATGAAACTCACCAGCTTTCGCCGCAAGGACCAGGTGCACCTCCTCGACCTCATCGAGGTCGGGCTTGTCGGCGAGAAGGACCTTGCGGCCCTGCCCCCGGAGCTTGCCGCGCGTTTGCGCGAGTTGATCGAGTCTCCTGACACGTAGCCTCACGCCATTCTCTCGTTCCCACGCGGAGCGTCGGAACGAGAAGGTTACTTGCGGGCCACCTCCCAGTCAACCTCGAACTCGTACCATCGCCCTTCATCCATTGACGAGCCTTTGCCATCCAGCGTGGCGATAAAGAACTGCCGGCCGTGGACGAAGACGTTGGGCCTGGCACCTTCCGGCACCTTGAGACCAGACAGGCTGAAGAGCGGCTTGCCCTCCTTGAGGAACTCGATGCGCTCGGGGGCCGGGCCACCCGCGGTCTGGCCGCGACGGGGGCCGCCTTCGCCCACGGCGTCCTCCGCGATGGGCTTGCCGCCGCGGAGGAAGCGAAAGCGGTCGGCCTCGGGCAGTTGCACCACGGCGGCGAGGAAGGCGTTCTTGTCCTTGAACCCCTTCTCGGAGCGGAAGGCCCATTTCTGCTTGAAGGCCGGCTTGTCGGTGAAGACGTACTCGGTGCGATACCAGAGGGGCGGACGCCTCAGCTCGAAGCGCCCGAAGCCGCGGAGTTGTCCCTCGAAGCTCAGGTGCAGCCCGTCGTCGGCCTTCCAGATGCGGATGCCCGATTCCACGTCGTTGCTCGCCGCGATCCGCGCCGACTCGTGCGGCTTGAAGAACTCCTGGTCGCCATACAGATCGTGCTCCTTCGCCACCACCCTGTCGCCCACAAACAGCTCCCGGATCACCCCGCCCTGCCGCCGCAGGACGCAGGTGAAGTGTCTGCTGCTCACAATGTAGTCGGGGCCGACACAGCGTACGCAGGGCGTCCCACCATGGGGGAAAGGTGCGACGATGGGGTTGAAGGGAGAGGGGATGGTCCCTGATTCGACGTCCAGATCGCCGAGACCGACGAGCCGGAGCCCAAGGGCTCCTCCCTGGGCCTCCAGAAGACGGAGGTGCCTTTGGCTCGCGTTGCGCAGGCTGAAGTATTTCCAGGGCTGGTCCCGCTCAAGGACTTGGACGAGTTGGCCCCCCGGGTGTAGAGGCGCCGTCTCACTGTCCCATAACGACCATGCAGTCTGTGAGCGCCAGTAGATCGGTGAGGCACCTCGAGGTGGATCGGGCCGGCGCCACGAGAGAGCGCGGTCGTGAAGGCGCCCCTCGACGGAATCGACGATCCATTCCGTTGCATCGCGGAACTGGAGCGGATCCCCGCGGACTGACGAGACATCCCTTGCCGCTCCGATCTCCCTCAAAGGTGACTTGAGGGGGCGTGGGGGAATTACGTGCTCCAACGGATCAAGCTGGATGGCATGCTCAGCGCCTGGCCACGCCAAGCTCGCCTCGATGCGCTTGCTCCCAAGGTTGATCGCAAACGCGCTCCGTAGGCTCCCGGCACTGCGCAAGCAGCTGAAGACGCTAGGCTGGTTACACCTGACCGCGCGGTACAGCGCTTCCCCGCGGGAGAGCGCAGGCGCCTTCTCCCTGACTTGGTTAATCTCGCGGATTGCGAAGTTGTGGCCGATCTCCAGGTCGTGGTAGATCATCGGCACGCCGTCTATCCAGGCGGTGAGGGCGTAGAGGGCGCGCATCCCCTCGACGCCATACCAGCCCTGGGCTCGCAGGGTGTCGTGGCTCTCGATGTGCCGAAGGAAGATGGTGCCGCGGGGGTTGATGTATTTCTGTTCCTCCAGGTATTCCTGGAGCAGAGGCACAAACTCGGCGGCGGGGATATGGCGCCAGGCGTGAAGGACGCTGAATGCGAGGCCGAAGTCGTATTGGAAGTCGCTCACGGCGGCGTGGCGGGGACTCTCGACCTCGGCGAGGACCGCGCCGTCCCTGGGCTTGAGCTTCTTGACCTCGTCGCGGAT
>VGYW01000190.1 GCA_016872875.1 Planctomycetota bacterium | reverse complement strand
GCAGTCCACAGCGGTCTCAAGCGACCGCACTCCAACAGGCTGTCGCATGTCCTCTGAGGCCTTTCGGCACACGAGGGTGGACCGGAGGTTACAGAGTGCCACTCTTCCAGGGAGACGCGATGTGGCACTCTGACACTCTGAAGATGACGTGGAACCTCGCCCGTGCGGGTGCGTCCAAACAAGCACGGGAGGTTGCGCCCACGGCGGCCATCTGCCATGATGGGGCGGATGACAGGAAGCCCACTGACAGGAGCAAAGCGATGAGGAAGCTCGCGGCGGCGGTTGTGGGGCTGGCTTTGGCCTCGGCGGTCATGGCGGAGAGCTCGCCGCCCGCGCTCGTCGTGCGGGTGCGGCCCGATGCTCCAAAGCCAGAAGCCCTTAGAATCACCAGGCTTGTGGCCGAGGCCCGCATCTTCGGCTTCATCGCCGAGACGAAGATGACGATGACCTTCCTCAACCCCCACGAGCGGGTGCTGGAGGGCGACCTCTATTTCCCTCTGCCGGAGGGCTCGACCGTGAGCGGCTACGCGCTCGACATCGGCGGCTCGATGGTGGACGGCGTGGTGGTGGAGAAGGAGAAGGGGCGCACGGTCTACGAGAAGATCGTCCGAGCGGGCATTGACCCCGGCCTCATCGAGTGGGCGAAGGGCAATAACTTCAAGACCCGCGTCTTCCCCATCCCCGCCAAGGGCACGCGGACGATTCGGGTGGACTATGTGGCCGAGCTTGCGGACGGGCCGGAGGGGAGCAGCTATCGCCTGCCGCTGGCGTTCAAGGAGAAGCTCGACGACTTCGCCCTCCGCATCGAGGTGGTGAAGGGCGCCGCAGAGCCGAAGGCCTCGGGCGGACCGGCCGGAATCAGCTTCTCGAAGTTCCAGGACAGCTTCATCGCGGAGAGCAAGGGGAAGGAGGTAGCGCTCGACCGCGACCTGGTTGTTGCCCTGCCCGACGTGGCGAAGCAGAAGGTGCTCGCCGAGAAGGCGCCCGACGGACAGGTGTACTTCTGCATCAACGACCTGCCGTCCGACCCCCGCGACGCGGCGGCGCGGAGGGCGGCGGCTCAGCCGAAGCACGTGGCCGTGCTTTGGGACGCCTCGGCCTCGCGCGCCAAGGCCGACCACAAGGGCGAAATCCGAATCCTGGCTCTCTACCTCGATTCGCTCAAGAAGCTCCCGACCCTCGACCTCATCGTCTTCCGCAACGAGGCCGAGAAGCCCAGGCGGTTCACGAACCCACTGGACCTGATCGGCGAGCTTCAGAGGGTGCCCTACGACGGCGGCACACAGATTGGCAGCATCGCGCTGCCCGCCGGTGCCCAGCCCGACCTCTGCCTCCTCTTCACCGACGGCATTTCGAACTTCGGCAGGGAGGAGCCGACGGGCATCAAGTGCCCCATCTACATCTTCAACGGCGACGCGACGGCGAACCATGCCTTCCTCCGCTACCTGGCCCTCACGACTGGCGGCGAGTATTTCAACCTGGCCCGGCTAGACACAAAGGCGGTTCTCCCCAACATTGGCAGCCCAGCCTTTGCCTTTGTCAACGCCAGCGCCGATGGCGCTGGCATCGAAGAGACCTACCCCCGCCTCGCCCAGCCGATTCACGGGCGGTTCACGCTGGTCGGCAAGCTCAAGGGTGAGACGGGGAAGGTGACGCTCGCCTATGGCACCGGCGGCAAGCCGCTCGCCCAGACCGCCTACACCGTCTCCCGCTCCGAGGCAGCCGAGGGGAACCTGCTCCGCCGCCTCTGGGCGCAGAAGAAGGTGAGCGACCTCGAGGTCTTCCCGAAGAAGAACGAGAAGGAGATCACGGAGGTCGGGAAGCAATACGAGATTGTGACGCCCCACACCTCGCTCATCGTGCTCGACAGCCTCGAGCAATACGTCCAGCACCGCATCCTGCCGCCCAAGTCGCTCCCCAAGGTGCGCGACCAGTACATCGAGATTGTCGAGAAGCAGCGCGTGGCCGACGAGCGAAACCAGGAGGAGAAGCTCCGCTCCATCATCGCACTCTGGAACGAGCGGGTGAAGTGGTGGGAGACGGTGTTCAAGTACCCCAAAAACTTCAAGTACCGCGAGACGGAGCAGGCGAAGCTCGAGAGGAGGGGCGGCGCCGTGGCCGGGGGCGAGCGTCTTGCTGAGCTACGCGAGGCGGCCCCCGCCGCCCGCGAGCCGGGCGCGCCGGCGCCGCGGCCAGCCGCGCCACAAGCCACGACCGGGCGGCCGCTAGCCGACGCCGAGGCTCCGCGCGAGGAGCGCGCGCAAGGGAACGGCCAGCTCCTCTGGCGGGTGGCGGAATCCAAGGACAAGAAGAACGGCGGCGACGAAGCCTCAACCGCCCCGGCCATCGCGATCAAGCCGTGGGACCCGCAGACGCCCTACCTCGCCGCACTCAAGAAGGCCAAGCCAGAGGAGGCATTCGAGGCCTATCTCAAGCAGCGGGCCGAGTTCGGCTCATCCCCCGCCTTTTTCCTCGACTGCGCGAACCACTTCATCAGCCAGAAGCAGGAGGCGACGGCCCTCCAGGTGCTCTCGAACGTGGCGGAGCTTGAGCTTGAGAACGCCGCCCTCGTCCGCGTCCTCGCCCATCGCCTGGCCCAGCTCGACGGGCTGAAGAACCTCGAGCTCAGCGCCATGCTCTTCGAGGAGGCCCTCAAGCTGCGGCCCGAGGAGCCGCAGTCGTGGCGCGACCTGGCACTGGTCCTCGCACGCCGAGCCGACCTGTTGCTCAAGGACCGGCCTGACGAGGGCAAGCCCCTCTACGCCCGCGCGATCGAGCTCCTCTACCACGTGGTGCTCAACAAGTGGGACCGCTTCGAGCAGATCGAGCTGATCGCCCTGATGGAGCTCAACGCCATCATCCCGAAGGCCAAGGCCGCGGGGGTCGAGAAGATAAACGTTGACCCCCGCCTCGTGAAGCTCCTCGACGTTGACGTGCGAATCGTCCTGACCTGGGACGCGGACAGCACGGACATGGACCTCCACGTGGTGGAGCCATCGGGCGAGCGCGCCTTCTACGGCCACCAGCGGACGACCATCGGCGGCAACGTCAGCCGCGACTTCACCCAGGGCTACGGCCCCGAGGAATACCTCCTCAAGAAGGCGATGCCGGGCATGTTCACCATCCAGGCCAACTACTACGGCAGCCAGGCGGCCCAGCTCATCGGCGCCGTGACCCTTCAGGCCGACATCTTCACCAACTACGGCCGGCCCAACGAGCAGCGCAAGAGCCTCACCCTCCGCCTCACCGAGAGGAAGGAAACCTTCGACATCGGCCAGATCGAGTTCTGACCCCCTTCCCTCCCGCGGGTTCCAATACCCGCGGGAGGGTAGGCTGGCAGCGGGCCTTGACCTGATCTTTGTCCACATCTTCTGGCGGCTGGGGTCTAGCCCCCGAATGGGGGCGTGTGAGCCGTAGCCCAGGGCGACCGAAGGGAGCCCTGGGAAAAGGCCCGCCAGCGTAGAGCCCCCGAAGCGGGGCGGTTCAACGGCAGTGAAACGCCCCCTTCGGGGGCTTGGATGTGGGGGACGCCCGATCCCAGGGCTCCCTTGGGTCGCCCTGGGCTACGGCTGGCTCGCCCGCGTTCGCGGGCTACAATGCCCCGAGATGTGGGCAAAGATCAGGGCATTGACATGGGGTCTGCCATGACCTATCGCGGGCACATTGAGAAGGGCGTAGTCATCTTCGACGAGCCGGTCGCCCTGCCGAACGGGACAAAGGTGAACGTGACACTGGCGCGGATGTTGGCGGAAAGGCTCCGTAGCGCCATCGGCGTGGCAAAGGGGCTACCACCAGACCTCGCTCGGAACCATGACCATTACCTCCACGGCAGACCGAAGCACGGAGAGGAGCGCACTGATGATGAAGCAGGGTCGTAGGGCGCTGACTCAGGTTATGCTCGCGGGCACGTGCTTGCTCATCGCGGTTCCCTCGGCGGCAGGCGAGGCGACGGAGCTCTTCGCCGCGTTCCTGGAGAAGCCGGGGAAGGAGAGCTTCCTGGCCGTCTTCAAGGCGGTGACGGAGGGGGATGGCTACGACCCGTACTCGATGGAGCTGGATAGCGTCTGGGGGATGATCAGAGAGAACAAGCACAAGGCGGCGCAGGAGAAGCTGGAGAAGGCGATGCCGAACCTGCTCCTCAGCCCCCTGGCGCACCTCTACCTGGCAATGGCCGCCGAGGGCCTGGGGGAGGCGGAGAAGGCGAAGGCCGAACGCGAGGCCGCCGCCAAGTGCATCCAGGGCATCCTGGCCACGGGCGACGGCTCAGCGGAACAGCCCTACCTCGTCTCCCGCGTGAGCGACGAGTACGACCTCCTGCGCCACCTCAAGAAGATGCGAAAGGTCCAGGGCCTGCGGCACAAGGATGGCAAGTCATTCGACGTGATGCAGTGCGCCGACGGCACGGAGGTCTGGTTCGACATCACGGCGGTCTTCGGCAGCATGTCCAAGCGGCTCAAGGGCCGGTGAGCCGCTTCGCGTGCAAGCGAGAGGGGAAGGCTGATGAGCAGGCAGCGAGGGGCGGCGAGAGCGCGCAGCATCCTCTGGCTGGGGCTCGTCTTGTCGGCTGCCAACGCCACTGCGACCACGTGGCGTGAGGTGACAGCCACGTGTCCCATCTGCCAGTCGAAGGTGACGGGAAGCATCCCCGGGAGCACGTTTATCCCGGGGGTGTCGCCCGACTTCCGGCCGCTCGGCGTCGGAGTGGACATTGCGACCGAGAGCATCTTGCTGTGCCGGAAGTGCGGCTTCGCGGCTGCGCCCGAAGACTTCGAGAAGCCGGATGGCCTGGAGATCGAGAAGGTCCGCAATGCCCTGGCGGGCGCGAAGCCGCCCACGCTTTTCCGCAAGCTCGATGGCGCGGCGACCGTGGTGAGGAGCTGGACCAACAACCCGCAGGTGCTCGCGCGGCTGGCGTTAGCGGCGAAGTGGCTGGCCGACGACACGGGCGAGACGGCCCTCATCCGCCAGCGGATCACGGATGCCATTGACGCACATAAGGCAGTGCTCGGGGCTGGCGACCTGAAGCCCAGAGTCAAGGCGGCCATCAGCTACCTTATCGGCGAGCTCTATGGGCAGGCTGGCAGCCGACAACAGGCGCTGGAGTGGTTCGCGCAGGCTGAACGCGGGGCGGATGGCCAACTGGCCTGGATGGTTCAACGGCAGGCCTTCCTCGCCCGGCACGAAGGCAGCCCACACCAAGCGGTCCTCGAGGCCGCCATGAAGGCGCCCGACGGCGCCAAGCTCGCGGCTGTCAAGCTCCTGCGCGAGGCCAACGAGCCGGAGGCCATCGCTTTCCTGAAGGACTTCTGCCTGAGCTGTCGCGAGAACCTGCGCGAGGACGCAATACGTGACCTGGTGGGGAAGGCGCCGAAGGCCTACCACCTCCCCATCTTCCTGGACGGCTTGCGGAGTGCCCATTTCCGCACCGTTCAAGGTTCGGCGAGGGCAGTGGAAGTGCTCCGGGCCCCTGAGGCCGCGCCCCTGATCGTGGAAGCCCTGGAGAACCCGCCGGAGTTCACCGAGTTCTGTCTTCGCGAGGCCCTGGGGGCAGTGGCTACGGATAAGGAACTCGACTACCTGGTGGGGCAGCTCGGCCGTGAGCGGGGCAGGTGCGACGTCCTCAATGGGCTGCTGAACACCCGCTCGCCGAAGGCGGTGCCCCATATCCTGCGCTTGCTCAAGGAGGAGCGCGGCCTTGCCGAGTCGTGCGAGCACGACGCCCTCGCGCTTGCGGCGGCCTTCGGCCCCTCTCTGCTTGACAGGCTCCCGGACTTGAAAGCTGCCCCGCAGAACGACGACCTGGCGCTCTTCAAGGCGCGGGTGCTCGGAGTCTCGAAGTCACCGGAGGCCGAGAAGGAACTTGCGGGTGCGCTGACACGCTGGGACACCATCGGTGTGGAAGCGGCTTCGGCCCTTGCTTTGCGGGGCAACGACGCCGGCAGGGAGATTCTCCTTTGGCGTCTGGACCGAGTGCGCATCCACACGATCCTGAGGCCTGGCGACTTCGACCGGGTGAACGAACACCTGCAGAAGGAGAAGGCCAGGGACAAGGCGTTGGACGAGCAGCTCGCGGCAGACAGCCGCAAGATACTGGACGACCCGAAGGCAGATGAGGGTCTCAAGCAGATGGCCAGGCGAGACTTGGAGCGCAGCAAGTGGGACGAGGACAAGTTCATGAGGCAATGGGTGATCATGTTGGGAGCCACGAGGAACCCAAAGGCGCGGCCGATCTGCCTGAAGTATCTTGAGAGCCCCAACCGGGGATTGAGGGCCGAGGCGGCCAGGGCGCTTACCTATGTCTACGACGATGCTGTGGGCGAGGCGCTTGTGAAGCGCCTCAGCGATGACGTGCTGTTCGTGCGGGATGAGGTTATCAGGGCTCTTGGCAGGGCAGGGGACAAGCGCCACGCGGGCGCCATCGCGAAGCTTGTGGAAGAGCCCACGCTTGTGCAGACGAAGCTGGCCTGGATGGAGGCAATGGCGGCGCTCGCCCCTGACAAGGCGCTTCCCGTGCTGAAGCTCTGGTGCGAATCACCGAACGACGACCTGGCTGCCGCCGCAAAGAGCGCCGTCAGGGCAATCGAGGACAAGCGGTCACCAAAGCCGTAGCGGGTGCATGCCCTGCCTCGTCAGTGGCTGCCCGTGGTGAGCTCCTCGAGCAGGTGGCGGTAGTAGGCGTAGTGGTCGAAGGGAACGTTTGCCCGCACCCGGCCGTCGGCGAGTGGGACGTAGCCGCCCTGGGCGAGGAGGGGCGGGATGGTGCGCTGCATCTCGCGGCGGATGGCCTCCTTGTCCTGGAGGAGCGTGTCGAGGTCAATCCCACCGATGAGGCGCAGGTCGCGCCCGAACTGGCGGCGTAGCGCCAGGTAGTCCATCGCCTCGATGTTCACCTCACATGCCCACAGGCAGTTGAAGCCCGCCCGCACCACGCTGGGCAGCAGGACGCGCGCGTTGGCGAAGGTCACGTAGACAAGCGACTCGACGCCGTGGCGCCGCACGGCATCGAGAATCGGGCGATAGCTGGCGAGGACGAACGCCCCGTAGGTTTGCGGCGAGAGGAGCGGGCGGTCGTTGCCGCCGATTGGCTCGGAGAAGATGACGCAGTCCACCTCCACCTCGCTGAGCACGCGGTCGGCCAGGCGGGCCGCGAAGTCGGCGTAGAGGTTCAGGATGTCGTGGACGAGGCGCGGGTCGTCGTCGAGCAGGTAGACCACAGGCTCGAAGGTCCGCCAGTCCTTGACGCCCATCGAGAGGAAGAAGCCGCGGTGGAGCTGGAGTTCGAGGACGTGGGCGCGCGAGCGCCAGGCGGCGACGCGTGCGGGCCAGTCGTCGGGCAGCCGCTTGGGGTCCGCGGGGTCGAGGCGCCGGCGGAGCTCATCGAGGTCGGCGCGTGAGGTGAGCGGATGGTCCATCGGCGGGACCGGCTCGATGTTCAGCCCCATCCGCTCGCGGGCGTCAACGTGGAACATCGCGGCGAGGTCGGCGTCGGGCGGCAGGCCCTGCTCGTGCCAGCGCTCAAGCACATCGTCGCGCAGCCCCTCCTCGAAGTACGGCACGCGGTCGGGCCTCCCGTAGCGCATCGTCTCGCGGAACCGCTCGCGGCTGGTCATGGCCATTGCCTCCTCTGGTGATCTGCACTTCTACACATTCCGGGTCGTGGAGTCAAGGGTGTAGTGACCCGTTTGCACGCGGCAAGGCGCCTGAGGAGGCCGCGCTGCGGGGTCGGCCGACAGGCTCGCCATAAGCGCCTGCTAGATAAGCGCTTACGTGAATGGAAGCGTCGCCGGGGGCCACTTCGGCGGCGCCCACCCATTGTGTATCAACCCTGCAAGAGGGGGGATTGATACACAATGGGTAGAACGGCCCCGGAAGGCTCAGGACCGCCTTGCGCCATTGTGTATCAACCCCGGGGAGAGGGGGAGCTGATACACAATGGCGCCGGGAGGAGGGAAGCAGGGCGCAGGCGCCTTGCCGCGTCCCTGGAGCGACTGCGGCTTGACGCCCGCGGCGGTCCCCTGTAGTATGCCGGCGCAAACAGCTTGAGGAGAACCCTCGTGCGTGTGAATGCGAGCCTGGCTCTTAGCGCCGCGCTGTGCCTTGGCGGCTTCGCGCGGGCGGTGGAGGTGCTCTTCTACGCCCCGTTCGATGGCGGCGTGGACGCGAAGGCGGCGAAGGGCGACCCGAAGGGGAAGTTCCAGGCGCCGCGCGGCAAGCCCGATGCGCAGCCGGTCTTCGGCGATGGCATCGCGGGCAAGGCGCTCGACATCGGCACCGGCTGCCGCGTGGACTACGCGGCAGGGGCAAACGTCCGCTCCGACCGCGGCTCGATCAGCTTCTGGACCAAGCGGGCCGGCCCGAGGCCCGAGGGGCGCTACACCTTCAACCTCGGCGGCTGGAGCAACGCCGACGGCTCCTGGGTGCTCCTCTACCGCTGGGAGTGGTTCAGCGGCGTCGTGATGCTCCACGGGCGCGGCTCGTCGGGCGACGCCAAGCTGGAGCTGCCCGGCGACGCCGACGACGGGAACTGGCACCTCATCGTGTTCACGTGGGACGGCGAGCGCGCCCGCGGCTGGCTCGACGGCGAGATGGTGGACACCCCGAAGTTCCCCGCCCAGCAGTTCACCGGCTTCCACGTGGGCGGAGGCGACTCGACCTCGCGGCTGATGGACGAACTGCGCATCCACGACGAGCCGCTCAGCCCCTCCGAGGTCAAGGCCATGTTCCGCGAGCTGGCCGGCGTGAAAACCGAGCCTACGCTGGTTATCCCCCGCCGCACGGCGCCGATCAAGGTGGACGGCAAGGTGAGCGCCGAGGAATGGGGTGCGGCCGCGGTGACGACCGGCTTCATCGGCATCGAGCCCAAGCTCTTCGCGCCCACGCAGACCGCAGTCCGCGCCCTCTACGACGACGAGGCGCTCTACCTCGTCTTCGACTCCGCTCTGCCCGAACGGGCCAGGAAGGACCCCGCGATGACCGCGGGAATGAGCGGCGCCCTGCGCCAGACCCGCGACCGCTTCGACACCGACGTGGACAACGATGACGCGGTGGAGGTGAACGTGATGCCGCAATGGCCCGCCGCCTCGCCCTATGCCCAGGGCATGTGGCACCGCCTTGTCGTCAACGGCCTCAACACCCACTACGACTACACGGTTTCGGACAAGAACGTCATCTCGCTCGACTGGAATCCCAAGTGGGAATCGGCCTCATCGCTTGACGCAGATGGCTGGCATGTTGAGCTGCGGCTGCCCTTCGCCAGCTTCGGCATTGTGGGCGGGGCGTCCCTGCCCCGCGATACGCGGCGCGGAGACGCGCCGCCCACAGCGCCCAAGCCGGGCGAGCGCTGGGGGCTGAACTTCGTCCGCATCTGGCACGCGCTCCAGAGCGGCCGCGAGGCCTGGCGCGTGGCCCCCGAGGGCACGCCAGGCTACCGCTACGCCGTGGCGCCGGTGGTGTTCGGCGCGCCTGATTCCCCCATCGTGCAGCTCAGCGACTGGGGGCCGCTCCAAGACAACCTCCTCGCCCTCCGCGGCCAACTGCTCAATCCCTCCCAGAAGCCGCTCGCCGCCCGCGTCCAGGTGACATCTGATTCCGGCGAGATCAAGCTGGCCGAGACGCTCGAGGTCAAGCCCGGCGGCTCGGCGCCATTCAGGCTCGACGGCCGGCTCCAGGAGTCGGCCACGGCGATGCTCACCTTCGAGGCCACCGACGCCGCGGGCAAGGCCGTCTGGCTCCGCTCCCAGGTGCCCGTTGCCGTGCGGCAGGTGCTCGAGATAACCTCCGCGCACTACCCCTCGGCGGGCATCCTGCGGGTGATGGCCGACGCCGGCCGGCTGCGCAGCACGCCGCTGAAGGACCTGGCCCTCTCAGTGACCGTCCTGGACCAACGTGGAAAGCGCGCGCTCCCCGTGTCGCGCCTGGGGCCGCTGCCGGGCTACCAGTGCGAGGTCGAGCTCGACGTCAAGCGGCTCAAGCCAGGCAAGTACGAGGCGAAGTGCGTCGTCGAGGCCAACGGCCAACAGGTGGCCGAGAAGCTGATCGCCTACGAGAAGCTCGCGCCGCCCGAGTGGCTTGGGAACCGTATCGGGCTGACCGACAAGGCGCCCAAGCCCTTCACGCCGCTGCGCCGCGAAGGCGACGCCATCGCCTGCTGGGGACGCGAGTATCGCTTCGGCGGCAAGCTCCTCCCCGAGCAGATCACGAGCCAGGGCAGCCCCGTGCTCGCCGCGCCCATCGAGCTTCTGTTGACGGACGACGCGGGAGCCGTCTGGAGTTCCACAGAGGCCCCCACGCGCGTCGCCTGGGGCAAGGCGACCGACTTCCGCATCGAGTTCGAGCGCGGCTGCCGCCTGGGGCGCGTCCCCCTCAGCCTGTCTTGCTGGATGGAGTGCGACGGCTTCCTCTGGACAACCCTGCGGCTCGACCGCTGCCGCCGCACCGTCAGCCGCCTCGTCCTCCGCGTGCCCATCCGCAAAGAGTGGTCGGAGTATATCAACCCCTTCGACTACTCGACGGTGACCTCCGGCAAGCTCAAGACCGACGGCTGGAAGGGGGGCGGCCAGCCTCTCTGGCTCGGCAATCCCGTCGGCGGACTCCAGTTCACCTGCGAAACCCTCGCCCCCTGCCGCCTCAAGCCGGACACCTCGCCCCTCCGCGTCATCCCCGGCGACAAGGAGAGCGTCCTCGAACTGACGCTGATTGACACCCCAACGCGCCTGGCCGAGCCGTTCGAGGTCTCGTGGGGCCTCGTGGCCACGCCCACGCGGCCCCGCACGCCCGGCTACCGCGGCTGGGCGACGGGCAACGCCGACATCCTGCCCGGCTACCAGTGGTACGTCCCTTCGGGCACAGCCGACTTCGACCCCCGCTGGCTCGGCTACTCGCACTTCGTGGGCGAGAAGCCGCGTCCCGACGGCAAGGGGAAGGCGATCACCAGCGGCGGCCCATACGTCGTCACCACCGCCTGCCCGCTCAAAGTGCCCGAATACGCCTACTGGGGCGACGAGTGGAGCCCGTCGCGCACCGGCCGCCGCGCCGAGGGCGGCATCGGCCAGTGCTCCGTCGCCGCCGCATCCTGGCGCGACTTCTTCCTGTCGTGCTACCGCAAGCTCTACGGCCGCGGCCGCTTCGTCGGCCTCTACTACGACTGCGCCCCCTACCTGCCCGACGACAACGTCTACCACGGCGGTGGCTACAGGGAAGGAGAGCGAATTCTCCCGGTCAACAACATCCTCGCCGCACGCGAGCTCACCAAGCGGATGTACTGCATGCTCCGCGAGCTCGAGCCCGACCGCACGATGATCCTCATCCACAACTCAGGCCAGATCGACATGGCCATCCACTCCTGGTGCGACGTGTTCGTGGACGGCGAGAACTTCACCTCGCGCCTCTCGAAGAAGGAGCAGGACTACCACCGCGTCTTCCCAGTCGAGGCCTTCCTCGCCCAGTCAATGGGCCACAACTTCGGCCCCGCCAACTGGTTCCTCGACGAGTTCAACCGCTCGGGGGCGACCACCGACGAGGACTGGAAGCGCCTGGGCATCCAGCCCGTCACCCACCTCTACGGCCTCATCCTCCTCCACGACAGCACCTACTGGAAGGCCTACGGCATCAAGGAGGGCTACGACCGTGTGGACGACGCCCTCCGCAAGTACCACTTCGACGGCCGCTACACGATGATCCCCTACTGGAGCCAGAAGATCGTCTCCCTGCCCGAGAAGGCCTACGCCACCTTCTACAGCGACGAGGCGAGCGGCACCACGCTCGTGGTCCTCCTCAACAATCGAGAGGAGGACCTGAACCTCCGGCTGAAGGTGGACTGGGCGGCGTTGGGCCACGCCGACTGGCAGGCCCTCAAGGTGGACGACGCGGTCTTCGAGGGCGACGCCCGCATCGAGGGCGGCGAGCTCGTCACGCCGATTGGCCGCGCCAACATGCGCCTCCTCGCAATCACCAAGGCCCAAAGAGGAAGATAGTGGATGGCCAAGCTCACCGACCGCGAGATCGCCAAGCTCATACGCAGGTATCTGGACACGAAGAGGCTGCTTGCCGAGCACCGGGAGCTCACGAGGGCCGAGCTCGACGCCTTCTGGGTGCGTCATGCCCTGAACGACCTCACCCCGCCTCCCGAGGACCGCACCGGCCGGCTATTCGGCCAGGAGGCGGCTCCCACACCAGTGAAGGCGCTGGTGGCCCGGTGCGACGGCGCCTCGCGCGGAAACCCAGGACCCGCCGCCATCGGAGTCCTGCTCCTCGAACCCAACGGCCAGCCCGTCCGACGCATTGGCGCGGCAATCGGGATCACCACGAGCAATGTGGCAGAATATACGGCGGTGATCCGAGCGGCCGAGGAGGCCATTCGGCTGGGGGCGACCCGCCTGACACTCCTCCTGGATAGTGAACTGCTGGCCTTTCAGCTAAAGGGAATCTACAGGGTGAAGGCCCCGCATCTCCAGGCCTGCCACGAGCAGGCGCTGGGACTTCTCGGACGCCTTCAGCACTGGGAGGTCAGGCACGTGCCCCGCGAGCAGAACGCCGCTGCCGATGCCCTTGCGAACGAAGCCCTTGATTCCGGCCGGCTGGGCGGTTAAAAGAGGAAGAGGGCAGTTTGGACCCTAAGGTGGGGAGGGGGCACCTGCGTGGGTCGCGGAACTGCCCTCTAGCTCGTTAACTGCGGGTTCTTCCTTCTTCTCCCGACCCCCTCATGCACCAGCGAGTGCTTATGTAAGCAAACGTCGAGCCAGGCGCGTAGGCCTTGCACTGATTAGCCACAGGTGTCCAGTACCCAAGAACATGCGGCTCACGGGGCCGCCGCCAATCGCACGCTTGCGCACAGCCGGCCCCACGATTCCGGGCTGTTCGGCCCCAAAAGGGGCAGCCAGCCGGGCAGGGAAAAGTAGAGGGCAGCTCAGACCATAGGTGGGGAGGGGGCACCTGTCGCGGTCGTAAGCTGCCCTCAACCTCGGTGTGTAGAGGGCACGGGTTGCAGTGTCGCACCGAGGGGTCCAAAAAGCCTTCATCGTGAGACAGCAAAAAGCGGGCCAATCAGAGCACGTCGCGAAGATCGCCCTAAGTGCTTATGACTGCGAGAGAAATGCCGCAGGGGGTAGGCTTGGGATCTCTTGGAGTCGGAAGCCATCTGCCGCTAGACCCGAGTATTGTGCCTAAACCCACAGAATAGTTCCGCGCTCAGGTGGCGAGGCACAAGACGTTCACATCGCGGCGGCCCTCGCCGCGGACCAGTTGTCCCGCCAGAACGGCTTCGGTGCGGAAGCCACGCGCATGCAGGGCGGCAGCGCGGCTGTCTGATGGCGTGTCGAGGTAGGCCTGGACCTTCGCCGATGCCGGGAGGTCCACGGCCTCAAGCAACTGAGCGGCGCACGCTTCAAAATCGGGGTGAAGGAAGAGGTCGAAGACGTAGATGGGTGCGGGCCAGCGCGCGTCGCGTTGGAGCAGGGCGACGCCCACAACGGCACCCCGGCCGCCGAGGAGCACTTTGCCCTGCCCGCCGGACCGCTCGCGGCGGCTCTGGAACTCCAGGAAGCCCCCCTCGAAGCCGTCGGGGCCGAACACCCCGTGGGCGAAGGAGCGTATCATGTCGCCCCCGGGCTCCATGAAGAGGAGCGAGATGCCCGGCCAGTGGACCCAGCGGGCCTCCGCCACGCGCGCAGCGCCCGGCGCGAAGAGGCGCGAGAGCTCATCGGGCCGGCGCGTGAAGACCATGTGCCCGTTCCCCGCCTCCACACTTCGGAAGCCGAATGCCGAATATATCCAGTAAGGTGGGGAGTCATAGCCCGTGCCAAGGGTGAGGACGCGGCCGCCGGCGGCCAGGAAACTCTCGATCGCCGCCAGCATGAGGTGCCGGCAGACGCCCTTGCGGCGATGGTGGGGCGGCGTGAACACGTGGCCGAGGATGCCCATCTGCCCATCATCCACAATCATGACGTTCCCGGCGAGCTCCGTGCCGAGGAAGCCGACGTAGTATGTCGTGCGCAGGTCGTCGGTCAGGCCCTGGTTGGCGAGGTCCACGTGGAGCATCCAGGGCTGGCCCTTGTGCTGTAGGAACTGGCGCATGGCGTCGGCGTACCGGCCCGCGGGCGCCTGAATGGCCGCGATGCGGAGCCTCTCGCCCGTCTTCAGCCGGGCATGCCCAAGTGTGCGGATCACTTGTTCCCCTCCTCGAGCAGCGCCTCGGCATCGGGCGCCGAGTAGATGACCATGAGCACCTCGCTGAGACGATCGAGGTCAATCAGGGGGCGCACCTTAACGTCGTAGAAAAGGTGGTCCTTGGCTGGGGGCGCGTGGACCACGCGGCCTGCGACGAGCCCCGGCGGAACCGCGGGGTCGAGCCGCGACGTCACCACCAGGTCCCCGACGGCCGCGGGGTTGAGGTGGAGCCACTTGAGGGTGAGCAAACCGTCGCGCCCCGACGCGCCGCGGAGGACCCCAACGTCCCCCGTGCGTGCGACCGACACTTTCAGGCCGGCGCGGCTGTCCGTGAGGAGGCGCACCGTGGCGGCGTTGGGCCGCAGCGCGACCACCGTGCCGACGATGGAGGCCCCCCAGGCCGCCGGCGTGCCGAGCCGCAAGCCGTCGTTCGACCCACGATCAACCACCACGCTTTGGCGCCAGGGCGAAGTGTCGGCGGCCAGGACGGTGGCGTGGACGACTCGGAGCGGGAGCGTGGGCGCGGCCTGGCGGAACTCCTCGAAGGCGGTGAAGTTCCGCAGGCGGACCGCCGAGTCGTGGGCCTCGGCGGCCAGGCGGGCGAGGGCCTCTCGGAGCCCCTGGTTCTCCTCGCGGAGGCGCGTGACCTCCTCCGTGGCGCCCCAGAGCTCGGAGAGGCGGCTGAGGAGGCGCCCCGCGGACGCCTGGGCGCCTGCCAGCACGCGGAGCGGCGGGGCCGCCGCCCAATGCGCCGTTCCCCGCACAGTGTCGTGCCACGGCCTCGGGCTAAGGACGCACAGGCCGCAAGCGGCGAGAAGGGCCACGGCGAGAAGCCTGTTCTGTGTCGAGGGATTCACGCGAGACGCCATTGGGCACTAGCAAGGAGCCGATGCGACCCCCGCAATTCTAGCCCCCGGCGCCCCACCGTGTCAAGGCCGCACCGCGCCGGAGAGCATGGCCCCCAGTTGTGGTGAACCGCTCGACAGCCCCACCGGGGCGTACTATATCAGCCCAGGGCGAAGCCCTGATCTTTGCCCACATCTCGGGGCCTTGTAGCCCGCCGACGCGGGCGACCCAGCCGTAGCCCAGGGCGACCGAAGGGAGCCCTGGGATGGCGCGTCCCCCCCATCCAAGCCCCCGAAGGGGGCGTTTCACGCCCATTGAATCGCCCCGCTTCGGGGGCTCTACG
>VGYW01000189.1 GCA_016872875.1 Planctomycetota bacterium | reverse complement strand
GGTCACCGCGGTCTACCACTGGGAGGGCGAGGCGGTGCGCGCGGGCGACCCGGTGCTGACGGTGGCCGACCCGCGGTCGCTCTACGTGGTGAGCTTCATCGAGCCGGGCGCGCCCATCGAGCCCGTTGTGGGGATGGAGGTGGAGGTTCGGCGGAGGACCAGCCCCGTGCAGGTCGCGCGGGCGCGGGTCGTCGAGGTGGGCACGCAGGTCGAGCGGCTCCCCTGGCGGCTGATGTCCAACCCGCGCCTTCAGCGCCAGTGGGGCCGGCGGGTCCTCGTCGAGCTCCCACCCGGCATGCGCCAGGCGGCCGCCGCTGGCGCGCCACTCCCTGGCGCCCACCCGCAACTGGGCGAGATGCTCCTCGTCCGCTTCTTCGCCCCCAGGCGACAGGCCGGCGAACATTTTTGATTTTCCATGCACAATCAGAAATCGAAAATCAAGAATCGGAAATCCCCCCGGGCCTGTCTCCGCCTGGAGGGCCTCGAGCCGCGCATCCTCCTCACCGGCAGCCTCTACATCAGCGAGTTCATGGCGATCAACGACACGACCATCGCCGACGAGGATGGCGACTATTCGGACTGGATCGAGATTCACAACGCGGGCACGGAGATTGTTGACCTCGGCGGCTGGTACTTGACCGACCGTGCGACGAACCTGACGAAGTGGAGGTTTCCGAGCATCGAGCTCCGCCCCGAGGGCGACCTGCTGGTCTTCGCCTCGGGCAAGAACCGCAGGGCGCCAGGCGAAGAGCTCCACACCAACTTCAGCCTCAGCGGCGACGGGGAGTACCTCGGCCTCGTCCGACCCGACGGCACGACGGTCGAGGGCGAGTTCGCGCCCGCCTTCCCCCAGCAATACGCCGACATGTCCTACGGCCTGGGCCAGGAGGTCAGCACCACCACCCTCGTGCCCGCCGCCGCCCCGAGCAGGACGCTCATCCCGGCGAGCGACGCCTTGGGGCTGTCGTGGACCCTGCCCGGCTTCGATGCCGCCGGCTGGCTCGCGGGCACGACCGGCGTGGGCTACCAGAAGTTCGTCCCCGGGCTCGCCGTCTGGAACTACAAGGCGAACATCCTGGTCGGCAGCCTGGCCGCCGCCGAGGGCGTCATCGCCAATCCCGCGCAGCAGAGCTGGGTGGCCTCCGAGAACGCCCCATTCGTCAACTACTTCAACACCGGCGGCTACGGCCACTACGTGGGGAACGACAGGACCTTCCCCGGCCTCTTCATCAACCAGGATGCAAACGACTTCGTCGTGCGCGGGACCGCCTGGGTGACGATTCCCGCCGCCGGCCTCTGGACCTTTGGGGTGAACAGCGACGACGGCTTCCGCCTCACCATCGCGGGCGCCACGACGACCCTTGTGACGAACTCGTCCACGCCGGCCGGCAGCGACACCATCTCGTTCGCCAACCCCCGCGGCCCGGCCGACACCCTCGGCGTCTTCAACTTCCCCGCCGCCGGCAAGTACCAGGCCGAGCTGGTCTTCTACGAGCGCGGCGGCGGCTCGGGCCTCGAGCTCTTCGCCGCACAGGGCAGCTTCACCGTCTGGAACGGCACGAACTTCGCCCTCGTGGGCAACACGGCTGCGGGGGGGCTCGCCGCCGAGGCCGACTACGTCTCCTCCACGCCCAGCTCAGGCTACGGCGCGCTCATCGGCACCGACGTCCGCACCCAGATGTACGACGTCAACGCCTCAGCCTTCATCCGCGTGCCGTTCGACGTCGCAGACCCCGCCCAGCTCGACTCGCTGACCCTGCGGATGAACTACGACGACGGGTTCGTGGCCTACCTCAACGGCACCGAGGTCGCGCGGCGCAACGCCCCCGCCTCGCTCGCCTGGAACTCCACGGCCACAGCCACCCACGAGGGAGCGGCCGCCCTCGCCACCGAGACGATGGACGCCTCCGGCCACCTCGGCCTCATCCAGGCCGGCCAGAACGTCCTGGCCATCCACGGCCTCAACGTCGCGAAGGACAGCCAGAAGTTCCTCATCCTGCCCGAGCTGGTGGACGTTGACCTCTTGGGGCTGACCGAGCACTACTTCGCCACGCCCACGCCCGGGGGCGCCAACTCGGCCAACTACTACGCCCGCGTGGGCGACGTGGCGTTCAGCCAGGACCACGGCTTCTTCAACGCCCCGTTCAGCGTCACCCTCAGCACGGCGACCGCCGGGGCGCAAGTCCGCTACACCACCGACGGCTCCACGCCCACCGCCACCACGGGCAACGTCTACTCCGCCCCGCTCAACATCACCGGCACCACGGTGCTGCGCGCCGCGGCCTTCAGGACGGGTTTCGTCAGCGCCCCCGTGGGCACGCGGACATATCTCTTCCTGGCCGACGTCCTCACCCAGAGCCCCACCGGCGCCCCGCCAGCCGGCTGGCCCGTCGGCCCGGTCAACGGCCAGATACTCGACTACGGGATGGACCCCGACATCGTGAACAACCCGACGTGGGGCCCGCAACTGCGGAGCGCGCTGACCTCGATCCCCACCATGTCAATCGTCACGGACGTGGCCAACCTCTTCAACGCCTCCACGGGCATCTACGTCAACGCCGCGCAGGAGGGGGCGGCCTGGGAGCGGCCGGCCTCCCTCGAGCTCATCAACCCCGACGGCACCCCCGGCTTCCAGATCAACGCGGGCCTCCGCATCCGCGGCGGCTACAGCCGCAGCGGGAACAACCCCAAGCACGCCTTCCGCCTCTTCTTCCGACAGGAATACGGCGCCGAAGAGCTCCACTTCCCGCTCTTCGGCGAAGAAGGCGTGGACGAGTTCGACTGCGTTGACCTCCGCACAGCCCAGAACTACTCCTGGAGCTTCGGCGGCGACCCCAACAACAACATGGTCGCTGAGGTCTTCTCGCGCGACGCCCAGCGCGAGATGGGCGACCCCTACACCCGCAGCCGATTCTACCACCTCTACGTCAATGGCCAATACTGGGGCCTCTACCAGTCCCAGGAGCGCTCTGAGGCATCCTTCGGCGAGTCCTACCTCGGCGGCGACAAGGACAACTTCGACACCATCAAGGTCGAGGCCGGACCCTACACCATCGGGGCCACCGACGGCAACATGAACGCCTGGACCGACCTCTACAACCAGGCCAAGGCCGGCCTCAGCTCCCTCGCCGCATACTACCGCATCCAGGGCCTCAACCCCGACGGCACCCGAAACCCCGCCTACCCCGTCCTGGTGGACGTTGACAACCTGATAAACTACATGCTCGCGATCCTCTACGGCGGGAACCTGGACGCGCCGATCTCGAACTTCCTGGGCAACAACAGCCCGAACAACTGGTTCGGCATCCGCGACCGGACGGGCGAGCGGGGCTTCGCCTTCTTCGCCCACGACGCCGAGCACACGCTCCTGAACGTCAATGAGAACCGCAACGGCCCCTGGCCGGCCGGCAACACCGACATCCTGAAGAGCAGCCCGCAGTGGCTCCATCAGCAGTTGATGTACAACCCCGAGTACCGTCTGCGCTTCGCCGACCAGGTGCAGCGCACCTTCTTCAACGGCGGCATCTTCTCGCCCGAGGGCGCCGCCGCGCTCTTCATGGAGCGCGCCAACGAAATCCAACTGGCCATCATCGCCGAGTCCGCGCGCTGGGGCGACTCCAAGGTGGCCACGCCGCTTACCAAGACCAACTGGCTCAACGCCGTCAGCCGCGTTGTCAACACCTACATGCCGCAGCGCACCGCCATCGTCCTCAACCAGTTCCGCAACACCACGCTCGCCGGCGGCACGCCGGCCCCGCTCTACCCGAGCGTCGCGGCCCCCACCTTCAACTCCACGGGGGGCGACGTGGCGGACGGCTTCCTCCTGACCATGAGCGCGCCGGCCGGCACCATCTACTACACGCTCGACGGGAGCGACCCGCGCCTCGTCGGCGGCGCAGTGGCCCCTGGCGCACTCGCCTACACCGACCCCATCCCGCTCTCCGAGAGCGGCATCGTCAGGGCACGCGTCCTCTCCGGCTCCACCTGGAGCGCCGTCACCGAGGCCACCTTCGTCATCGGCGTCCGCCCCGACGTCCAGATCACCGAAATCATGTACCACCCCTCCTCCAACCTCGCCTCCGAAGAGTACATCGAGATTCGCAACGCCGGCGCCTCCACGGTCAGCACGGGCGGTTGGAGGTTCGCGCAGGGGCCCGTCTTCAGCTTCCCCAACACCACGATTGCGCCGGGCGGCTACCTGGTCGTCGCAGCCAACCTGGCGGCCTTCCAGGCAAAGTACCCCACCGTCGCCAAAGTCGTCGCCGGCTGGCAGGGCACCCTGAGCGACCGGGCGGAGACGATCGAGCTGGTTGACGGCAGCGCCGCAACCCTTGACAAAGTGACCTATGGCACCGACGGCGACTGGGCCACCCGCGCGCGCGGCCCGCTCGACTACGGCCACCAGGGCTGGGTCTGGTCAGCACTCCACAACGGCGGCGGGAGCTCCCTCGAGCTCGTCAACCTCGCCCTCCCCGCCGACTACGGGCAGAACTGGGCGGCCAGCTCGACCGCCCAGGGCACGCCTGGGGCCGCCAACTCCGCCGCCAGCACCGACATCGCGCCCATCATCCTCGACGTCGCACACCTCCCCGCCATACCCAGGTCCACCGACCCGGTGATTGTCACCGCCCGGCTCCTCGACGATGGTGGCACAGGCTTCCAGCCTGTGGCCACGCTCTGGTACAGGGTGGACGGCCAGCCCGCATTCGCCTCCGTGTCCATGCTCGACGACGGGGACCACGGCGACGGCGAGGCGGGCGACGGCGTCTTCGGCGCCGTCCTGCCGCCCCAGGCCGATGGCGCCGTGGTCGAGTTCTACGTCGTCGCCGCCGACGCAACCGGCCACACCCGCACCTGGCCCGCACCCGTCCAGCCCGCCGGCACCCAGTCGGCAAACCTCCTTTACCAGGTGGACGACACCTTTGACCCCTCAGTGGCCTGGGTGCCGGGCAGCCAACCGATCTACCGCTTGATCATGACCGAGGCGGAGCGTGCGGAGCTCGCGGAGATCGGGAATGGCGGCGGCGGCGAGGAGCGCAGCAACGCCCAGATGAACGGCACGTTCATCGCGCTCGACGGCACGGGCGTTGGCGTGCGCTACCTCGCCGGCGTCCGCAACACGGGCCGCGGCACGCGCCTCGGCCCGCCGAACAACTACTATGTGGCCTTCACGGGCGATGCCCCCTGGCGCGACGCCACGGCGCTCACCATCAACTCCCGCTACGCCTACCTCCAGACCCTCGGCAACGCCGCCTACGCGGTTGCCGGGCTGCCCTACCTCGAGGCGCAACCTGTCCAGGTCCTCGTCAACGGCGCCGACCTCGCCCTGCCGGGCAGCCCCATGTTCGGCTCCTACGCGGCACTGGAGGCCGCCGGCAGCGCCTTCGCGCTCAGCCACTTCCCCGACGACGCGGCCGGCAACCTCTACGCCGCCTTCCGCACCGACGACCTCTCGCAGGAGGCCGACCTCCGCTACGAGGGCGCAAGCCCTGCCGCCTACCAGGACACCTACTTCAAGCAGACGAACCAGGACGCCAACGACTGGTCCGACCTGGTCAACATGCTCAACCTCCTGAACAATGCCCCCGACGCCACCTACTACGCTCAGGTGAGCCAGGTGGTCAACGTCCAGCAGTGGGTCCGATACCTGGCCTTCGACACGCTGATGGGCGATTACCGCGCCGGGCTCAACCGCGGCATCGGCAACGACTTCTACCTCTACCGCGGGACCGCCGACACCCGCTTCGTCCTCGTCCCGTACGAGCTCGACGCGCTCCTCGGCCAGGGCGAGGCCGCCGGCAGCACAGACCAGGGCATCTTCACCTTCTCCGGCGTGGACGGCCTCAATCGCTTCCTGAACCAGAAAGACATCCTGCCGCTCTACTACGCGGCACTCCTCGACCTCATCGAAACGGTCTACAACCCGCAGGTGATGAACCCCCTCATTGACCAGGTGACCGCCGGGCTTGGTGGCACAGGCTTCCACCCTGTGGCGGCTGCGATGAAGCAGTTCGTCGTGGACCGCACGGCAGCCGTCCTGAGCCAGATCCCGCAGGCGTTCACCATCCAAAGTCCCCTGCCCGTCGTCAACGGCTACCCAAGAACGGCCTCCGCGACGACCAGCCTCAGCGGCGCCGCCGACGTTGCGAACACCCGCTCCGTCACCGTCAACGGCGTCGTAGGCTCCTGGAACGCCAAGACGGGCCAGTGGACGGACAGCGCGCCGACCGGCACCCAGCCGGTGACGCTCCTGCCGCGCGGCTCCGTCTGGCGCTACCTCGACAACGGCTCGAACCAGGGCACCGCCTGGAGCCAGCCGGGCTTCAACGACGCCGCCTGGAAGTCGGGCGCCGCGCACCTCGGCTACGGCGACGGCGACGAGGCGACGGTCGTCAACTACGGCCCAGACCCCAACAACAAGTACATCACGACGTACTTCAGAACCACCTTCAACGTGGCGAATCCCTCCCAGCTCACCGGCCTGACCCTGCGGATGGTGCGGGACGACGGCGCGGCGGTCTACATCAACGGCATGGATGCCCCGCGGGACGGCTTGGCCGCGGGCGCCGCCTACAACACCCTCGCCACCATAACGGTCGGCGGCGCCGACGAGACGACCTTCTTCACCTACACCATCAGCCCCAGCCTGCTGGTCGCCGGCACCAACACCGTCGCCGTCGAAATCCACCAGTGCGCCGTGAACAGCACCGACATCAGCTTCGACCTCGAGCTCGAAGGCACTGTGCCCGTCGGCGGAACCTCCATCCCGCTCCTCCCCGGCATCAACCGCCTCCGCGTCGAGACCTTCGATGGCCCGAACGGCACCGGCAACCGCCTCACCACCGGCACAGTTGACGTCTGGTACGACGACCCCTGGGCAACGTTCGCAGGCGGACACATCACCGGCGACATCACCCTCACCGCCGCGGGAGGCCCCTACCGCATTGCCGGCGACCTCATCGTGGACCCAGGCGTCACCTTCACCGTCCAGCCCGGCACCACGCTCTTCTTCGAGGCGGGGACCGAGCTGACCGTTCAGGGGCGCCTCGTGGCGGAAGGCTCCGGCTACGACCTTGTCCGCTTCACCCGCCTGCCCGGCGGCGGAGCCTGGGACGGCCTCCAGTTCAGCAACACCCTGGCCGACAACCGCCTCACCAATGCCGTCGTCGAGTGGGCAGTCACAGACAACGGAATGGTCGGGCTGGACAACTCGAACCTGCTCATTGACAACGTGGTCTTCGACCATAGCGAGCGCCGCCGCATCCGCTCGGTGGACTCCGCCCTCATCGTGCGGAACTCCACGTTCACCGACCTCTTCGGCGCAGGCGAGGAGCCGACCACCGACGGCCTGAGCGAGCACATCTGGATCAGTGGCACAGGCGTCTCGCCTGTGGTCATCCAGGGCAACACCTTCGGCCTCCTCAAAGGCCACAACGACGCCATCGAGCTCACCTGGATTGGTGGCACAGGCCTCTGGCCTGTGTCCATCCTCGACAACCTCTTCCTCGGCGGCGGCTCCAATGCGCTGAACCTCTGGATTGGTGGCACAGGCCTCTGGCCTGTGACCATCGAGGGCAACGTCTTCGCCCACTTCCACAAGGACCAGTGGAACCTCGCCCCCGGCCACTCCAACGCCCTCTCCGCCGGCGGCGGACACGACTACGTGGTCGTCCGCAACGCCTTCTACGACGTTGACCACGCCGCCTTCGTCTACGACGACTCCTTCCTGACCTTTGCCAACGACACCGTGTCCGAGGCGGACCTGGCGGCCATCTACTTCGACCTCGCGGGCCAGACTGCCAGCCCGGGCCGCGGCGCCCGCGTTGATGGCGTCATCTTCGACAACTCCCCTCTGGTCTTCGACCAGGTGCTGCCGGCCACCGACCTCACGGTCAACCGCTCCGTCCTCCCCGCCCAGTGGCACGCCTATGGAACGGGGAACACCGCCGAGAGCGCCCGTCTTCTGATTGCGGATTACGGATTACGGATTGCGGATTACGAGCTTGCCCCCGGCTCCCCAGCCATTGGGACTGGGCCAAACGGGCTGGACATGGGCGCGAACGTGCCCGCAGGCGCCTCCATCGCGGGGGAGCCGCCCGCCCTCACCAGCGCCACCTCCGCCACGCTCACCGTCGGCGGGCCGGACCTCTACGGCTACAAGTGGCGCCTCAACGGCGGGGCGTGGAGCGCCGAACTCGCCGTGACGCAGCCCATCCAACTGGCCGGCCTTGCTAACGGCGCCTACACCGTCCAGGTCATCGGCAAGAACTCGGCGGGCGTCTGGCAGGCGGAAGCCAACGCTACCTCCTCACTCACTTGGACCGTGAACGGCGCCCTCGCGCGCGTGCGCATCAATGAAGTCCTGGCTGACAATCGGGCCGCCGTCGAGCACAATGGCGCCTTCCCCGACCTCATCGAGCTCGTCAACGATGGCGCCGTGGCCGTTGACCTGGGCGGGATGGGCCTCAGCGACCGCGCCGACGACCCGGCGGAGTTCGTCTTCCCCGCAGGCACCACCCTGCTGCCGGGCCAATACCTGGTCCTCTATGCCGACGACCTCGGCTTCGCCCTCAACGCCCAGGGCGAAGGGCTCTTCCTCTTCGCCTCCGGCGGCGCACTGCTCGATTCCGTGGAGTTCGGCCTCCAGGTGCCCGACCTCTCCATCGGCCGCGTGGGGCACAGCCAGGACTGGGCGCTCACCCTCCCCACCTTCGGCGCCGCCAACGTCGCCGCCCGAACCGGCGACCCCGCCACCCTCACCATCAACGAGTGGTTCACCGATGGCGACGTGGTTTTCGCGGACGACTTCATCGAGCTTCACAACCCCGACCCGCTCCCGGTGGCGCTGGGCGGCCTGTTCCTCACGGACAAGCCCGGCCCGCAGCCCACCAAGCACCAGATCGCCCCGCTCAGCTTCGTCGCTGGCGACGGCTTCGCCGTCTTCATCGCGGACGACGATGAGGCTGCCGGCCCGGACCACCTCGGCTTCAAGCTCAACCCCAATCAGGGGCTCCTCGGCCTCTCCAGTGCGGGGTTGCCCCCGGTGTACCTCAATCAGACGACCGATGTCTCGCAGGGCCGCCTCCCCGACGGCGCCGGCTCGCCATACCCCTTCTTCGCCATCCCGACGCCCGGCCTCTCCAATGGCACCGCCATCACGCCCAACACCCAGGCCCTGATGGACGACCTCCGCATCACCGAAGTGATGTTCAATCCCCCAGGGGGCGCAGACCACGAGTTCATCGAGCTCCAGAACACCGGCAGCACGACGCTGAGCCTGGGCGGCGTGAGGCTCAGCGGCGGCGTTGAGTTCGTCTTCCCCGCCCTCGACCTCGCCCCTGGCGAGTTCATCGTCGCCGTGGGCGACCTCGCAACCTTCCAGGAGCACTACGGCATCGGCCCGCGCGTGGCCGGCGCCTTCCAGGGTGACCTCGACAACGCGGGCGAGGAAATCGTCCTCCAACTGCCCGACCCATTCGACGCCGCGGTCCTGCGGTTCGACTACGACGACGACTGGTATCCCAGCGCCGATGGCGACGGGCATTCGCTGGTTGTCCGGGACGCGTCACGCGTCACGCGTCACGATTGGGGGGAGCGCGATAGCTGGCGCCCAAGCCTATTCCACGGCGGCTCGCCCGGCGCCCCTGACTCCGGCCTCGCCACCGGCCAGATCGCCATCAACGAACTCCACTACGCCCCGCCCGTCAAGACCGACCTCGTCGAGTTCGTGGAAATCCACAGCCGCGCCGCAACTGACACGGACCTCAGCGGCTGGTCGCTCTCCGATGCCGTCCAGTTCACCTTCCCGGCCGGCAGCCTGCTGCCGGCCGGCGGCTACGTCGTCGTCGCGCAGGACCCCGCGGCCTTCCAGGCCAGATTCGGCTTCACCCCGCTCGGCCCCTTCACCGGGCGGCTCGACAACGGCGGCGAGCAGGTCGTCCTGCGGAACGCGCTGGGCCAGAAGGTGGACGCGGTGGACTATGGCGACGGCTTCCCCTGGCCGGTTAGTGGCACAGGCGTCCCGCCTGTGGGCGCATCCATCGAGCTACTGAATCCGGCTCTCGACAACGGCCTGGGCGCGAGCTGGCGGCCATCCCTCGCCGGCCCAACGCCGGGCGCACAGAACTCCGTCTACGCCACCTCCTTCGCGCCCTTCATCCACGAGGTAGCCGCGGCGTCTCTGCCCCGCTCCGGCCAGCCCGTCGTCATCACCGCCCAAGCCACTTCCCTCTCCCCTTCTCTTTCACTCTCACTTTCACTCTCACTCTCACTCCACTACCAACTGGTTGACCCAGGCAGCTACATCGGCCTTAGCGACCCGGAGTATGCGGCGAACTGGACGCCGCTCGCGATGCACGACGACGGGCTGGGCGCCGACGAGGTGGCCGGCGACGGCATCTGGACCGTCGAGCTTCCCGCCGCGCTCGCCGCGAACCGCCGCCTCGTCCGCTACCGCATCATTGCCCAGGACACGGCCCTGGCGAGCACGACCGCGCCCCACGCGGAGGATCCGCAGCCGAACTTCGCCTACTTCGTCTACGACGGCGTCCCGGCCTGGAGCGGCGCCATCGAGCCTGGCAGCCCCGACCCCGCGCGCTCCACCCCAACCACCTACGACGCCGCCACGATGGGCAGCGTGCCCGCCTACCACCTGCTCGCGAAGAAGCCGGACGTCGAGGCCGCCCAATGGCTCTCCGGCTATGCGGGCGACGCCTATCCGTGGCTCGGCACCCTGGTCTATGATGGAGTGGTCTACGACCACATCCGCTTCCAGGCCGGCGGCGATGCCTGGCGCTACGCCACGGGCAAGAATGCCTGGGCGTTTGACCTCAATCGCTCGCATGAATTGAAGATCGAGGACGAGGACGACGACGAGGACGAGTGGGGTACGCTGGACCTCTCGCCCGCGATTCAGCAGGCCGACACCGGGTACCGCGGCGAGCAGGGCCTCTTTCAGGCACTCGGCTGCCGCCTCTTCGACCTCGCAGGCGTCCCCGCCAGCAACACCGCCTGGGCGCAACTCCGCGTGATTGACGAGGCCGCAGCGAGCGGCGCAACACAATACGACGGCGACTTCTGGGGACTCTACCTCGCAGTGGAACGGCCCGACGGCTCCTTCCTCGACGCCCACGGCCTCCCCGACGGCAACCTCTACGCGATGGAGGCCTGGAGCGGCGAGCTCGCCAACCAGGGCCACTCTGCCGCAACCGACGGCTCCGACCTCTCCGCCTTCATCTCCGCCTACACCACCACCACCCCGTCCGACCAGTGGTGGCGCGACAACTTCGACCTCGATGGCTACTACAGTTTCCGCGCCATCCTCGAGGCCATCCACAACTATGACGTTGGCGACGGCAGGAACTACTTCTATTATCTGAACCCCAACACCGGCCTCTGGTCTATCCTCCCAGGCGACCTGACCCTCACCTGGGCCGACACGATGCCGGGCGACGGCTCCGAGCCCTTCGCAAGCCGCATCCTCACCCGTCCCGCCTTCGCCCTCGACTACCAGAACCGCCTCCGCGAAATCCGCGACCTCCTCTTCAACACCGACCAGGGCTACGAGCTGATTGACGAGCTGGCCGGCGTCATCGAGGACATCGCGGGGGCCGACCGGGCGATGTGGGACTTCAACCCCATCATGGCCTCCTCCTACGTTGACCCCGCCAAGGCCGGCCAGGGCCACTTCTATGAAGCCACAGGCGGGACGCCTGTGCCACCAGGCTTCCCGGGAATGGTGCAGTTGCTCAAGGACTACGTGGCCGCACGCACAGGCTGGATAGACACTCACCTGCTGAACGACCCGCTCATCCCTGACACGCCGACGGTGACATCGCTGGCGCCCCCCGAGTTCCCCTCCGACCAGCTCAGCTTCCGGGCCTCCGCCTACGGCGGCTCCGCCCCATTCGCCGCGATGGAATGGCGCCTCGGAGAAGTGGGGGCGGGCCGCTACGAGATCACGCAGCTCTGGACCAGCGGCGAGCTCACGGCGTACCAGAGCGACATCACGGTTCCCGAGGGCGCCGTCGAATCAGGCCACACCTATCGCGTCCGAGTCCGCTTCAAGGACGCCACGGGGCGTTGGAGCCATTGGTCCGAGCCAGTCGAGTTCGAGGTCTCCAAGCCCTTCGATGCCCTCGCCGACCAGCTCCGCGTGACCGAGATCATGTATCATCCCAAAGAGGCTGACCCGCCCAGCCCCTACGTGGAGAACGACTTCGAGTTTATCGAGCTGAAGAACATCGGACCGACCCCGCTCGATCTCCAGGGCTTCCAGTTCACCAAGGGGATCACGTTCATCTTCCCGCAGCTCGTCCTGGCGCCCGGCTCGCACGTGGTCGTGGTGAGCAACCTCGACGCCTTCGAGTCGCGCTACGGCACCGGCGGCATCACAGTCGCCGGCGAGTTCAGCGGCAGCCTGAGCAACGCCGGCGAGGAGATCAATCTCAAGGGGCCGCTCGGCGAACGAATCGCCGACTTCGACTACGCCGACTCCTGGCACCCGCTCACCGACGGCGATGGCTTCTCGCTGGTGCCCGTCAGCGACACGGCTGATATTGAGGACTGGGACCGGCGGCGCGGCTGGCGCACCAGCTCCCTGCCCGGCGGCTCCCCCGGCGCCGACGACCCCGGCCTCCCGCCCGGCGCCGTCGTCATCAACGAGCTCCTCTCCCACACCGACCAGGCCATCGGCGACTGGCTCGAACTCCACAACACCACGGCCAGCCCGATTGACATCAGCGGCTGGTTCCTCAGCGACGACGCGGCCGACCTGACGAAGTACCAGATTCAGCCAGGCATCGTCATCCCCGCGGGCGGCTACATCGTCTTCAACCAGACCAACCATTTCGGCAACGCCGCGGCCCCAGGCGTCCGCGTGGCCTTCGCCTTCAGCGAGTTCGGCGAGAACGCCTTCCTCACCTCCAACGGCCTCGCCGGGGAGCCCGGCGGCTACCGCGAGGCCGTGGCCTTCGGCGCCGCCGACCGCGAGGTGCCCTTCGGGCGCCACGCCATCTCCACGGGCGACGCCCACTTCGTGGCCATGAGCGCCGCCACGATGGGCGCCGCGAACGCCTATCCGCGCGTCGGGCCAGTCGTCATCAACGAAATCTACTACCACCCGCCCACCGCCGGCGGCCACGAGTTCATTGAGCTACGAAACACCACCGCCGCGCCCGTCCCCCTCTACGACCCCGCCAACCCCGACAACAGGTGGAAGCTCGAGGACGCCGTCCAGTTCCGCTTCCCCGCAACCACCGTCCTCCCCGCGAACGGCTACCTGCTCGTCGTGGGGATTGACCCCGCCACGTTCCGCACGACCTACGGCGTCCCGGCCGGAGTGCAGATTTTCGGCCCCTACGTGGGCGCGCTTGCCAACGAGGGCGACGACGTCCTGCTCTACCGCCCGGGCGGGCCCGAGGGCACGGGCTACGTCCCCTACGTCCTCGCGGACCGCGTTGACTACAACGACAAGACGCCCTGGCCCGAGGAGGCCGATGGCGACGGCAGCGCCCTCGCGCGGCGCGACATCACGCTCTACGGCAACGACCCCGACACCTGGCGCGCGAGCAACCTCGGCGGCACCCCCGGCGCCGCCAACAGGCTCCTGGACGCCACGGCGCCGTCCGCCCCTTCGAACCTCAACGCCATTGCCGTGACCAACTCGCGGATTGATCTCACCTGGTCCGCCGCTGCTGACCCCGATACCGGAGTCGCCTTCTACCGCGTCTACCGCGACGGCGTCGTCCGGCAAACCACGGCCCAGACGAGCTTCAGCGACACCGGCCTCGCCGAGGCCCTCTCCTATGCCTACCAGGTCGCGGCCGTCAATGGCGACGGCGTCGAGAGCGCCCTCACCTCCGTCCTCATGGCCACCCCCAGGCCCAGCCTCCTGTCCGCGAGCGCCCTCGACACGACTCACGTCACCGCCACCTTCGGCAAGCCGGTCACGGAGGCATCCGCCGAGGCCATCGCCAACTACGCCATCACCTTCGGTGGCACAGGCGTCTCGCCTGTGATTGGGGCGGCGTTACAGGACGACGGCCGCTCGGTCAACCTCGTCCTCTCCGCCACCCTCTCCGAGGGGGTCCTCTACACCCTCACCGTGAACAATGTCAGGGATGCCGCAGGGAACGCGGTCGCGCCCAACTCACAACTGGCCTTCACCTACACCGCCTGGCTCAGCCAGGACATCGGGGCGGTTGGCGCGGCCGGCACCACCCAGCTCCTCAGCGGCGTCTTCACCGTCCGAGGCTCCGGGGCCGGCATCGGCGGCTATGGGGACGAGTTCCGCCTCGTCTACAAGCCCCTCAGCGGCGACGGCGAGATCGTCGCCCGCGTCGTCAGCCTCGACGTGGGCGAGGCGGGGGCTATGATTCGCGGCTCGCTCGCTCCCGAGGCCCCATTCGCCCTCGCCGCCCTGACCCCACAGGCTGGAAGCCTGTCCCACCGCAGCTACGCAGGCGAGGCAGCAGCCGACACCACTCTCGGGCAAGGCCCCGCGCCCTACTGGGTCAAGCTCGTCCGTACGGGCAACACGGTGACAAGCTACGTCTCGCCCAACGGTACCGCGTGGACCGCGGTTGGGAGTGCGGGCTTCAGCCCGTATCTAGTCGCCTACGTCGGCCTCGCCGTCACGAGCAACAACGACGGCACCCTCGCCACAGCCGTCTTCGACAACGTGGCCGTCACCCCCCACGAGCCGCCCGCCATCGTCCTCGCCAGCCCCGCCACCGACATCCAGGTGAAGCAGGGCCGGACCGTGACGATTGGCTGGACCGACATCGACGCGGACGACGACGCGGAAATCTCGCTTGCCCTCGACCCCGACGACACCGCCGCGCCCTGGGACGACGCCGACCACACCTGGCTCGCCCAGGGCCTCCGCGAGAACCCCGACGGCGCGAACGACCAGCTCCTCTGGAACGTCGGCCTCACGCCGCCGGGAACCTACACCCTCTGGGCGCGGATTGACGACGGGAACCACGCCCCGGTCCACAGCCGCGCCGTTGGGCGGGTCACGATTCTCCCCAACTCGCCCCCCACCCTCACCACCGTAGCCCCGCTCGCTGGCGGCATCGAGGATACCGACTTCACCATCTCCTACGCCGCCCTCCTCGCGGCCTCGAACGCCGCCGACGCGGATGGCGACCCTCTGAGCTTCCGCCTCGAGGCCGTGACGAGCGGCACCCTCACGAAGGGCGGCCTGCCAGTTGTCCCCAGCATCACCCTCCTCTCTGCCGGCGAAAGCCTCGTGTGGCATCCCGCGGCGAATGCCAACGGCACCCTCCAGGCGTTCACTGTGAGGGCCTGGGACGGCCAGGCCGCCTCCGCCTCCCCGGTCACTGTCAACGTCCAGGTCGCCGCCGTGAACG
>VGYW01000188.1 GCA_016872875.1 Planctomycetota bacterium | reverse complement strand
GCCGAGGTTGACCACGCGGAGGCGTTCCTCGCACTTGTAGACCCGCCAGCGGTCGCGGTTGAACGCCTCGGCGTAGGCGCTCATCTCGCGGCCGAGCGTCATCAGCACGGCGTCCTGTAGCTCCGTCCGCCCCACCTTCACGACGTGGGCGAACTGCTTCTCCTTGTTCTGAAACGCCTCTTGGAGCGGGACGAGTTTGTCTTCGAGCGCTCGGACGAGGTGGATGGCGGCGAGCTTGAGGGCGGTGGGATAGGTGTCGTTGGTGGACTGGTGGAGGTTGACATCATCGAGTGGGGAGATGCGCTTGTAGTTGCCGAGGGGCTCGCCGAGAATCTGAAGCGCGCGATTGGCGATGACCTCGTTGACGTTCATGTTCGTGGAGGTGCCGGCTCCGCCCTGAAGGGCATCCACGACGATGTGGCGGTCGAGCTTGGCGTCGGCCATTTCCTGAGAGGCGGCCTCGATGGCGTCGGCCTTGCCCGTATCGCCGCTCCAGGCGCCGACGGCGCGGTTGGCCTCGGCGCAGGCGAGCTTCACGGTGCCGTAGGCGTGGATGAGGGCGGGGTGGACGGGGCGGCCTGCGAGCGGGAAGTTCTCGGCGGCGCGCAATGTGTGCACGCCCCACAGCGCGTCGGCGGGCACCTCCCGCTCGCCCAGTAGATCGTGCTCTTTGCGGTATGCCGCCGTGCTCAAGGCTTCTTCCTGACGTGTGACGCGTGACGCGTGACAAGAAGAGAAGACCAGAGGCGGGTCTTTCTTATCACGCGTCACGCGTCACGCGTCATGGCCTCAGAAATACAGATCGCGGTCGTCGGTAGTGCGGATGCGTTCGAGGCGCTCGAGGAGCTGGCGCTTCAAGGAGCTGTCGGGGAGTTGGGCAAGCTCCTCTGCGATGCGCTTCTCGCCCGCGGCGCGAGTCTCCGCCGAAGCATAGTCTACCAGATACTCCATCAGCGTGCTAAGGGCGTTTGGGGTGCAGAAGCGCTTGATGAAGCCGGGGATGGCGAACTCCATGAAGTGCTCGCCCGTGCGGCCCAGGCGGTAGCAGGCGGTGCAGAAGCTGGGCACGTAGCCGTCGTCGAGCAGCTCGCGCATGACGGTGTCGAGTGGGCGGATGTCGCCCAGCTCGAATTGCTCGCGGTCGCGGGCCTGGGCGTCGCCGGCCTCGGTGTAGCCGGCGAGTTCGATGCGGCTGCCGGCGTCGATCTGCGAGACGCCGAAGCTCATGGCCTCGCGGCGGAGTGCGGCGGGCTCGCGGGCGGTGAGGATGAGGCCGGTGTAGGGCACGGCCAGGCGCAGGATGGCGATGACCCGCTTGAAATCGGCGTCGCTCACCTCGTGGCCGGTGGTCAGCCGGACGCCCGAGGCGGGGCGGAGGCGTGGGAAGCTGATGGTGTGGGGGCCGACGTTGTAGGTCTTCTGGAGGTGGAGGGCGTGGGCAACGAGGCCGAGGACCTCGAAGCGCCAGTCGTAGAGGCCGAAGAGGGCGCCGATGCCCATGTCGTCGCAGCCGGCCTCGAAGGCGCGGCTGAGGCCGTTGAGGCGCCAGAGGTAGTCGCCCTTGGGGGTGCCCGCCTTGTGCATGCGGGCGTAGGTCTCGTGGTGATACGTCTCCTGGAAAATCTGGTAGGTGCCGATGCCTGCGGCCTTGACGGTGCGGAAGCCCTCGTGGTCGAGGGGCGCGGCGTTGATGTTCACGCGGCGGATGGAGCCGTGCCCCTTGCGGATGGAGTAGACGAGGCGCACGGTGTCGGCCATGAACTGGGGCGAGTAGCGCGGGTGCTCGCCGAAGACGAGGATGAGGCGTTTGTGGCCGTGGTCTTCGAGGGCCTCGACCTGGGTGCGGATTTCGGCCTCGTCGAGGGTGCGGCGGACCGCCTCGCGGTTCGAGCGGTGGAAGCCGCAGTAGGCGCAGTCGTTCACGCAGTAGTTGCCGATGTAGAGCGGGGCGAAGAGGACGATGCGGTTGCCGTAGACGGTGCGCTTGAGTTCGCGGGCGGCGTCGAAGACCTCCTCGACAAGGTCGGGCTGGGTGGCGCGGACGAGGAGGGCGGTCTCCTCCACGCTGAGGGCCTGCTTGGCGAGGCTCTTGGCGATGGCCTGGCGGACCTCGGCGGGCTCGGGCTGGCCGCCGGCCGCAAGGGAGCGGAGGCGGGCATCGTCAATGAAGTCAACCGCTTCTCGCGAAGTGGAGAGTGGACCGATTCGACCGATTCGATTGATTCGATTGATTCGATTGATTCGACCGGTCGGGCCTACAGAAGACATGGCACACCTCGATCTTGAGCGCTCGCGGCCGGGGCCGCGTGGGATTGTCTCCTGGAAGCGCCTGGGCCAGTGCCGATGGTGCGGCCGAGGGCGAGGATGCGGCGCTTGAGGGCCGCGTCGAAGTCGGTGGCACGGGCATCTTGCCCGTGCTCCACAGGCGGGACGCCTGTGCCACCCACCTCGTAGAGGCAGGCCTTGGCGGGGTAGATTTCGTAGAGGGCGCGGTACTGGGGGGGCGTGAGGTTTGGCATGACCACGTTGGCGCCGCGCGCCAGGCCCCGCTCGCGGCCGCTGTCGCGGTTGAGCGTGGCCAGGGCGGTGGTGCTGGGGATGTTTGCCCAGGGGCAGGCGAGCCGGGTGAGGGCGAGCACTCTGTAGGTCATAAGCTCGGTGTTGGGCACCTGGCCGAATGCGGAATGCGGAGTGCGGAATGCGGAATGGCGGCCAAGAGGAGTCACTGGATGCGGCAGGTAAGGCCCCACGCCGATCATGTCGAGCTCGAGCTCGCGGAAGAGCAGAATGTCGTCGGCAAGGTCGTCGTAGGTCTGGCCTGGGATGCCGATCATCACGCCGCTGCCGGCCTCGAAGCCGAGCTCCTGGAGACGGCGCAGCATGGTGAGGCGGGGGATGGCAAGCTCATGACGCGTGACGCGTGACGCGTGATCAGAAGGGGCCTCATCTCGCAGGGGCGGGTGGATGCGGTGGTAGAGGGCGGGGTTGGAGGTTTCGAAGCGGAGGAGGTAGCGGTCGGCGCCGGCGGCGCGCCAGGCGGCAAGGTCGGCGTCGGGCCGCTCGCCGAGGCTGAGGGTGACGGCGAGCGGTGTCTGGGCCTTGATGCTGCGGATGATGTCCGCCATCCAGTCGCGGGGGAGGCCGTAGTCCTCGCCGGATTGGAGGACTACGGTGCCGTAGCCGAGCGCGACGGCCTTGCGGGCGCAGGCGAGGATTTCGTCGGCGGCCATGCGGTAGCGGGCGAGGGCGTGGTTGGGCGCGCGGAGGCCGCAGTAGGCGCAGGCGCGGACGCAGTGGTTTGAGATTTCCACGAGGCCGCGGAGTTGGACGGCGTCGCCGACGTTCTCGCGGCGGACGGCGTCGGCGGCGTGCCAGAGCTCACTGAGGCGCGCCTCGCTCTCCTCCCGCAGCCAGGTGAGAAGCTCGCTTCGGTTCACTTCGGTGCACCGGGGGACGGGGTGCCACGCTTCCCGGCCAGTGAAGGAGCCACACGGACACACACGGACACACACGGACGAGAGGGTGTTCCTCTCAGGGGCGCCTGTCCGTGTCTGTCTGTGTCCGTCCGTGTCATTTCTTCACAGGCTCTCTGTCGTGGCGCCCGCGCCTACGTGTGGGACTCGTCCTGCTTGACGACGGGGAGCCGGACGGTGAAGGTGCTGCCCTTGCCGCGGGCGGTGTCCACGGTGACTCGGCCCTGGTGGATTTCGACGAGTCGCTTGACGATGGTGAGGCCGAGGCCGGTGCCGGGCACCTGAGCGGTCTGCTGGTTCTTGGCGCGGTAGAACTCGTCGAAGGCGCGCTCCTTCTCCTCGGGGGCCATGCCGACGCCGTCGTCCCTGACGGCGACCTTGGCGTACATGCCGTTCGGCTCGACGCTGACGTCTACGTGGCCGTTCTCGGGGGTGTACTTGATGGCGTTGTCAATGAGGTTTGTGAAGATGCTCGTGAGGGCGGCCTGGTCGGCGAGGACGGGTTCCTGGCGGCCGGACGAGGCGTGGAGGGCGAGGGCGATGTGCTTGCCGTCGGCCCGCTCGCGGCAGCCGTCAACGGCCGCGGCCACGACCTGGGCGAGGTCGAGCGGGGTGCGCGTGACGACGAAGGCGCCGGTCTCCATCGCGGCGAGGTTGAGGAGCTCGGAGACCATCGTGCGGAGTGCCTGGGCACGGAGCAGGGAGCGTTCGAGCATGCGGCGGTCGCGCTGGGGGTCGGGGCCGCCGATTGCGCCGAGGACGACGTTGAGGTAGCCCTCGATGGCGGCCAGCGGGCCTTTGACCTCGTGGGCGACCATGGAGACGAACATGGACTTGGCGGTTTCGAGTTTCTTGAGGGCGGTGATGTCGCGGAGGACGGCGACGGCGCCGAGGATGGCCCCACCCTGCTCGAAGACGGGGCTGGCGTTGGCCATGTAGGTACACTTGTCGAGGGCGAGCTCGCGTGAGACGATCATGGGGAGTGCGGTGGCGTGGAGGGCCTCGGCGACGAGCGCGGCGAGCGGGGGGCAGGCGAGGCGCTCGATGGGCGAGGGGAGCGGGAGGGCCGCGCAATCGGGCACCATGCGCGCGGCGGCCGCGTTCCGCAGCACCACCTGGCCGTCGCGGTTGACCACGAGGACGCCGTCGGTCATGCAGTTGATGACGGTGGAGCACTTGGAGCGCTCGAAGGCGAGCTCGAGGAGACGGCGCTCGCGCTCGTCGCGGAGGCGGCGGGCCTCGATGGCGAGCGCGCGGCGCTCGAGCCCGTTGCGGACGGGGAGGAGCAGTTCGTCGGGGGTGAACGGTTTGGGGATGTAGCCGTAGGCCCCCCGCTTGGTGGCCTCCACCGCGGTGTCAATCGTGGCGTAGGCGGTGATGACGAGGATGAGGGTGTCGGGGTCGAGGGCGTGGAGCTTTTCGACGAGCTCCAGGCCGCTCATGCGCGGCATCTTGAGGTCCACGAGCGCGGCGGCGAAGTTGCGGCCGGTGGCACAGGCGTCCCGCCTGTGGTCCACGGGCAGGATGCCCGTGCCACCAGAAGTCAGGCGCTCGCGGAAGAGGTCGAGGCCGGCAAGGCCGTCGGGCGCGGTCTCCACCTCGTAGCCCTCCTCGGAGAGGATGCGGCGGCAGCCCTCGCGCATGCCGAACTCGTCGTCAACGACCAGGATTCGCACAGGCTCATTCATCGGCTCACCTCGGATTCGCCCGCAGGAGCCGCTCGATTTCGGCGAGCAGCTTCGTGGGCGTGATTGGCTTTTCGAAGAAGGCGTCGGCGCCCATCGCGGCCAGGTCGGCGGGGGTGCGGGGGGTGAAGTCGAGGCCGAGGCGCGATGCGATGGCAGTGACCAGGATGACCGGAACGCCGCGGAACCGCTCGTCGGCCTTGATGGCCCGCGCGAGCGAGAAGCCGGAGTCGAGGGCCTTCATCATCAGGTCGCTGACGACGAGGGCGGGCTTCTCGGTAGCGATGAGGCCGAGCGCCGCCGAGGGGTCCGAGGTCGTGGCCACGCGATAGCCCGCCGCCTCGAGCACGTGGCTCGTCATCTCCAGGAAGTCGTGGTCGTCGTCTACGAGGAGAATCGTCTTGGTGCTCATGGGCCTGCCTCGGGGGAGCCGACGGGGAGTGTGACGGTGAAGGTGGAGCCTTTGCCGACCTGGCTCTCGACCGTGATGTCGCCTGAGTGCATCTTGACGACGCCGTAGCAGATGGCGAGGCCGAGTCCCGTGCCGTGCCCCATCTCCTTCGTGGTGAAGAAGGGGGTGAAGACCCTGGGAAGGTGCTCCTCGGGGATGCCACAGCCGTTGTCGGAGACCCGGATTTCCACCCGGCGGCCACCATCAGTCAGTGTGGCGCCCACCTTGACTTCCCTCTCGCCTATTTCGGATTTCGGATTTCGGATTGGAAATCCGCAATCGGCAATCGGCAATCCGAAATCGCATCTATGCCGTTGTGGACGAGGTTGACGAGCATCTGCTTGATCTGGGCGGCGTCGAGCATCATGCGCGGGAGGCCGGCGGGGACCTGGTGGACGAGAGCGACGCCCGCGGCCTGGGCCTTGGGGGCCACGATGGTGAAGACGTCGTCCACAAGGGCCGCAAGGTCCGTGGAGGCCTTTGAGACGCGCGACTGGCGGGCGAAGTCGAGCAGCCCGCGCACGATGGTCTTGCAGCGCGTGGCCTCGCTGACGATCATCTGGAGGTCCGCGCGCCGCGGGTCGCCGTCGCGCAACTGCTTCAGGAGCATGTGCGAGTAGAGGAGGACGGTGCCAAGGGGGTTGTTGATCTCGTGGGCGACGCCGGCCGAGAGCTGGCCCATCGAGGCCAGGCGCTCGGTCTCCAGGAGCCGTTGCTGGGCGCTCTTGAGCTCCACGTGCGAGGTCTGGAGCTGCTTGCACGTCTCCTCGAGCTCCTCGACGAGATAGGGGAGGCACATTTCGGGTTCGGCGAGTCCCTGGCAGACGGCGATGGCCTTCTCACGGCAGGAGCGGTATCCGCAGGCGCCGCAGTTGAGCTGGTCGTCGGGGCTGAACTTGCGCAGGCTGCGGAGCGCCTGGGCGATCTCGCCCTCGGTCGGCTGCCGCAGCTTGAGGTCCTGCGGCGTGAAGCCGCGGGTGAGGTCGAGGGCCACGAACTCCGCAAGCGCGTTCGCAAGGTCCTTCTGCGTCGTGAACCGGCTCTGCTCGTTGACGTAGTCGGCGATGATCTCCTTGCGGGCGAACACGCTGAGGTCGTTCATTATCTTCGGCCCCGCGATGCAGCCCTCGCAGAACAACACGTCGAAGAACCGGGCCTGGCTGCGCCCCTCGGCCACCGCGTCGAGGGCGTCGAGCACGCGGTCCTTCCCCTCCGTGGTCACCACCGAGTTCTCCAGGATGTCGGTCGAGAGCCCCGCCGTCTTCAGCAGGCCGCCCGAGATGGGGAAGGAGCGCCCGACGTGGCACCGCGGGCTGTCGAAGCCGCTTTCGGGCAGTTTGTCGAGCTCCAGGCCCGCGTCGCGGATCATGTCGGCCAGCTCGCGGAACGAGAGCACGGCGTCCACCTCCCCGGCCACCCTGGGGTCGCGGACCTCGTTCTTCTTGGCGACGCATGGCCCGATGAAGACGATGCGGACCGCTCGGCCGTGGCGCTGGCGGATGGCGCGGGCCGCGGCGACCATCGGCGAGACGATGGGGGCCAAGGCGTCGTGGAGCGCGGGCATGTACTTCTCCACGAAGGCCACGACGGCGGGACAGGGGGAGGCGATGACGCGGCGACCCGTCCGCTGGGCCTCGCGGAACAGCCGCGCGTAGGCGTGGCTGATCAGCTCGGCGCCGAACGCCACCTCCCACACCTCGGCGAAGCCGAGCTTGCGGATGGCGGCCACAATGCGGCCGGGGCGCGTGGTGTGGAACGCGGCGGGGAACGACGGGGCGAGGCAGGCGAAGACCCTGTCGCCGTTGGACAGCATCGCCCGCACGGCGGCGATCGAGTCCTCGATCAGCTTCGCCTTCTGCGCGCACACCTTCACGCAGTTGCCGCAGGCGATGCAGCGCTCCTCGATGACCATCGCCTGCCCGGCCTCGACCTTGATGGCCTTGGCCGGGCACTCGCGCACGCACGTGTAGCAGCGCTTGCACTTCTCGCGGATGGTAGAGACTATACCCATGGCACCGGCTCACGACAGCGGGGATGAATGGATGGGTGGATGAATGGATGAATGAGAAGAGCGGGCCTTCTCTGGCAACCATCCATTCATCCATTCCTCCATCCATCCCCTCCAAGATCGACCCTAGACCTTTTCCCTAGCTTCATAGTGCGTGTGGAGAAGGTGGTGGCTCTTCTCACCGAGGGGCTTGACGAGGAACTCGTCGTAGATCTGCTTGACCTCGGGGTTCTCGTGGCTCTTGCGGAGCTGTTTCCCCTCGTCCTCCTTGTAGATGGCCGAAATGCGGGCCTTGCGCACCGCATCGGTCGTCATGCGGGGTTGGCCGCCGCCGCCGATGCAGCCGCCGGGACAGGTCATCACCTCGACGAAGTGGTACTGCCCGTCCCCCGCTTTGATCCGCTCGATCACCTTGCGGGCGTTGCCCAACCCGTGGGCCACCGCCACGCGCACGGTGACGCCTTCGAGGAACTTCCACTCCGGCACGGCCTTGGGGATCGTGAGCTCCACCTCCTTCACGCCCTCCAGGCTCTCAATCGGCTTGATGTGGAGGTTCTTGAAGGGGAGCGGCTCGCCGGTGACGATTTCGTAGACGGTGCGAAGGGCGGCCTCCATGACGCCGCCCGTGTTGGCGAAGATGTCGGCCGCGCCGCTCGAGAGGCCCAGCGGCGCGTCCATCTTGTCGTCGGGCAGCGACGCGAAGTCGATGCCCGCCTGCTTGATCATGCGGCCCAGCTCGCGCGTCGTCAGCACGATGTCCACGTCGCGCACCCCGCTGTCGTTCATCTCGGGCCGCTGGGCTTCGAACTTCTTCGCGGTGCAGGGCATGATTGAGACGACGACGATGTCCTCGGGCCGCTTGCCGATCTTCCGGGCGTAGTAGGTCTTCGCCACTGCGCCGAACATCTGCTGGGGCGACTTGGCGGTGGAGAGGTTGGGCAGGAACTCGGGGTAGAAGTGCTCGCAGTACTTGATCCAGCCGGGCGAGCAGCTCGTGAACTGTGGCAGGGCGACGGCCTCCTTGTCCACCAGGGCCTTCTTCAGGCGCATCAGCAGCTCGGTGCCTTCCTCGATGATCGTGAGGTCGGCGGTGAAGTTCGTGTCGAACACGGCGTCGAAGCCGAGGCGGCGGAGCGCAGTGACCATCTTGCCGGTGACGAGTGTGCCGGGCTTGTAGCCGAAGCACTCGCCGAGTGCGGCGCGGATGGCGGGCGCCGTCTGCACCACCACGTGCTTCGTCGGGTCGTCGAGGGCGGCCCACACCTGGTCGATCTGGTCGCGCTCGCCGATGGCGCCGACGGGGCACACGGCGCCGCACTGGCCGCACTGCACGCACACGATGTCGGCCAGGTTCGCGCCGAAGGCCGGGCCGATGAGGGTGTTGAAGCCGCGGTTCTGCGGGAAGAGGCCGGCCACGCCCTGCGTCTCGCCGCACACGGCCACGCAGCGGCGGCAGGCGATGCACTTGGCCATGTCGCGGACGAGGGCGGGGGTGCTGTCGTCCTTTGGCCGCTTGCCCTTCGCACCCTCGTAGGTCACTTTGCGGATGCCGAGCTCGCGGGCCACCGATTGCAGCTCGCAGTCGTCGTTGCGGTCGCACGTCTGGCAGTCCCCCTCGTGGTCCGAGAGGAGGAGCTCGACGACCATGCGGCGCGCCTCGCGCACCCGCTTGGTGTTCGTCTGCACCTTCATGCCGTCAGCGGCAGGCATGACGCAGGAGGCGACGAGGGTCTTTGCCCCCTCGACCTCGACCAGGCACACGCGGCAGGCGCCGACGGCCTGCACGCCCTCGAGGTAGCAGAGGGTGGGGACTCTGATGCCGGCCTTCTTGGCCGCGTCCAGGACCGTCGCCCCGTTCGTCACCTCGACCGGGATACTGTCAATAGTCACTGTTGGCATCAGCGTTCAGCTCCTTGTTGATTTCGCATTTCGGATAGCGGATTTCGGATTTCAATCCGCAATCGCCAATCCGCATTCCGCAATCACTCACGCCTGAAGTCGCAGCGCAGGCATCTGCGCGCCTCGCGGATGGCGATGCCTTCGGCCCAGGGGCGCTCGACCTCGCGGAAGCTGTTGCGGCGCTTGTCCACCGGGATGCGGTGGATGCGCGCCCGGGGATACTCCACCGGCTCGGCGTCGGGGTCGAAGAAGGTGTCCACAGGCTTGTCCTTCCGCCAGAAGGGGTGGGCCTCGCCGCTGAGGTACTGGTCAATGGCCACCGCGGCCTTCTCGCCGGCGCCGATGGCGCTCACCACCGAGCTCGGCCCACTCACCGCGTCGCCCCCCGCGAATATCCAGTCCACCGACGTCCGCCCCGTCACCGGGTTCGCCTCGATGAACCCCAGCTCGTTCAGCTTCAGCGGCGTCCCGTTCACTATCTCCCCGGTATCGAGGGACTGGCCGATGGCGGCGATGACCTGGTCGGCCTTGACGACGTAGGAGCCGTCGCCGCGCGCGGTGGGCGAGCGGCGGCCCGAGCGGTCGAACGCGCCCAAGGTCATCGAGCGGCACTTCACGCCGGCCACCTGGCCGTCCTCGCTGACGATCTCGACGGGCGCGGTCAGGCACTCCAGGCGGACGCCCTCCTGCTCGGCGCCCTCGACCTCCTCGACGTATGCGGGCATCTCGGCCCGCGTGCGGCGATAGAGGATCGTGACCGTGCGGGCGCCCAGGCGCACGGCGGTGCGGGCGGCGTCAATCGCCGCGTTCCCGCCGCCGATGATCGCCACGTTGCGGCCCACCGGCACCGAGCCGCGGATGTTGTACTCCCTCAGCCACCGCATGGCCTCCACCACCCCCTCGGCCTCCTCGCCGGGTATGCCCAGCCGCACGCCGTTGGGCGCGCCGATGCCGAGGAACACCGCCTCGTAGCCGTCGGTGCGCAGGCCGGCGAGCGTGATGTCCTTGCCCAGCCGCACGCCGGTCTCGATTTCCACGCCCATGCGCTCGATCATGCGCACCTCGCGCGCGATCTCCTCGCGCGGCAGGCGGTAGGCCGGGATGGCCTGGACGAGCATGCCGCCGGGCCGCGGCTCGGCCTCGAAGATGCGCGGCCGGTAGCCCAGGCGGGCCAGGAAGTAGCCGCACGAGAGGCCCGCCGGCCCCGCGCCGATGATCGCGATCTTCCGCCCTGCGTTCGTCTCGCTGTCCCGAACCTCCGGCAACTGCACCGTGATCTCCTGGTCAACCATGTAGCGCTTGAGGCAGCGGACGTTGAGCGATTCGTCGAGGGTCGAGCGGCGGCACTTCTCCTCGCACGTGTGGAAGCAGACGCGGGCGCAGACGGAGGCGAATGGGTTGCGCTCGCGGTGAAGCCGCAGGGCCTCGGCGTAGCGCTTCTCGCCGATGAGCGACACGAACCCCGGCACGTCCACCCGCGCCGGGCAGGCGTTCTGGCAGGGGGCGCGCACCAGGCCAGGGCACACGCCGGCAGGGCAGTGCTTCTCGCGGATATGCGCGTCGTACTCGTCCCTGAAATACCGTATCGTCGAAAGCACGGGGTTCGGCGCCGTCTGGCCCAGCCCGCAGAGCGCCGTGTCCTTGATCTTCTTCCCGAGGTCCATCAGCCGCTCGACGTCGCCCTCGACGCCTTTGCCGTCGCAGATGCGGTCGAGGATTTCCAGCATCCGCTTGGTGCCCACCCTGCACGGCGCGCACTTGCCGCACGATTCGTCCTGCACGAAGTCCAGGAAGAACCGCGCAACGTCCACCATGCAGCTATCCTCGTCCATCACGATGAGGCCGCCGGAGCCCATGATTGCGCCCAGCTCGGTGAGGCTCTCGTAGTCCACGGGCACGTTGAGGTGCTGGCGCGGGATGCAGCCGCCGCTCGGCCCGCCGATCTGCGCGGCCTTGAAGTGCTTGCCGCCCGGCACACCGCCCCCGATGTCATAGATGATCTCGCCCAGCGGCGTCCCAATCGGCACCTCGACGAGGCCGGTGTTGTTCACCGTGCCGGCCAGGGCGAAGACCTTCGTCCCCTTCGAGAGCTTGGTGCCGAACGAGGCGTACCATTCGGGGCCTTTGAGGATGATGACGGGGATGTTGGCGAAGGTCTCGACGTTGTTGAGGACGCTCGGCTTGCCCCAGAGCCCCTTGTTGGCGGGGAAAGGCGGCCGGGGCCGCGGCTCGCCGCGTTTGCCCTCGATCGAGGTCATCAGCGCGGTCTCCTCGCCGCACACGAAGGCGCCCGAGCCCTTGCGGACCTCGAGGTCGAAACAGAAGCCCGTGCCCATGATGTTCTGGCCCAGGAGGCCGTACTCGCGGGCGGCCTCGATGGCCTTCCCGAACCGCTCGACGGCCAGCGGGTACTCGGCCCTGATGTAGGCGTAGCCCTGGGACGCGCCGATGGCGTAGGCCGCTATCGCCATCCCCTCGATCACGCTGTGCGGGTCGCCCTCGAGCACGCTGCGGTCCATGAACGCGCCAGGGTCGCCCTCGTCGCCGTTGCAGAGGATGTACTTCGTGTCGCCCTCGGCCTTGCGGCACAGGCTCCACTTGAGCCAGGTTGGGAAGCCGGCTCCGCCGCGGCCGCGGAGGCCCGACTGCTTCATCTGGACGATCACCTCGTCGGGGGTCATCGAGGTGAGCGCCTTGGCGAGGGCCTGATAGCCGTCGCGGGCGATGTACTCCTCGATGTTCAGCGGGTCAATCACGCCGCAGTTGCGCAGCACGATTTTCACCTGCTTGCCAAAGAAGGGGATGTCGCCGATTGCGCGGATCGGCTCCTCCTTCGTCGGCTCCTTGTAGACCAGGCGGTCAACCACCCGCCCCTTGAGCAGGTGCTCCTCGACGACCTCCGTGGCGTCCCCGGGCTCCAGGCCCTGGTAGAAGGTGCCGTCGGGGTAGATGACGGCCACTGGGCCGACGGCGCAGGGGCCGAGGCAGCCGGTCTCGACCACCTTGCACTCCTTCGCCAGCCCGCGGCGTTCGACCTCTGCGCGGAAGGCGTCGCGCACCTCGTTCGCGCCCGAGGCCACGCACCCCGCCCCCGTGCAGACCAGGACGTGACATCGCGTCGTTTCCATACGCAGAAGCTCTCCTTTCAATCGGAGGGGATGAATGGATGGGTGGATGGGTGGATGAATGTCAGACACAAGAGCTCTTGCTCTTTCATTCATCCATCCATCCATTCCTCCATCCATCCTCCTCAGTACGTGATGATGTGCTCGATGACGGGCTTTCCACCCAGGACGTGCTCCTGGAGGATTTCGTGGACCTTGTGGCGGTCGAGCTTTCCGTAGCGGAACTCCTTGCCCGCCTTGTCGGTGATGGTCAACATCGGCTCCTGGTCGCAGAGGCCCAGGCAGCCGGTCTGCTTCACGGTGACGGTCTTGGCGCCGGCGTCGGAGAGCTCGGCGACGACCTGTGCGAGGACGTCGCGCGCGCCCGCGGCGATGCCGCAGGTGCCCATGTGCACCACCAGGTTGGTCTCGCCCTTGCGCGTCCGCAGGTCAACCTCGCCCTGCGCCTTGTCCCGCAGCGCCTTGAGGTCGGCCGGGCTGGCAATCTTCACCACAGGGTCATCTCCTTTCTTCTGAGGAGGATGATTGGGTGATTGGATGAATGGATGATTGCCAGAGAAAGTCTTTCACCCATCCATTCATCCACCCATCCATTCATCCCCTTCTTCTCACGCGTCACGCGTCACGCGTCTGCCGCTCGCATCCTGGAGCCGCACGTTGTCAAGGATGTCCTTCACCTTGTTCGCCTTCACCCGCTGGTGGACCTCGCTGTCAACCATCATCGCGGGGGCCAGGCCGCAGGCGCCAAAGCAGCGGGCCACCCCCAGCGAGAACGTCCGGTCGGGCGTCGTCTCCCCTACGTCCACCCGCAGGCAGTCCTTGATCGCCGCCAGCACCTGCTTGGCCCCCCGCACGTAGCAGGCCGTGCCCATGCACACCCGCACCAGGTGCCGCCCGCGCGGGGCCGTGGAGAAGAACGAGTAGAAGCCCACGACGCCCGCCACCTCGCTATACGATTTGCCCAGGCGCAGGCTGATCCGCTTCAGCGCCGGCTCGGGCAGGTAGCCGAAGATGTCCTGGGCCGACTGGAGCACCGGGATCAGCGCCCCGCGCGTCTCACGATACTGCTCCAGCACCCCGTCGAGCTGGCCATAGAGCGCCTGCTCCGTCACCCGGTCCTCCGCGGCGCTGGCCGCCGCCTTCACTTCAGACATTCGTCTCTCCTTTCCTCTCACGCGTCACGCATCACGCGTCACGCCACGATCTCCACCGCTGCCATTCCCTCCCGCACCTTCTCGGCCAGGCGCCGGGCCACCGCCAGCCCGCACCGCTGGCCGAACGGCAGCCCCTCCTCGACCTCGGACGACCGCACCACCCACTCCCTGATCGCCGAATCCGGAATCTGGGGTGTGGAATCCGGAGTCTCGTTCGCGTGGTGAACGAGGCGGCACCAGAGGTCAATCTCGGGGTTCGTGCAGGCCACGGAGGACAGCGACGCTGCGATGTCGCCCAGCGGGCTGCGGTCGAGGTGGCTCAGGCGCATGCACGCCGTCACCGCCAGGCCGCCCAGGGGCGAGCGGCCGAGCGTCACCCGGCCCCCCGCGCGCTCGGCCGCGCCCTGGAAGAGGCTCAGGCCAAGCCCCGTCCGCTTCCCAGCCTTCGTCGTGTAGAACGGGTCCAGCGCCTGCTCCGCCGCCACCGGCAGGCCAGGGCCGTTGTCCTCAACCACGATCCGCAACAGGTCCCGCGCGCGGTCCTGCTCGATCGTCACCGAGATCACCGTCGCCTCGGCCCGAATCGAGTTCTCCATCAGGTCCAGCAGGTGCAGCGAAAGGTCACGCATGGCGCCCCCGCAAGCCCAGGGCGTAGAGGCGCCCGACGAGGTCGAACGCCGGCTCCCTCGACGCGAGGAGGGGGATTTCCTCCTCGACGGCCTTCGCCCGCACGGCGGCCTCCGGCGCCCGCCCCGCCGCGAACACCACCCCCGCCAGGCCCGCGTGGACCGCCACCGCCAACACGTTCATGTGCACCTGAATCGTCACCAGCAGCCCCTGGCGCGGCGCGTTCGCCAGCACGTCGCTCAGGAGGTCCGAGGCGTGTCCCCCCGCCACCTCGCGCCTGTCCAGCGGCACCTCGGGCGTAAGGTTCTCCAGGTGCAGACTCTCGGCCACTTCGCTCAGCTTCACCGTGTCCTCTCCTCATGCCCCCCGGCCCCTGGCATTTGTGATTTCTGATTTCTGATTTCTGATTGACAATCAGCAATCAGCAATCGGCAATCGGCAATGGCCGCCCCGCGGCCCAGCACTATGTCCTCGGCCAGCGCGCGGCAACTCGGCGCCCCGCACAGGGCACAGTCCCGACCAGGTAACTGGCGGATGAGGCGGTCGAGCTCGGCCAGCTTCGCTATCGCACGGCCCATGTCGTCGTCCAGCCTCAGCCCCTTGCGTGGCGCGAACGCCCTCTCCCGCCGCACGGCAACGCCACCCCCCACAGGCAAGATGCCTGTGCCACCTTCCCCGGATTCCATTGGTGGCACAGGCTTCCAGCCTGTGACGGCCCGGCCCCAGCGCCAGCGCGCAACCGCCGGGACCTCCCGCAGGAGTGGCGAGCCGAAGCACCCCTCCTCGCACGCCCAGAGCTCGAGCACCGGCACGTCGCTCAGCAGCCCGTTCTCGGCCTCCTCCAGCACGGCCATCACCTGCCGAATCCCCGCGACGACGAGGGGGACGAGGGGCGAGGGGCGAGGGACGAGGGACGAGGGGCGAGGGACGAGGGGCGAGGGGCGAGGGGCGAGGGGCGAGGGACGAGGGGCGAGGGGCGAGGGGCGCGGCGCCCCTCGGCCGCCGCG
>VGYW01000187.1 GCA_016872875.1 Planctomycetota bacterium | reverse complement strand
GGAAGAGGCCCCGCCGGCGTAGAGCCCCCGAAGCGGGGCGATTCAATGGGCGTGAAACGCCCCCTTCGGGGGCTTGGACCATGGGGGACGCCCGATCCCAGGGCTCCCTTCGGTCGCCCTGGGCTACGGCTGGGTCGCCCACTTCGCGGGCTACAGGGCCGACCCCTACGCTGCCGACAGCCGGACTAGGGTGTGTGCGGAAATTCGTAGCGCCGCCGTCCCGGCGGCCTCGGGCGGCCAGCGAGACGCTGGCGCTACGCATGCCGCCCCATTTCCGCACACACCCTAGTGCGCCAGAAGCAGAGAAGCCCCGAAGGGAAGGCCCCGAAGCCGCCCGGAGCGCAGGAGCGCTCATAGTGGGTCAACGTGCGCGCGCAGTTGACCCAGTATGGGAAAAGACGCCCCGGATGCGTCCGGATCGCCGAAGTACCCATAGTGGGTCAAACATCAGGCACGCAGTTGATACACTATGGGAGAAACGGCCCCGGATGCGTCCGGATCGCCGAAGTACCCATAGTGGGTCAAACATCAGGCACGCAGTTGATACACTATGGGAGAAACGGCCCCGGATGCGTCCGGATCGCCAGAGCGCCCATAGGGGTGTTCGGTGTGATGTTCGGGGTTCCGTCGCCCCACCTTGGGAGTATGAAACGTTTGATGGGTGCCCGACAGTACTGTATGGTTGTGGGCTCGTGTGAGGGGCATTCAGGAGAGAGCGATCCGCGCGCTTCGGCGAAGGTTCGAGGAGCTTGTGGACCGCCACTACGAGGGGGCGTGGGCCTATTCGCGCTTCCTCACGCGCGGCGCGGCCGAGGCGGAGGACCTGGTTCACGAGGCGTTTCTCCTTGCCTTCGATAGGCTTGCGGCGGGCGAGGAGTTCGCGGGCGACGCCGGGGCGTGGGTCCGCGGGACGCTGCGGAACCTGGTGAAGGCGTGGTGGCGCGAGAAGCGGCGGCTGCCGCGGGACGTAGTGCAGCACCTCGCTACCCTGGTGGAGAGGGCGGACGAGGCGCCGTCGCTCGCCAGCCGCCAGGAGCTCCAGGCGGCACTCGACCACTGCCTCGGACTGCTGTCGGCGGAGGACAGGGAGCTCGTGGCGAGGCGTTACGAGCGGGGGCTGCGGATAACGGAGATCGCGGCGGAGCTGCGCCGGAACGCGGCGACGGTGCGGGTGCAGCTCTTCCGCATCCGCCAGGCGTTGAAGTTGTGCGTGGAGGGGCAGTTGGCGAGGGGGATGGGCACGTGAGCACTGAGTGGCGCGAGCTGCTTGACCGGGCGCTTGAGGGCGAAGAGCTCTCTGGCCGCGAGGCGGAGCTTCTTGCCCGCGCGCTTGCCAGCGAGGAGCGGCGGAGCGAGGCCGTGGCGCTCCTCGGCTTCGAGGGGCAACTGCGCGAGCGCCTTGCGGGGGCGGAGGGCGAGGGCGCCGCGCTCTCGCGCGAGCGGCTGCTCGCGAAGGCGGCTCTCCGCGCGAAGGCGGTGAGCCTGCGCGCCGGCGCCCCGCGTCGGCTGAGGCGCGTGGCGGTGGCGGCGGCTGCCGCCGCCGCGGCGCTCCTGCTGGCCGCACTGGGCGCGCTCCTGGCGCTCTCGGGCCGGGGCTATCCAGAGCCACAGGCGAGCGGGGACTATGCGGTCGTCGGCTCGCCGGCGGTTGGCCGCGGCGCGCGGCTGGCGGTTGGAGACAAGGGAGCTGAGTTGCGCCTGGGCGGCTACTGCCGCCTGACCCTCGACCCGAACACCGAGGTGGTCGTGCGCGGCGGCGCCGGGCGCGAGGCGGTCCAGCTTGAGCGGGGACGCGTCGTGTCCGAGGTCACGCCGGGCAAGGGGCGGTTCGCGCTCCTCACGCCCATCGGCACCGTAGAGGTCAAGGGGACCCGGTTCCTCACCAGCGTGGAGTACCCCGATTCTCTGAAAGGAGAACGTGACATGGGGAAGCTGAGGAAGTCGGCGGTGGTGACGGTGATGGTGGTGACTGGGGTGGTGGCCTGCCACTTCGGCGACGTGGCGGTGCTGGGGCCAGGGATGAGCCAGGTGTTCGCCGGGCACGACGAGCCGCGCGCGAGCCTGCCGCCCGAGCTCAAGGGCTTCAAGGGCATCCTCGTCGGCACCATCACGAGCGAGGTGAGCCGCGAGTTCAACCTGAAGATCGAGAAGATCGCGACGGTCTGGCCTGAGAGCAAGGCCGAGGCCCCCGAGCGGGCGGTCGGCAAGACCGTCGAGATCGCGGTCGGCCAGAACCGCATGCTCGAGCAGCACCTCCACGCCCTCAAGGGCATGCGGAAGGGCGACAAGGTGATCGTGGAGGCGTTCGACCTCCAGGGCTTCCGCCTGACCGTGATGGAGCTCTTCCGCAAGGCCGAAGGCGGCGGCAGCGAGGGCGAGGTCCGCGAGAAGAGAATCCCGCACGAAGGCGAGGGCGAGGTCAGGGAGAAGAGAACCCACCGCGAGGGCGAAGGCGAGGCCCGCGAGAAGCGCGTGCCGCACGGCGAGGGCGAAGTCCGCGAAAAGCGCCCGCACGGCGAGGGCGAAGTCCGCGAAAAGCGCCCGCACGGCGAGGGCGAAGGCGAGGTGCGTGAGAAGCGGACCGAGCGCCGCGAGGGCGAGGGCGAGGTGCGCGAGAAGAAGACCGAGCCGCGCGCCGAGGGGATGAAGGAGCTGACGGGCTGGGTGAAGGCCACGCCTGACCGCGATTGCCTGGGCATCCTCAAGGTCGTCGAGAGGGTCGAGACGGAGGAAGGCGTGCGGGAGAAGGCCGTCGTCTATCGCATCATGAACGAAGGCAAGGGTGAGGGGCTCGTGCGCGAGGCCAGCGGCCGCCGCGTGCGGGTCGCCGGCATCGTGACGCCCGGCGAGGGGGAGCCGGCCATCGTCATCAAGGAGTTCCGCGTGCTCGACGGCCCGGCCGGCGAGGGCGAGCGGCGCGACAAGCCGGTCCACCGCGAGGGCGAAGGCGAGGTCCGCGAGAAGAAGCTGCGCCGTGACGGCGAGCACGAAGGCGAGGTGCGTGAGAAGAAGATCCGCCGCGATGGCGAGGGCGAAGGCGAATGGCGCGAGAAGCCGGTGCGGCGCGAAGGCGAAGGCGAGGTGCGTGAAAAGCGCACCGAGGGCGAAGGGGGCGAGGAGCGGCCCAAGCCGCGCGTCGAGAGCGGCGGCGTGGCAACCGCCGAAATCCTCGAAGGCTTCCGGGGCATGCTCGAAGGCACGGTCGTCGGCAAGGCATCCGACGCCGTCATCCTGCGCGTGGACAAGGTCGTGAAGTCCTGGCAGAGCAGCACGGCGAAGAAGCCGGAGGCCATGGTCGGCAAGCTCGTGTCGCTCACGCTGAAGTACGACGCGAACGCCAACGAGGCGCTCGTCAAGGCCCTGGGCGAGGTGAAGGCGGGCGACCGCGTGGCCGCGGGCGCCATCCACCACGAGGGGAAGGCGATGCGCCTCGTCGAGGTGCTCAGGAAGCTCGAGGCCGAGTGAGCCGGAGCCGAATGAATCGGGAGTTCGCAGTGCGGCCCTCAGGCCGTCTCTTCCTCCCCGCGCTCACGGGGGAGAGAGACGCGGGGCACGGAGGCCCCGCCTACAGGACGGGCTGAAGCCCGCACCACGAACCCTGCTGAAGTGCTGAACGTCGCGAGGCCGGGGCCTCGCGACGAGCCAATGCGGAGACCATGGCCTGGCGAAGGCGGTGGGCCGCCAAGCTGTGGTCTCCGCTACATCAATAGGGGCCGAGTCTGAGGAAGAGAATGGCAAAGCGAGCGTCGGTTTGGCTGGGGTTCCTTCTTTCCATGGTGCTGGCCCGCGCGCGCGGGGATGAGCTGGAGCTGCTCAACGGCCAGCGGGTGCGGGGCGAGGTGGTGGAGCAGACCGCCGCGATGGTCATCGTGCGCCTGGCGGTGGGGGACGGCTCGGCGCAGATGAAGTTCCCCACCAGCCGAATCCACGCCATCACGGTGGGCGGGGAGCGGCGGGTGCTGAACGATAAGCCCGTGGCCGTTGCGCCCAGGCCCGTGCCGAAGTCGGAGCCCGCGCCCGAGGCCAAGAGCGAGGGCGAGGCGCCCACGCCGAAGCCGATCACGGGCCGCGTCACACGCTCGCGGGCCGACGTCGAGGCCCTCATCAAGCAGGCCGGCAGCACGCCGCCCGACTGGTATGAGAAGACGCCGCTGGACTACCCGCAGACCCTCGACCTCTCGTGGCCCGAGAGGGTGCAAGGCCCGTGGAACCCGTCGAGAAACGTCGGCCAGTACATCTGGAGCACGATCAACGAGAACCCGAGCCGCTGGCACAGCGGCATCCGCTTCCTCCACCATCTCCTCACCGTGCACAAGGACAACCCGGCCGTCCTCGCGCGGGTGATGGACTCGCTGGGGAGCAGCTACTTCAACCTCCTTCAGGACTGGGCGCGCGCCGCCTTCTGGTGGCAGAAGTGCGAGCAGCGGAGGGCCACGAGCGTCTTCAACACCGTGCGCCTCGCCGAGTGCTACTGGCGCCTCGGCTCCAAGCCGATGGCCGCCGAGAAGCTCCGCGAGGTGGACCGCTACATCTCGTCGGGCATCGTGAAGCTCTGGGCCGACATGGGCGAGGTGGACAAGGCGCTCAAGCTCGCGTACGGGATGACGCAGGAGGACGTTCGGACCGACGCCGGCTGGGTGGCCGAGGGCCACCTGCTGATGGGCGACACCTACCGCCTCCACGGGCGTTTCCGCGAGGCGCTCGCCGCATACCAGAAGGTCCTCGCCGTCCCGGCCGTCGGACAGCGAAAGGGCCACGTCGAGCGCTCCCACAAGCGGGCACAGGCCAACATAGACGCCGTGAAGCTCTACGACGCGCTCGACCTCAAGCGTGTGCCCGACGGCACCTACCGGGCGACCATGCCCGCCTACGCCGGGCCCCTCGAGGTCGCCGTCACCATCGCCGCCGGACGCATCGAGGAGGTCAAAGTCACCCGCACCGAAGACAAGCAGTACTACGCCTCGCTCACCGCCGTGCCCAAGCAGATCGTGGACAAGCAGAGCCTGAAGGGCATAGACGCCGTGACCCAGGCCACGATCACCTCCGAGGCGATTGTCAACGCCGCCGCCAAGGCCCTGGCCGGGGCGATGAAATGATGCCGTCACACGCCCTCCTGGTTTGTAGTGCCGCCTTCAGGCGGTATCTTGCCGGGGGCGTCTTGGCCTGCGCCCTCGCAGGCGTGTCTGCGGCTGAGAGCATGGAGGCGCACCTGGCCGCGCTCCGCGGCCCAGACGCCCTGGCCGAGTGGAAGGCACGGCACGCACTGGCGGCGCTGGGCGACGCGGCGGTGCCCGCCCTCAAGAGCCTCGCGGCCGACCCCGGGCCGCTCCCGCCCCGCTGGCTCGCCATCGAGCTCCTCGGCCAGATCGCCACCCCCGCCGCACGCGACGCCCTCGTCGGCCTCCTGGCGGCCGAGAAGAAGGACCTCGCGGTCCGCAACCAGCTCTGCATCGTCTTGGGCGTGCTCCGCGAGCGGAAGGCCGTGCCCGCACTCTCCGAATGGCTCGCGCGGCTTGGGCCGGGCGCGCTCAACGACGTCCACGGCCCAAAGGAGCTTCAGCCCAGCACCGTCTTCGTCCGCCACCTGGAGGCGCTTGAGCAGATCGGCGACCCGAGCGCCATCTCCGCCGTTGAGAAGTTCCTGGACGGCGTGAAGAAGGGCGCAGGCCCGGGCGGGTTCATCACCAACTTCGTCCTCAACGCGGCAGAGACCGCGCTTGCGAGCCTGAAGGAACGCGAGGCATTCTGGGCCGCCATCCGCAAGCACCCCGGTCTCGAGGCTAGGCTGGCGCCGCTCTTCGACCACCTGTCTGTCGACCCCGTGGCACGGTTCCGCTTCCACGAGAGCGACGTCCTCCGCCGCGGCGAGCAGGGCAGGGCACTCCTGCGGCGGCTTGGGTCGTGCGACAAGCCGGCAATAGCCGCGGCAGCCAAGGCATTGCTGGAGAAATACGATGGCTTGGCGCGCTAGGACAACCGCGGCGCTCCTGGCCGTCTTCGCGGCCGGGGCGCCCGCCTATGCGGTGCGGACCAATGTGACCCGCGAGCTTCAGCGCCTCATCGCCAACGGGCAATACGAGGAGGCGCTCTTCTTCCTCCGCTCCACCCTCGACATGACCCTCGCCCTCCACGCCGCCTGGTCGGGCGCGCCCTACGACCCGCAGATGGACGGCGTTTATCCCCAGTTCCCCCGCATCTACGGCCCGGGGCAGCACTTCGGGGTGGAGGTGCGGGTGGACCGCCGCTACTGGGGCATCATCCACAACCAGCGGAAGGCAATCGCCGAGGTGCTCGACAAGGCCAAGCTCACCGAGGAGCAACTCGACCGGCTCGACAGGCGGGTGCGCGTCTACGTCGAGCACCACATGGCCCCCGAGTTCGATGAGATGGGCGACTTCTTCTTCCAGCGGAAGGCCTGGCTGTTCGAGCGGACGGGGCTGTTCTGGGACGCCTCGTTCCGCCGGCGGCTCACCGGCTACTACGCTGAGCGTGTCTGCGCCCCATACTACGCCACGATGGCCGCCGAGCTCGCCGCGAAGGGGCAGAAGGCCGAGGCCGACGCCTATCGCCGCAAGGCCGAATGGTATCGGAGCGAGGCCCCGGGCAAGTTCCGCCGCTCAAATGGCGACCGCCTCCTCTCGCTCCTTCAACACGGCAAGACCCGCGATCGTCTCTCGCGGGAACAGGTGGCGGACCTCCTGAAGGCCGGCCTGAAAGCGGCTGAGGCCGATGCCCGCTTCGCAGCAGTCCTCTGCCTTGCGGACCTTGGGGAAATCGAGCTCGCCCGCTCTGTGGCGAACGATGCGGACCCGGAAATCCGGCAAGCCGTGGCTTCGCTCCAACCATCGGCGCCCCCGACCGGGCTGAAGCCGGGCCTCACCGTCGAGTTCACCCCTAAGACCGCCCAACCGGGCCGCACCCTCTGGAAGGTGCTGCGGTGCGTGAACGTGGGCTTCAAGGGCAACGAGCGCTTCCCCGAGGCCCTCGTGCCCTTCTGGGACAAGGAGGAGGCCGTGCCCCCGAGCGCCGACGGCCCATTCCTCCTCGCCATTCGCGGCAAGCTCCAGGTGCCCCACGACGGCTCCTACCGCTTCTACCTCAAGACCCCGCCCGGCGCGCGGGCCACCCTGCGGGTCGGCGGGGCCAAGGTGGTCTCGCCCGACGACGACAAGAATCTCCTCTATGCCGAGCAACGCGATTGGGGTGGAGCGCTCTTCTACCGCATTGACTTCTCCGAGCCAGTGGCGCTGAAGCGCGGCCTGGCCGACATCGGGATTGACTGCCAGGCCGACAACGTCCGCGGCCGCTTCGGACGCGCAAGCCTCCAGCTCTTCTGGAGCTCCGATCATCACGTCATGGAAATCGTCCCTGCCAGTGCGCTGTTTCACCAACCGGAATGAGGCCGTGAGCGACCAAGGTAGGTGATTGTGTTCGTAGTGCGGGCTTTAGCCCGTACGCTCCAGATACGGCCTGAAGGCCGCACTACGAACGCCCCCGAAGGGTTCAATGAGCAGTAGAGCTTACTTCTTGGTCTCAATGGCGTTTCGGGGGTTTGGCCGCGCACGCCGCTTCGTCCAGGCGGCCTGCTTCGCGCTCTTCGTGTTCCTGTTCTTCTACGTCTGCTGGCCGTATGACGTGCGGCAGCACGCGGAGGCCCGGGCCGCCCGCGAGGTGGTGGACGCCGAGGCGTTTCTGGCCCTCGACCCGCTGGTGAGCGTCTCGACTGCGCTGGCGGCGAAGGCATGGGTCTGGTCGCTCACCTGGGCCGGCGCGATCCTGGCCGTCTGCCTGGCAATCCCCAGGGGCTTCTGCTCCTACGTGTGCCCCTTTGGCACGTTGCTCGATGCCTTCAACTGGGCCGTGGGTAAGCGTCTCCGAATCCCTCTCCCTCTGGGAGAGGGTAGGGTGAGGGGCGCCGGAGCTGGCGCGGCCCCCGTTCCCGGAACCCTCACCCCACCCTCTCCCAGAGGGAGAGGGAGCCTGAGGCGTGGGTGGTGGGTTCACCTGAGATACTATCTGCTCGCGGGCGTTCTCGCCGCGGCCGCGTGTGGGGTGCTCCTCACAGGCTTCGTCGCCGCAATTCCCGTCTTCACGCGCGGGATGATGTATCTTGCTGCCCCGGTGCAACTCGGCTTTGCGAAGGGCTGGTATCTCAACCCCGCCCTGCACGCCGGGCACTGGCTCTCCATCGGCCTGTTCGTGGCCACGATTCTGCTTGGCCTGCTCGCGGCGCGCTTCTGGTGCCGCTGCCTGTGCCCGAGCGGGGCCGTCTTCTCCGCCGCCAATCTCCTGCGGCTGACGGAGCGCAAGGTCACGCCCGCCTGTATCGGCTGCCGCAAGTGCGTCCGAGCTTGTTCCTTCGATGCCATCAACCCTGATTTCACCACTCGCCCTCTCGACTGCACCTTCTGCCAGAGCTGTGCCCGGGCCTGCCCCGTCGCCGCAATCGAGTTCGGGCTTCGGTGGCACAGGCCTCCGGCCTGTGAGGGACACAGGCGGGACGCCTGTGCCACCAGTGATACTGAGGAGAGAGCACGGGTTTCGCGCCGGGGCTTCGCCGCTGGCCTGGGCGCTGGCCTCGCCACCGCAGTCGGAGTCCGCCAGCTTCGCGGCGCGCCCCCTGACCATCCTCCCCTCCGTCCCCCGGGGAGCGTGCCCGAGCCGCAGTTCCTCCAACTGTGCGTCCGCTGCGGCGAGTGCCTCAAGGCCTGCCCCTACAACGCCCTTCAGCCGATGGGCTTCGAGGGGGGCTTCGAGTGCCTCTGGACCCCCAGGCTCGTGCCCGACTGGGTGGGCTGCGAGCCGAAGTGCAACAACTGCGGCCAGGTGTGCCCCACGGGGGCGATTCGCGCGCTGCCCCTGGAGGAGAAGCGGGCGGCGCGCATCGGCCTCGCCGTAGTCAAGCCCACCTGCCTCCCACACCTCGGCACCAGGGCCTGCGAACGCTGCCACAAGGAGTGCGAAGCCGCCGGCTATCACGCCATCGAGTTCGTCCGCGTCCACGTGGAGCTCGACGAGAACAACCAGCCCATCGAGGGGAGCGGCTTCTCGGCCCCCGTGGTGCTGCCAGAGAAGTGCAACGGCTGCGGCCTGTGCCAGACCGGCTGCTTCCACGAGAACGTCAAGCAGAACCTCCTGGCCGAGAGCGCCATCGTCGTCATTGCCGGGAAGGACAGGGAGGACCGCCTGACGCGCGGCTCCTATCTCGCCCTCCGCGAGGATGAGCGCCGCAAGCGTGAAGAGGAGCGGAAGAAGCGTCAGCCCAAGGTCGGGGGCGATGGCTATCTGCCTGACTTCCTCAAGTGAAGGAGGAGACCGTATGCGACGGCTGATTGCACTTGTGCTCCTTGTCGGTGGGCCAGCGTGGGCCATCGAGGTCAAGGCCACTCAGAACACCCCGCGCCTGATGCCGTATCAGGCATTCGAGCTGACGTTCCAGCACGAGGGCAAGTACGGCGACCCGAACTGGGACGTGACGATTGACGTGGCGTTCAAGTCGCCGAGCGGCAAGGCCGTCAAGGTCGGCGGCTTCTTCTACGGCTCCTCGAAGCCCCAGAAGCCGATGGTCCGCAAGTTCAAGGACGCGAAGGGCCGCGAGCGCTCCGACGCCACCTGGCCCTGCGACCCGGCCGACACCTGGAAAGCCCGCTACGCGCCGAGCGAGATTGGCGATTGGGCCTTCGACTGGACCTTCCGCAACGCCGCGGGCGAGAGCGCGAAGGGCACAGGCGCCTTCAAGGTCGTCAAGCCGCGCGTCCAGCCCAAAGGCTGGGTGCGGATCAACCCCGCCAACCCGTTCACATTCGTTTACGAGGACGGCAGCCCCTTCTGGCCAATCGGCACCCAGGACGGGGTGTTCGACGGCAACAACAACGGCTCGGCGATGGACCAGAAGTCAATGGAGGGGCCGTTCCGGCTCGATTCGGCCGACACGCGCCCCAAGCCGCCGCCTGGGGCGCTCTTCGCCCGCGGCCCCTCGATGAACCCCACCAACGGCGACGTCTACTTCGGCCGCCACGGGCGGGCGGGGTTCAACCTCTGGCGCTTCTCCCCCCACAACTTCTCCATCCCCGTCTTCGACATCGCCTACGACGCCAAGATCGCCGCCCCCGCCCGCATCCGATGGGAGCAGGCCGCGATGGTTGACGAGATGCTCCAGCTCACGATGAGATACGGCATTCGAAACTTCTACGGCGTCTTCGGCTTCGCCCGCGTCTTCAACGACCATCCCGAAGACGAGCAGGGCATGGCCAAGATCAAAGCCCTCATCAAGTACTCCGTGGACCGCTGGGGCGCCTATGTGGACTTCTGGGAACTCCTCAACGAGCAGAAAGCCAGCGACGGCTGGTATAAGATCACCGTCCCCTACCTGAAGTCCATTGACCCCTACGGCAAGCCCGTCACCACGAGCTGGGAGCGGCCCGAGCTGGAGGGCATTGACATCTCGGCGCCGCACTGGTATGGCCGCGAGGACGAGCTTGGCTCCGACGCCGCCTCCGCCGGCAACGCGAAGAACCAGAAGCGGCACGGCAAGCCGGTCGTCTACGGCGAGCAGGGCAATAGCGGCGGCAAGCCCGACCTCATCCCCCAGGGCATCGGTGGCGTGTGGGACCCAGGCTCCGCACGCAGAATGCGCGTCCGCCTTTGGAGCGCCTTCTTCAACGAAATCTCATTCATCTTCTGGGAAACGTCCTACGCCAAGGACGGCCACAGCATGAACATCTGGCTCGGCCCCGAGGAGCGGCAGTACACGAAAGCCCTCCAGGACTTCTCGTATTGCCTCGACCCCGGCGTGAAGCCGGCGCCCGTCCACCTGGCCGGCCCCCAGGCGAAGGAGGTTCGCGCCTACGGCCTCCGCTCCGACAAGCGCGCCGCGGTTTACCTCCACCACACCGCCTGCGCCCAATGCGCCGGCCAGCGCCAGCGTCACAATTGGGACCACGACCGCGGCGAGGTGAAGGACCTCCAGGTCACGGTTGACGTTCAGGCGACCGCCAAGGGCTACTGGTACAGCCCAACCGACGCGGCCATCCTCGCCCGCATTGACGCCCCCGCGGGCAAGCAGACCTTCGCCGCGCCCCCATTCAAGATTGACCTCGCACTCCTCATCACCGAGGCCGCCCCGCCCGACTCCGACCGCGACGGCAAGCCGAACGACCAGGACGATGACGACGACAACGACGGCTTACCCGACGCCAAGGACGCCTTCCCCCTCGAACGCGAGGAGCAGGCCGACGTTGACCAGGACCGCATCGGTGATAGTATGGACGCCGACATAGATGGCGACGGGAAGGCCGATGATAGGAACAAGAACGGCGTGCCCGACAACGAGGAGCCCGACTGGGACGGCGACGGCGTGCCAAACGCCTCCGCCGTGCCCTGGGACGCCTTCCCGCGCGACCCCAAGGAGCAGCGCGACACCGACGGCGACGGCATCGGCGACAACGCTGATAGCGACGCCGACGGCGACGGCTGGACCAACGACGAGGAGAAAAAGGCGGGCACAGACCCGCTCAACCCCCTGAGCTTTCCGCAGGAGTGAGGCTGATCCGTCTGATCCGACCGATCCGACGGATCGGACCGATCCATCGGCGATGCCAAGGAGCGCTCTCATGAGACCATTCGCGTGCGCTGCTGCCGTGGTGGCGCTCACCTGCGCCTGCCTGGTCGCCGGCGAGGCGAAGCCCAGGTACAAGGTGGAATACGCCACCTACTTCGGCGGCAAGGGGTGGGACCAGGCGCGCGAGGTGATCCCGTGCCCCGATGGCTCCGTGCTCGTCGGCGCACAGGTGTGCTCGACCGGCCTGCCGACCACCGAGGGCGTCGTGCAGCCGGCCTACGCGGGCGACGACCCCGCCCTCGGCCACGGCGGCATCTACGGCGGCGACTGCTTCCTGGTGCGCCTCAGCCCCGACGGCTCGAAGGTGCTCGCCGCCACCTACTTCGGCGGCTCGAAGCAGGAGCGCAACGTCTACGGCATGGGGCTCGACAGCAAAGGGAACGTGGTCATCACGAGCGCGACCCGCTCGGTCGATGCCCCGACGACCGAGGGCTGCTTCCAGCCGAAGTTCGGCGGCGGGCCATCGGACATGCTGGTCGCCAAGCTCTCGCCCGACCTCAAGAAACTCCTCTGGTGCACCTACGTGGGCGGCTCGGGCGACGACTTTCCCCGCGGCGGCCTGGCCGTTGGCCCCGACGACTCGGTCTACGTCGTCGGCACCAGCAACTCCCCGAACTTCCCCACGACCTCTGGCGTCGTGCAGCCTAAGCGTAATGGGCCGCGCGATTCCGCAATCGTGAAGCTGAAGCCCGACGGCTCGGCCCTCGCCTTCGGCACCCTCCTCGGCGGCTCGGGCGAGGACGACGCCATCATGGGCGTCCACCTCGACGGCGCGGGGAACCTTTACGTCGCGGGGCACACGAAGTCCGACGACTTCCCCGTCACGGCGGGCGCGCCCCAGCCCAAGCTCGGAGGGGAGTCCGACTGCTATCTCGCCAAGCTCTCGCCCGACGCTTCTCGCATCCTCTACGCCACCTACCTCGGCGGCAAGGGGAACGAGTTCGCAGAGCACCGCCCGCTTCTCCTGCCAGACGGCTCGTTCCTCCTCACGGGAGTGAGCGGGTCGCCCGACTTCCCGACCACCGGCAAGGCGTTACAGCGCGAGCTCAAGGGGAAGAACGACGGCTTCCTGACCAGGCTCGCCCCCGACGGGCGCCGCTTCGCCTTCTCCACCCTCCTGGGCGGTTCGGGCGGCGAGTTCTTCCTCATGCCCACCCCCGACGCCCGGGGCAACATCCTCGTCGTCGGCACCACCACCTCGCGCGACTTCCCCGTCACGCCCGATGCCCTCCAGGCCACCTTCCGCGGCCCCGAAGAGGGCGAGGGCGATGGGGTGTTGGCCATCGTCAGCGCCGATGGCGCGAAGCTCCTCTATGCCACCTACCTTGGTGGGAAGGGGGGCGACCTCATCCGCAGCATCGCCCTCGGCCCGAAGGGCGAGGTCTATCTCGTCGGCAACACCTCCTCGCCCGACTTCCCCGTGACCCCCAACGCCGCCCAGAAGACCCTCGCCGGCGGCGCCGACGCCTTCATCGTCAAGCTCGTGCCACAATGAGGAGAGTGGCCCTCAGTGGTGGTGAACGGTTCAGGAGCCCCGACAGGGGCGTACTATATCAGCCCAGGGCGAAGCCCTGGGGAAGGAGGCGACAGGCAGGTTAGCCCTGAAGGGGCGTACTACGGGGTCCGGGCGGCAGATCCCGCCCATGTCGTCTGGTACGCCCCTACAGGGCTGAATCACGCTGCCCCGCCCGTCCCAGGGCTTCGCCCTGGGCTGATATAGTACGCTCCCTTCGGAGCTTCGGAGCCGACGCACGATACCACAACTGGTGGCCATATTCGCACACCGAGGATAGAGAGATGGCGACAATGCACCAACGTGTGTGCTCTTTCCTGGTCATCGTGCTCCCTGCGCTCGCACGGGCGGGCGACGTGCGTGATGAAGCCATCCTGCTGACGCACAGGGACTCCTGGCGGAAGCACTACACCTTCTCTAGGCCGGTAGCCGCTGGTGGTGGGGTCGTCCGGGTGCCGGCCGGCACCCCGCCTCTGAGCGACAGCATCTACGGCATATTCCCGGCGCCGCCGCCCGCGGGATGGACTCAGGCCGACTTCGACGACGGCCAGTGGCTCCTCCTCCGCGGCGGCGAGTTCACCCACGGCGTGAGGGACAAGGGGATGGTGGAGAAGATCACCCTCGACGCCACAAGCGCGCACCTGCGAGGGAGTGACCCTGGATTCCTCCCCGTCGGCCTCATCTGTCAGCGCAGCCGCTTCCTTGTCCAGGACCGCCGCAGGGTGAAGGCCCTGACCCTGTCGCTCACCTATCGTGGCGGCTTCGCGGCCTACCTGAACGGCCGCGAGGTCGCACGCGGCGGCCTGCCCGCCGGCGAAGCCAAGCCGGACACGCCGGCCGAGGCGTATCCGCCCGAGGCCTTCTTCTACCACGACAGCCTGGAGAAGGGCCGCCCGCGGCCCCTCGACCCCAACGACGCGCGGAGCGGCCAGTGGCGCCTGCGCGAGCGAACCTTCGGCCCTGCCGAAATCCCGCTCACCGCCCTGCGCGACGGCGTGAACGTCCTGGCCATCGAGCTTCACCGCGGCGCCTATCCCGACGTGGCCGCGAGGAACGGAGTGACATTCAACGCCGTCGGCCTCTGCCTGTTGGAGTTGACGGCGGCGGCGGAGCCAGGGGCGTTCGGAGGCACGACGCAGCGGGTCTTCACAGTGGACACCAGCCGCTCCCTGTTCGATCCCGCGGCCACTGCGAACGAGGCGGCCGGCCCCATTCGCATCGTGGCGGCGCGCAACGGAGTCTTCGCCGGGCAGGTGGTCGTGACGAACGCGGACGGGCTTTCAGCCAGGGCATCGCAGTTGCGGCGGGTGGGTGGCGAGGGTGCCATCCTTGCATCTGCTATCCAGATCCGCTACGGCGTGCCCAACCCCTTCTGGCCTGCGGCGCTCGCCGACCTCGGGATGCTCGTGCCCATCCGCTGGAAGCTCGATGCGGGCCTCGGCGGCGGCACCCGCTTCGACGTGCTCCTCGACACCCCGCCCGGAAAGCCCAACCCCGTGGCCGTCTGGCTCTCCCTAAGCGTGCCCAGAGCCAGTCCCGCAGGCCAGTACGCGGGCGAGCTGACGATTGATGCGAAGGGCGGGCCGCTCAAGGCGCCCATCGAGGTCCAGGTGGCTGACTGGACCCTGCCCGACGTGAAGGACTACACGAGCGTCATCAACATCTACCAGTCGCCCGAGACCCTCGCGGAATACTACAAGGTCAAGCCCTGGTCGGAGGCCCACTGGAAGCTCGTCGAGAAGAGCCTGGAGCTGATGGGCGGGATGGGCAACATCGGCCTCTTCATCCCGCTCCTCGCCGAATCGCAGATGGGCAACCCCGAATCGTGGGTGCCCTGGGTCAAGCGCGCCGACGGCTCTTACCAGTACGATGTCGGCGTCTTCGACCGCTACATCGCCACGGCGCTGAAGAGCCACGATAGGCTCCGGTTCATCTGCCTGAACGTCTGGGGCTACGAGGCATCGAACCGCACCTGGCGCGGCCCGCGCGACTACGCCAGCTTCTATGGCGCGCGCGTCACCGTCTTCGACCCCACCACGGGCGCGCGGCAGAACATCAAGCTGCCGCAATACGGAACTCCCGAGTGCGCGGCCCTCTGGCGGCCCCTCCTCCATGCCCTCCGCGACAGGCTCAAGGCCAAAGGGCTGGACGCCAAGATCGTCCTCGGCCTCGCCGGCGATATGGGGCCTGACCCGCCCACCGTGGCCATGTTCCGCGACATCCTGCCCGACGCCGGCTGGGTCGCCGAGGCCCACCAACCCCAGCGCGGCTTCGTCTACGACCCCGCCTCCAAGGCCGCCGTCCCCGTCCGCTTCAACTCCATCGTCTACGGCGGCGAGTTCCTCGACCCCGCGGCCCGCCGC
>VGYW01000186.1 GCA_016872875.1 Planctomycetota bacterium | reverse complement strand
AGGAGGGGCAGGGGGGCGAACCATTTGACCTGGATTGCATCCGCCACAACGTCGGCGCCCGGCGAGTTGTTCGCAATCTCCACCCGCCATTCGCTCCCCTGCTTGAACTGGTATCTTCCGAGGACGACCCACTTGCCGCCCTTGGAGGACTGCTTGGCGAGGGCGAGGCTGTTGCCAAGCGAGTGAGTCGTGCGGTAGGGGACGGCGCTGCCCCAGGTCCTCAGGGCGCTGGGCCACCAGGCCGAGACCTCGTAGACGGCGTCGTAGGGGAGCTGGAAGCGCCAGGCGGCCGCCGAGCTGCCGTCGCCCGTGGGCGCGATGCGGTAGTCAGTAGCCCAGGGCCGAAGCTGCACCGCGGCGGTCTGCCAGGCCCCGCCCACGACCTCGAAGCGCTTCCCAGGCTCATCGTCCAGATTGTCCACGACGAGCGTGTAGGCGGTGCCCGTGCCGCGGATGGAGCGCTTGCCCAGGCCGCCGTTGCCCGTGAAGGCGAGCTTGGTGCTGCGCTTGCCGGCCGCGGTGGGCGCGAAGCGGACCCGCACGGTCTGGCTCGCTCCGCCCAAGAGGTCGAATGCGCCACCAGCCACTATCGTGAAGTCCGCTCCGCTCGACGTCACCGTTCCCGTGAGCCGGCTGCCGCCCGCGTTGCCCACGACATAGGTGTCCTGCTCCACGGCCTGGTTGACCTCCACGCTCCCGAGGTCGAGCTTCTCGGCGGGCGTGATGCCGAGGAGAGGCGGGGTGTCGTTGTCCCGGTTGCGGAGAGCGGCGCCGGGCGTGGCGAGGCCGTTGTAGCCGGGGTCGGCGCTCGCCGCAGGACCCACCCCCACGACGTAGGCCACGTCTCCGTCAACGTCCAGGTCATCCAGCCCCGTCACGGTGACTGTCTGCGGCACCCGCCAGTTGTCAGGCGTGAAGGTGAGGCTCGGGGGTGCGGCGGCGCCCTCGGTCGGGTCGCCCGAGGCGATGGGCAGGGTCACGTCGGCGGTGGGGCGGCCGAGGAGCGCGACCGTGAACTGCGCGGTGCCGCCTGCCTCCGTGGTCACGAGGCCCGATGGCGGGTTGAGCACGACGCCTGGCATCTCGTCGTCGAGGTTCGTCACCGCCACGTCGGCGGGGTCTTTGCCGTGGAAGAGGGGGTCGGCGCTCAGGGCGGGCGCCGTGATGATCGTGTACGCGACGTGCCCATCCCGCAGGTCGTCGTTCACCCCGGTCACAGTCACTGCCTGGGGAACGTTCCAGTTGGCCGGTGTGAACGTGAGGCCGGCAGGCGCAGCCACGCCCTCGGAGGGGTCGCTTGAGGAGATGGCGATGAAGACATCGGCGCCTGGTGGCGAGTTGAGGACTATGCTGAACTGAGCCTTTGTGCCATCCTCGCTCGTAGTCAGCCCGGTGACGGGATTGACGAGAATCCCGCCGATGGGGAGCGCGGTGTAGTTCTGCTGAGGCAGGTCGCCGCTGACGTTGGCGTGGATGCGGTTCCGCGGGTCGAACTGGTAGCCGTCACGCTGGGGGACCACGGTGCGGGTGCTCCCGGAGCTCACGTAGGCCAGGTAGAAGCCGTGGGAGTTGGTCATCGGGGTCTTTGGGAGGCCGACCATGAGGACGGTCTCGACGGGGACTCCCGTGGGCGTCCGCACGAAGCCCGAGATGGTGGGCACCGGCAGGGTCGTCTTGTAGTCGTGAACGATGTCGGCGGTGACGTTGACGTAGCCGCGGCCGAAGGGGTCGAAGTGCAAGGCGTCGCTGAGCGGGTAGACGGCGCCGGACCACCCGTAGGGAACGAAAGCGCTATACTCTCCATCGCCATCGGTCTCGGGGTCGCCTGGGAGGCCGTACATCTTCACGTCGGGAATGCCGAAGCCGAAGATGCCGCAGCGCACCGTCCCGCTGATCCTCACCAGCGTTCCGGCGTCTGCCGGCCGCGCGAGCCACGGGAGGAGCAGTGCCGCGGCGGCCAGCCCCGCCTTCCCAATGAGCCTACTCCACGGAACCGGCCGATGCACTCGCCAGCGCGGCATGTTCTGACCCTCGGGCGCCGCCCTCGCCCGGCGCGGGCGACGGCGACGCAAGGCATTGGAAGGCTTCCACTTATATGAGACGGGGGAGCGCAACGGCCCGTTACCCCAGCGAGAGGCGGGCGAGGCAGGGGCAGGCATCGCTGAGAGTATACCCCATCTGTGCCCTGAGATCAAGGCTGGGGGGCGCAAGTTGCTCAGGGCCGGGGAGCTACCTTGTGGGCGGGGTGGGGGCGAGCTTGGTGCCGAGGGGGGGCTTGCGGGCGGCCTGGTCGAGGAGCTCGAAGTAGAAGCCCCACTCGCCGGTGCCCTGGGTGACTTTCAGGAGGAGCTCGTTCCAGCCGGCGGCGAGGGTGGCGGGTGCGATGAACTCGCCGGCGGCGGCGTGGGTGAGGTTCTCGCCGGTGAGGAGGAGCCTGCGGTTGAGCCAGACCTTGACGCGGTCGTCGGCGCCGACGGCGACGACGGCGGGGCGCTCGCGGTCGGAGTGGACCCAGGCGGCGGCGTAGGCGACGGCGTTGTCGAAGCTCCCCAGGAGCGCCTTGAGGTTCATGTAGCTGCCTTCGGACGTGGCGAGGCGCCAGCGGACCTCTCCCGCGAGGCCGGGCAGGGCGCGGTCGGGCCTCACGGCGTCGGTCTCGGGCGGATAGGGGGTCTCGATGCCCCAGCCGTCCCCCTGCCCGGCGAAGGGGCCGATGAGCTGCCAGGAGCGGACGAACTCGCGCGGCACGCGGGCGTGCCTGCGGTGGTAGTGGTAGAGGGTAGCGACGGGCAGGCTGAGCTCCCTGGTGAGGTCGAGGACCTTCTCGGCCGGGTCGGGCTCCTCGGCCTCGGCGCAGGCGTCCAGGAGGTTGCCGAGGACGTCCACGGTCTTAGGATGGCCGGGGAAGGTGGCGAGGAACCATTTGTTGAGCTCGATGCGCCGCTGGGGATTTGGCATCTCAAGCTGAACCAGGTCGCTGAAGAGGCGCCAGGCCTCGTCGAGGCCCGGGTCGCGGGGCAGAGACGCCCCGCCTACATCGCGGGGCGCGGAGGCCCCGCCCACATCTCTCCCGGGCGCGAGGCGGGGAATCTGGGCCTGGAGGGTGGCGACGGCCTGGGCGCGGTCGAAGGGGAGGTGTGCGACGATGGGCTCGCGGAGGACGTAGGCGGCGTGGCCGCGCGGGCCGTCGCCAGGCTTGTTCGTGTGCGCGCGCTTGCCGCTTTTGGCTGGCTGGTCCACCCAGACCCACTCGGTCATGGGGTCGGGTGGAGCGGCTTCGGCGTCGAAGCCCCAGTGGCCCACCACGGCGTCTGCGGCGTCGGGCGCGAGGGTGGCGGGGGAGGCGGCGCGGGCGCGAACCTCGTCGGCGGTGAGCGCGCGGCGGTAGAGCCTGACCTCGTCGAGGGCGCCAGCGAAGAACTGGCGGCCGTTGGCCCAGCGGGCGAAGTAGAGGGAGCCGTAGCCAGGCTGGCGCTCCTTGCCGACGTCGGTGCCCGCCACGAACTCGCCGTCGCGGTAGACGCTCAGCACGGCCCCATCGTAGGTCATGGCCAGGTGGTGCCACTGCTTGAGCCTCAGCGTGCCCTCCTCGGACCAGGCGTCGAAGCGGTTCTCCTTCCCCCCGCCGATGTTGAGGTCGCACACCAGCTTGTCGCGATAGACGACCAGCCCGAAGTAGCCGTCCTCCCAGGCGTGGCCGTTCTTGTTGATGAGCCACTGCTTGGTGTCGCTGCCGAGCGCGAAGCTGTCGAGGTAGACCCAGAGCTCGACCGTGAACTGGGCCGGGTCAATGTCGGGGGAGTGTGGGACGCGGCGGCAGCCGGAGTGGCCGTCGCAGGCCATAGCCATTCCGACTTTGCCTGGGACTGGTCGGGTGCCGCCCTCGAAGCCGTCCACCCAGCTTTGCCAGGAGCGCCTGGGCATTGCGGATTGCGGATTGCGGATTGCGGATTGAAATCCGAAATCCGAAATCCGAAATCCGAAATCCCGGATGGGTGGCGGCTCGTCGTCTATCAAGACGTGGTCCTTGCCGGCCACGACGACGGCCGTGCGGTCCCAGAGGACGCGGCCGCCGACGTGGCTGAAGGCGATGCCGGCGATGGAGCGGGGGAAGAAGGGGGTCCAGTCGATGGGCAGGCGCAGTTCGTGCCACTGGCCCGGTTTCGGGAGCGGTCCCATCGCGCGGCCTCGGAGGGCCTTTCGGCCCCAGAGGGCGCGGAAGGCCCAGCCGCGGCCGTCGTGAAGGCTCATGGCCAGGGTGGTCGGGGGGGACGCGGGGTCGAGCCACACCCACTGCGAGAGGTATGGCCTGTCGAGGGGCGGGGAGAGGTGTGCGGCGACCGGCTCGTCGAGCTCGGTGGCGGTGTGGGACTTCACGAAGTGGTGCTGGGGTGGCGGGGCGTGGGTGTGGGCGCGCGCGCCGCTGTAGTGGGGGTCGGCCACCCAGTCCCACTCGCCGCGGCTCAGCCCGCGAGGCGTGTCGTCCTCGATGAACACGGTCTCCTTGCCGCCGGCGACGACGGCGGAGCGGTCCCACACGATGCGCGAGGTGCCCTGCTGGCAGAAGTTGATGCCGCAGAGCGGCTTGTCGTGCAGGCCGACGAGGAAGAGCGGGACGCGGAGCTCGTGCCACTTGGCGTCGGGAAGGCTCTCGACGGAGCCGAGCTCGCAGGGCGGGATGATCCAGTTGGCGACGGGCTTGCCCCAGTAGGCGCGGTGGCCCCACTCGTCGAAGCCCATGCCGCTGTTGAACTCAAGGAGGACGGAGCGGAGGTCCTTGCCCGGCCCGAGGTAGACCCACTGGGAGAGGTAGGAACTGAACTGCCAGGCGACCCTCTGGCGGACGGGTTCTGGGACGCCGAGGCTGGCGGCGCGCTTGAGGATGGGGCTGCTTTCAATCCGAAATCCGAAATCCGAAATCCGAAATTGGGAAGCCGCTATCTCCAGTAGCAGGCGTTCCGCTGATGGCCCTTGCGGGTGGCGCCCGATGAAGGCCCAGTAGCGCTCGGCAAGTTCCTCCTTGGAGGCCGAGCGCATCTCGGAGTCCTGCTTGAAGAGCTCGAGCGAGACGGGGAGGTCGGGCAGGCCCTCGATGACCGCGGCGATGGCGTCGCCCTGCTCGCGGGTGCGGGCGTCGAGGTAGAGGGTGTCCTGGGTGGCGGCGCTCGTTGCGTCCTCGGGGTCGCGGCCCCAGGCGAAGAGGGGGACGGGGGCGCCGCCGGCGGCCGCGGCGTCGGCCCAGGCGACGGCCCAGAGGCCGATCCGCCGCCAGTCCTCGGTCGGCCTCAACACCTCCTTCCAGGGGAGGGCCAGCTCGCACGTGTAGTCCTGCCGCGTCGGGTCGTGGCGCATGGCGGCGCGGGTGCCCTGAGGGACGGCGGTGCCGTCGAGTCCGCGCATGCGGAGCTTGCCCGTTGCGTCGAGGCTGAGCGCCCAGCGATAGGCGCCAAGGTTGGTTTTCATGCCCAACTCGAGCCAGTCGCCGGAGGCGCCCTTCGTTTCGCCGTTCCAGGGCGTCGGGTCGGGGTCGCGGTAGCGTGCGGCCAGGTGGAGGCTGTTGTCGTCGTGGGCCACGTGGAGGCTGCCGCGGGCGTCGCCGAGCCGCACGACGTCCTTGGCGCCGGAGGCCATGAGGGAATCGGTGGGCGGCAACGGCTTGGGGAGGCGATAGGCGACCTGGACGGGCCGCGCCCGAGCGACGGGCGCTCCGCGCTCGGCCGGCGGAACCGAGCCGTAGCAATGGAGGCCCGCGGGGTCCGTCACGAGCAGCGCATCCGCAGTCCAGATGAGCTGGTTGCTCTGGGCTATCAGCTCGGGCAGAAGCTGGCACTCCAGGTGCGCGCCGTCCGCGCGGTTGAAGGCGTCCACCCGAATGGTGAGCTGCTGCACCGCCGGCAGGCGTGCGGTTGCGGGGCGCGTGACTTGGCAGGCCGCGGCGACGAAGAGGCGCTCGCCCGCGACGTGATGGGACACGACGTTGCCCGGCGAGCCGGCGTCGGGCAGTAGTGGAAGGCGGTAGGCCGTCTCCTTGCGCGTGGCGAGGTCGAAGGCGGTGAGGAGGCCCGAGTTGTCGGCCGACTCGAAGAGGGTGTCGCCCTTGCGCTCGCCCCAGGCCTTCCTGCGGATGACGGGTTCGGCCGCCCCGCGGCGCACGAGCCAGTGCTTGTCAGGCTCCGCGTCGTAGCCCTTGTCCCAGTAGAGCTGCACCCAGCGCTCGTCGGCCACGAGGCGCTGTATCCGGCGCGGCTCCAGGTACTTCAGGTCGACCTGGTACGTCCGCAGCGAGCCGTCATTGAGTGAATACTCCTGGAGCACCTTGTCCTGTGTGATCAGCAGTGTGGAGGTCTGGCCGGGCGTGAGGAGGAGGGGCCACTTGTCTCCCTCGCGGGGGAAGGGCTTGGCGCCGATGATCACCCCGTCGGTTGCCCTTACAAGGATGTCGGCCGGCCCATCCTGCCGGGCGGAGAACCTGCTCGCCAGCAGGTGGAGCGCCGCGCCGTCCCACGCGAAGGCGTCCAGGGAGAAGTGGGCTCGGCCGAACAAGTCCCCGAAGCTCCGGCTCCAGACCAGCTCGCCCGTGGCCAGGCGCACGATGGCCACGTCGCGCCCGTGCTTCGGCCTCGCCAGGGCGAGGTTCTCGCCACAGACCCGCCACTCGCGGCACTCGAAGCCGAGCTCCCGCTCCCAGCGCAGGCCGCCCGTCAGGCCGTCGAGGGCAACGACGCGGCTGGGGTAGAAGAGCAGGAGGAGGCCGTCGGCCGGGGCGGCCTCGCGGAGGCCCGCGCCGACGGCCCTGCGCCAGTGGGCCGTGCCCTCCGGGCCTCTGGCGACGCACTCCAGCGCGTCCTGCGAGAGGAGGTAGAGCCTGTCGGCCAGCTTCGAGCCGGGCGGCGGCACGACGAGCGCGGGGGCCGGCCGCCGAAGCGTCCACGCACGCCGAAGGGGCAGCTCCAGAGGATTTCGGATTTCGGATTTCGGATCTCGGATTGGGGGACTCAGGCGGTCAGTGAGCAAGACGAGCGATTGGCCGCGGAGGGCCATGTCGCGGATGGGTTCCTTTGTGGGCCAATCGGCGCGCTCGATGGCACGGCCGGTGTCGGCGGCGAGGCGCCAGAGGGCGCTGCTGCTGCGGAGCCAGACCTCCTGGCGACCGGCCCGATCCGTCGGATCGGTCCGATCCGTCAGAATCGCCCTGCCATCAATCCCGTCGGGGAAGCGGCGGTCCCACAGCAGGCGTCCGCTGCCCACGTCAATCGCCACGAGGTGCTCCTCGTCGTGGGCCAGTAGCTTGCCCCCGGCCAGGCCGGCCACGTGCTGGGAGGGGACGAAGGGCGTGTCCCACACCGGGGCGCCGGTCGCGGCGTCGAGGGCAAACACCCCCGTGTAGTCGCGCGGGGCGAAAACCACCACGGCATTTCGGATTTCGGATTTCGGATTTCGGATTTCAGTCTTCAAATCCGCAATCCGCAATCCGAAATCCGCAATCGGCGTAGCCCCCTGGCGGCGCAGCACGCTGGGCGCGTTCCTGCCCAGCCGCACGCGCGGGTAGGTTCGAGCCCACTCGACGACGCCGTCGCGGGCGTCGCAGCGGGCGACGAAGCCCAGGTTGGTCGTGCAATAGACGCTGCCCTGGAAGACGAGTGGCGCGTTGCCGAAGTGAACGAGGTCCACCGCCTCGCCGCCGTGGCGCGGCGCGCCCCCCTGGGGAAGGGCCAGCACGCACGACGCCAGGAACCGCTGCCAGAGGAGCGACCCGTCGGAGGCGTCCAGGCACACGAGCCACACGGGCACCACCGCGGTCGGCGTGGCGCGGATGGCCAGGAAGTAGACCCGTCCGTCCGCGGCCGCGGGGTCGGTGATGGGCGAGAGGCTCTCCCACCACGGCTTGCCCTGGGTGGACCAGGCCATCGCGCCCGTGGCGGCGTCGAACGCCGCGACCCCCGCCATGGACTGCCCCGTGGCGTCGAGCCCCCAGCGCGTGAACACGCGGCCATCGGCCACGGCCGGCGCGAAAGGCCCGGGGCTCCGCACGTACGTGGCGGATGGCCTCCGCGCGGGCGCCGCGGCCGCCTCGCCCGGCTCGCTCGGCGGGCTGCGCCACCACAGCGGCGCCGCAGAAGACGCGCCGTAGCAGGCCAACAGGGCAGGGCCGGCCACCAGGAGAGTGGGGAGTGCGGAGTGCGGAGTGCGGAGTGCGAAGGAGCACGACGTGGCCGGGGGGAGAATCACAGAGGCGTTGCGGATTGCGGTCTGGGGATTGAAATCCGCATTCCGAAGTCCCAAATCCGAAATGGCCGTCTCGCGCGAAGCCAGCTCAATGCCCAGCTTGGCCTTGGCCTTCAGCGAGGCGTCGGCGGAATGGGCGAGGATGTCCTGGAAGGCGCGGCAGGCGAGGCCGGCGTGGCCGCGCCGCAGGGCGTGCTCGGCGAAGGCCACCAGCGCGCCGTGGACCTGCGGCGCCCAGGGGTAGCGCCGCCAGCCCTCGAAGAGCGCTTCCTCATTTCGGATTTCGGATTTCGGATTGCGGATTGAAATCCCAAATCCGAAATCCGAAATCCGAAATCGCGCGGCGGCCTCGCGCTGCTGTAGCTCGCGAAGGGGGGCCAGCGCCGCGGGCGGCAGGGCGCGGACCTCCCTGTCCACCACCGCCCAGAGCGACGCCTGCGTGGCCCGGCCCGCGGCGACCAAGCCGTCGCTCCTCGCGGCCTCGGGCAGGAGGCCGTGGACCACGCTGGCCTCGGGCGCGGCGCGGGTGCTCTCCCAGCGCGCCTCGAGCGCCCAGCGGCGCGAGAACTCCGGCCCCTCCCACACCCGCTCGCGGGCCAGCTCGTGGAGGAGTTGGGCCACGCGGCCGTCAACGCCCTCGGCCTGGAGGTCTTCGAGGAGGCTCATCGCCTCGTCGCGGCGGCCCGAGGCGAGGAGGAGCTCGGCCTGCTGGGTGCGCCACCAGGCGTTGCGGCCAACGATGGCCTCGAGCCGTTCGAGCGCGAGCGCGGCGTCCCACAGGCGCCCGCGCTCCATCGCAAGGTCGAACTGCGTCCGCCACGCCAGCTCGACGCAGAGATGGCCGTCCCCGAGGTGCCCCGAGCGGTTCAGGGCGGCCAGCCGCTCCAGGGCGTAGGCGGCCCACGCATCGCCGTCCTCGAGCTCCCTCCGCTGCTCGAGCGTGGTGGTGAGAATCTTCTGGAGCGCGAGCACCGCCTGCTCGGGTGCGCCGGGGAACCCCTCCACGATGCGTCGGAGGTAGTGGTTGCCCCTCTCGCGGCAGCCGGCGGCGGTGAAGCGCTCGGCGATCTCGCCGAGCGCCGCTATCCGCTGAGCCGTCTCGCCCGGGAACCGCCGCGGCAGCTCCTCCAGCAGCCCGATGAGGCGAAACGAGAGCGCCAGGTCGCGCTGCTTGTGGCTCTTGAGTTCCTCAGTCCAGCGCTTCTTGTTCGCCTCGTAGGTGGCCTGCCAGGACTCCTTCCACTCGATGGCCGGCGCCGCCGCCTCCGGCCCCACCTGGTCGAGGGGCCGGAGCTTCTCGCCGGCCAGTGACGTTGCGCTGAGCGCGAGGCAAACGAGCAGGGGCAACACCGCGGCGCGTGGAGTGCGGAGTGCAGAGTGCGGAGTGCGGAGTGCAGATTGAAATCCGAAGTCCGAAATCCGAAATCCGAAATCTGGGGACCGCCTCACCGCTCGCCTCCTGGGCCCACCGCTTCTTCAGGAACCAACAATTCGCGCGGATGCCGCGCGAGGTAGGGCGGGACGCCGTACAACTCCACCACGCACCGGAGGCTGGCAATGGAAAGGCTCCAGACAGCCCCGCGATGCTCTTCCGGGACCACAACCGAAATCTGGTCGCCGCTTGTCACGTCCTTATTCTCAAAGATCGTCTTGCCGCCGGCCCCTTGGAGCACGACGTGGGTCTTTGTCTGGCCCACGCTCGGGAAGCCGAGGACGAAGCTCTCCACGTTCTCTGGAACGTAGAAGTAAAGTGGCTGGTTGAGACGCGGGAGCCAGAGGCGGAACTCCTTGCTCCTGGGCTTTCCTGGCTCATCGGCTCGGCCCGCCCACACGGAGAGCGGACGCGGCGCGAACCCAATCTCGGCCGTCTTCCAGTAGCCTGTGCCGGGGTCGAGGGCGTAGAGGCCGTCCGTAGGAAGGGTTGTCTCCATCACCGCCGGCTTGCCCTTCTCGGCCTTGACGTCGCCCTCGGCCACGGGCCGCTCCTGTCCGACTCGCCGGAGCACCCAGTGGCCATCCACCGTGTGGCCCGCGTCGAAGGGGGTGAACGCCAGGTTGAGTCGTTCGCCCTTCTTGCCCGGGAAGCAGTGGATGCCGGATTCGACGCAGAGGGGCGAGCGCGGCACTTCGCCCCACGCCTTCACGGCGCCGGGGCGATGGGCCGCCAGGGGAACCAACTTCTCACTCCACTGCTGCCGCTCGATCTCGACGGCTATCAGCCCCTCGTAACGCTTCAGGTCGTCCTGGAAGAACTGAGCCGTCTCATCAGCCGTGGGGATATCCGTGCGTTCCGTCTTCCACGCCTCGGCCTCCTTGGGATCGAAGTCCTTGAGCTTCAGCAGGGCGCCGAAACGGTGCTTGAACCACTCGCTCTCCAGGAGAGGATAGGCGTGGATGAGCCCGGTGTCCAGGAGGCGTCGGCTGAAGACGATGAAAGCCTTGGCCGCCTGCTTCACGTCTTCCGGCTTGCCTTCGCGCGTCGCACGGTCATAGTCGAGGGACAGCCTCAGCCAGTGGAGGTACATGGCAACTCGGTCGAGGCGCGCCCGCACCGCCGCGTCGCTCTCAAGGCCGTATGCCTCCTTGAGGTCGAGGAGCGCGAGCTTGAGTCCGCGTGCGGCGAACCGCTCGCCGCTCGCCCAGCGCCCGTAAAGACGCCGCATCGGCTCCGCCGCCTTGCCGAATGCCCGCTCGCAGAAGTCGCTCACCAGAGCCTTCGCGTCGCCATCAGGCGCCCACATCAACTGCGAGGCCACCCAGTAGCCCAGGCCGTTCGGCCCCCAGTTGCACGACGACTCGGCGTCATAAGTGCTCAGCCCCAGATCGCGGTAATGGCGGAGCGAATCGGCCAGCTCATACACGCGGCTCCCCTTCGCCTTCCCCGGCATATCCCAGTCCCAGGGCAGGACGCTGAAGTAGTCGTAGACGCCGAGCCTTGCGCCCAGCTTGCGGAAGGCAGTGACCTGCTCGTCGAAGGATAGCTTCGTGTAGCGGAAGCCGGTCGTCACCTGCACGTAGACGCCAGGGGCGAAGGGGGTGCGGGGCGGCTCGCAATGGAAGGCGTAGGCGTAGAGGCCGACCCACTTGTCGGGGAACTCCTTGCGAACCGCCCTCGCCACGTTGCTGGCCAGGAGGAAGGCCCTGTCGCTCACCGAGCCGAGCGCGGCGCAGCGCTCGCACTCGCAGTAGCCAGCGCCGTCGTTGGGGTCAACCGACACCATGTTCGCCTGCGGCTGCTTGCGGAAGGTGGCTAGCACCCCCTCGATGACCCGCCTCTCGACCTCGGGGTTGCTCGTGCACAGTTGCATCGGCTTACGTTCGCCTTTCACGAGGCCGAACCAGTCGGGGTGGTCCTTGAACTCGCGGGCCGGCACGTAGCGTTCCCAGGCGTGGCCGCAGTCGGTTTGGAATGCACCGAGTTGGCGATTGTGCTTCATCCAGGCGTTGTAGTCGTCGGCCAGCTTCTTCGTCCGAGGCCCCCACCCGTACCATATCCGCCGATAGCCGAATGCCGGCGACGCGCGCAGGTTCACCGACACGCTCAGGCTCGGCCACTTCGGCACCACCGTCCACACGGGGTCGGGGAAGAACCACCGGCAGCCGATGTGTTCGAGGAAGGCATAGACCGCGTGCTGAAGCCCGAGGTCCGTGTTGGCCACGAGCGACAGGCGGCCCGGCGCGCTCCTGATGGCGAAGCCCTCCGGTCCCAACGTTGACTCTCCCATGCCGAGCTCAATAGCCCCCTTCGAGTCGGGCGTCGCGCCGATGGGGATGATGGCGCCCGTGGCCTCGCGGAGCCAGTGCTGAAGCTCCTTGGCCAACGCCTCGCGCGCAGCGGTCTTCTCCCCCTCGATGAGTATGTGGCACCGCGGCTGGCCATTCTGGGCGAGAACAAACGCCCCATTTCCCAAAGGCAACCGCGCGCAGCCTGCCGCGAGCAACAACACTGCAATGGCCGTGGAGCGATGCACACGCAGGCTTCTCAGGAGCGGTGGCATGAGAAGGATTGCCTCATACGGCAGCGGGCGCCGCGTGGAGGTTCTCGAGGGCCACGCCACGCTCGACGAGGTCAGGCACGACTTCGCTCGCATCGAGGACCTCTATGGCAACGACCCGCTCGCCAGGACCGATGTCCACGGCTACGCGGTCATTCAGCCGGATGACCTCGCACTCCACTCGCTCCTCCACAAAGCGCACTGTCAAAGCGTCAACTGTCGGATCGTATATGATTCTCATAGCCCAAACGCCTCCTTCAGAAGTAGAAGGTGAAGACGGTGACTACCATCAGAGCGTCCGGTGTCTCCGCGACGATGGGAGCCACCTGCTTCACCGCGTAGTGCCGGCCGCGCCACTGGCGGCCAAACCCGAAGTTCTTGCGGAAGAGGGTTCTCACGCCTCTCGCAGGTTCGGGGTTGCCGGCGCGTATCGCCGCCACCACTTCGGCCTCCGATGCGCCTCTGTCGGCCATCTTCTCCCGCGCGTGCGGGCTGAACCTGACTGGCTTCTGGGCGGCTCTTGGCATGCCGTGAACCTGACTGCTCAGGCCATCGGGCGGTCCGCAAGCGCGGCACCTCACAACCTGCTTTCAGTCTAGCGCAAAGCGCTCTGCAATGCCACAATCTGGTCTGCCACGGCGCGGCGGAGGGCGTCGAGGGCGCCGAGCGACGCCGCCTTCTCGGGGTCGAGGAGGTCGAAGCCGTCGGCGGGGAACCTGGCGCCGCCGCTGGTGTAGGCCGACCAGTCGTCCTGGATGCCGGCGGCCAGCTTGGCAAGAAGCTCCTCCGCGGACTTGCGCTCGGCCTCGCCCTTGCCAGACTTCTTGGCCTGGGCCACCAGCGATTCGAGCTTGCAGAGGTGCTTCAGGTCGTCTATCCCTTCGCGCGAACGCTCGTAGTCGAGGGTGGGATAGACGATGTCGGCTTGGGTGCGGACGACGGAGCCGCGCTCGTTGCGCAGGTTGTAGTACCACTCGACCTTTCCTCGGACGCCGTGCTTCGCCATCTTCCAGAAGAAGAAGCCGAAGGGGAAGCGCCCCGTGCCGGCGTTGACGAACCAGGGGATCGCACCCGTCTTCGCCCGGAGCTCCTCGATGAACGCCTTGTTCATCAGCGTGCGGCCCTTGTTGTGGTGATCAATGCCGTCCCAGCCGTTGTTGAAGGTCGCCACGTTGAGGTAAGGGGCCATGGCCATCACCTCCATGTAGCCGTTCATGTCGCTGGTGGTCGCCATTTCGGGGAGTTCTTCCCAGACGAAGCGGCCGAGGTTCTCGGCGATCTTGATCCCCTCGATGCCCTTGTTGGTCAACTCGTCGCCGATGCTGAAGATGACGGGCACGCCGCCTCTCTGGGCCTCGGCGTGGAGGAGCTTCATGGTCTTGATGAACTTCTGCTGCCAGCGGCGGGTGGTCTCGGAGCCGTAGCCGGCCAGCTCGCTCAGTTGAAGGTTCATCGGAGTTGCGAAGTAGAGTGGGGCGGGGAAGCCGGCCTTCCTGTAGGCCGCGATGAAACCCGCGAACTCCGTCGTGTCGGCGTCGTGGACCGGCAGGTGGAAGTTGTAGAGGGGGGCGACACAGGTCATCCCGTGCGCGCGCATGTCGGCCAGGTGGACGGCCAGCTCCTTGGCCTCCTTGGGGCTGGAGTAGTTGTAGCCCAGGGCGAACGGCGGGTCGTCGAGCTTGAAGGGCAGGACCTCGAGGGTGACGGCGATGGAGCCGACCGGGGCGCCCTTGGAGGTCACGACGACCTCGCCCTTGTAGGCGCCGGGCTTCGCGTCGTCGGGCACCCTGATGGTGCACCAGAAGAACTCGGTGCTGAGGGCGGCCATGCTCCACCTGCGGCCGAGCTCCATCAGGATGTCGCGCCCCTCGCCCAGGAAGTTCTCGACCGAGGTGACGACGACGTTCTTGGCGGGAATCGTCCCGCCCGGCCCAGTGAGGTCCCCGCCGGCGATGAAGACCTCGGTGAGGACATCCTTCGGCCTCAGGAGGAAGCTGAACGGCTCGTATTCGCCAGGGCAGGCGAAGAGGCGGGCCTCGCGCTCGCCGCCCACGCCGGCCCGCTGGACAGTGACCGAGGCGGGCGCCTTGTAGGCCACGGTTTTCCCGTCCGCCGTCCTGATCGTGATCTCCTGCGGGCTCCCATAGGTCACGGGCCGCGCCGCCAGCGGCTTCTGGTCCGCCTTCGGGTTTGCCCCATAGTCGGTCACGAACAAGTCGAGCTCGGCCCCCGCCGCAAGCGCCGCCATAGTTGCCAAGCACGCAAGGATTCGGGTCATTGGTCACTCCTCCAGTTTGCCGCCGACGGGGACGAGGCTCACGTCGTCGAGCCAGATGGTGCCTTCGCCGATGTGGTAGAGGTAAACCATGAAGGTCTTGGCAACTTCCCGGGTCTTGGGGTCCATCTCGGGCTTGCCGAGGACGGTATATTCCTTCCACTCTGGGCCAATCTTCTGGCGCAGGGTGCCTGCGGCGCCCGCCTCGAAGTTGACGAAGAGCAGGTTGTCGCCCTCGCCCTTGGCCCAGAAGGTGAGCTTGTATTCCGTGGCGCCTGGGACGGCGGGGAGCTTTGGGGTCATGATGCCGATGCGCCCCTTCTTGCCCGTGCAGCGGATGCGTGCCGAGAACTTCCCGCTGTGGACGTTTTCGGGCTTCTCCTCCCAGTAGTTCTCGTAGTCGCCGCCCCAGGACCAGCCGCCCCACCAGAGCCAGCGCGAGCGGTCCTTCGCCGAGTTCCGGTTCACCTGCTCGAAGCCGCCGTTCTGGATGAAGTTCAGGGGCGGGTCGGTCACGGACAGGCTCTGCGGGTCGTAGGTGCCCGCGAGGCGGGCCTCGAGCATCTTCTTGCGCCGCTCGTAGGCCGCGTCGGTCAGCAGCCCATCGGCCTTCTGCTTCTCGACGGCCTTGAGCGCGGCCTCCGCCCGGTCCTTGGGCCAGAGGGCCTTCGCCAGGGCCTCCTTGTCCGCCTTCTCGGCGGCCAGCGCCCACACTGAGGCCAGAACCGCGAGCACCAGGGCTTTCTTCACGACGGGTCTCCTCCTTACTTGGTGACGAATGACTGGATTGATGTCTTTTACCACAATTGGGCGGGAATGACAAGCGCGCGTGACCCGTGACAGGGCTGCGGAATCGGGAGAGGCGGTATGTGCGGTCAGGTGCAAGGGGTAGGGTTGGGGCCACAGGAGAGTGCTGTTTAGGCATGGGGCTGCTGTGGCAGGGGCGGGGGCGTTGGGAACAGGGATACGGGGTGGGCGCGAAGGAACCCGGAACAGCCTACAGGCGAGTGGGTTCAGGAAGAGTCGAAGCGGATCTGGGTGGAG
>VGYW01000185.1 GCA_016872875.1 Planctomycetota bacterium | reverse complement strand
CGCGAGGCAACGAGAGAGATGAGCCCTCGGCCCGACAAGCCGGCCTGGAGTCCGCGAAAACCACCCACCTCGTGGGCACCGGCGGACTCCGCATCGAAAATCGCTCTTGACTTCCGCATGCCGGTCTTGTCGCTCCTCAGGCTCGGGTGAGGGCGCTGCCCTGTAGCCGTTTCGCGTGGCTCGCGGGCTCACTTGGAGCCGGGGCGCGGCGGGGGCGGAGGGGGGCTCTTGGCGGCCGAGCCGTTGGTGAGGTAGAAGTCGGTGGCGAGGAACTCGATGTTGTAGTTCTCGGCGTGGACCCATTTGGCTATGGCGGCGCGGAAGGCGCTCTCGGCCTCCTTGAGGAGGGCGGCGCGGAGGGCGGGGAGGGAGGCGACGGAGACGGCCTTCTCCTGCTGGGCGCGGGCGATGATGGCCGAGGAGATGCGGGGGGCGGTGCGGTGGAGGATGGCCGCGGCGTCGGCCTGGCCCCCGAGGGCGGCGCGGCGGGGGTTCATCGCGGCGGCGAGGGTGATGTGGAGGTTGGCGTAGCCGCCCTCGGCGCCGGCGAGCGGGACGGCGACGACGGTTTCGCCGAGCGGGACGACGAGGCGGTCGCCCACGTAGGTGCCATAGCGAACGAGTCCGCCTGAGCCGCAGCCGGCAAGAGCGAGGCCGAACAATAGGGCAGCAAGGACGTGCCGCATCGGTTACCCTTTCAGTTCTTCATCCCAGTGAGTGTGATGCCCTGGATGAAGTAGCGCTGGCAGAAGAAGAACATGATGACGAGAGGGAGGGCCATGAGGACGCTGGCGGCCATGATGAGGCCGTAGTTGGAGCCCGCCTGGGTCTGAAGGCCGAAGACGCCGAGAGCGAGCGGGTACTTGGACTGGTCGTTGAGGTAGATGAGGGGGCCCATGAAGTTGTTCCACGAGCCCATGAAGGCGAAGATGGCGATGGTGGCGAGCGCCGGCTTGATGCTGGGCAGGATGACGTGGCGGTAGACGCCGAGGTAGGAGCAGCCGTCAATCTTCGCCGCGTCCTCGAGGTCCTTCGGGATGCCGCGCATGAACTGGCGCAGGAGGAAGATGTTGAAGGCGGAGCCGCAGAAGCTGGGGACCCAGAGGACGAAGAGGGTGTTGTACCAGCCGATGTTCTTGAAGATCAGGAAGGAGGGGACCATAGTGACGGCGCCCGGGAGCATGATGGTGCCGAGGAGGAGGATGAAGCAGAACTCGCGGCCCGGCCAACGCAGGCGTGCGAAGGCGTAGGCGGCGAGCGAGCTGCCGGTGAGCTGGCCGACGATGTTCATGAGGCACAGGAAGAAGCTGACGGCGACGTAGCGCCAGAAGGGCATGTACTTGAAGGCCCAGCGATAGTTGTTGGAGAGCTTGGCGCCCCAGGCGGCGGCTCTGCTGCGGCCGCGGAGGGTGAGCGTGACGCGCACCTTGCCAGCCTCGTTGAAGTCGCTCGTGCCCGAGGGGTTGAGGACGATCCAGCTCTTGACCTTCATCGAGTGGTCGTCGTCGCTGGGAAGCTGCCAGACGACGTCCTGCCACTGGTCGTTGCCGGCGTTGGCGGGTTCGGCGCTGGCCCAACGCTGGCCGCTGGCCTCGAGCGCGCAATCGAGGGCGTTCCAGGAGTGGTCGGCCCGGTAGCTCAGGATGAGCTTCTTGATGCCATCCTTGGCATCGGCCAGGAAGGCCACGGGGAAGACGGCTGTCAGCTTCGCCTCGCGCGTCTGGGACTTAGTGAAGTCGTAGGCCAGGAGCGCGCATAGCTGGCCCTCTGACGCCTGGTCGGCCAGCGAGCCGCCCTGGACGCTCCAGACTGCGGCAATCGCCTGGTCGCGGCGGGGCGTTTCCTCGAGCTGCTTGAGGCTTCGGACCCGGAGCGGGCCGAGGAGGAAACGCTTGTATGCCTTACCGCGGGAGGTCTTGATGGAGTTCTCAGTGACCCGCCTCCGGAGCTCGCTGAGCAAGGTTTCGGGTGACTTGAACCACGCGTCGTGCGGGACGGCTTGTGCGGCTTCGGAAAAGGCGCCCTCGATGGTCTCCTCGCGGAGTTCGGCCTCGGGCACTGGCGCTGGGGGCAGCTTCGCGGCGTCCACGGCCTTGCCCACGAGGTCCACCAACAGGGGCTTGAGGTCCGACCAGCGCGAGGAGGGGCACGGCCGGGGCCGGGAGATGCCGTCGAATTCGTCGCGCGCGACGTAGGGCGAAACCGCGGCGGCCGAAGGCGTCCTGGGCAGCAGACGCTTGTACTGCTCATCGTTCGGCTTGAAGCTCGACAGCAACAGCCAGCCGAAGGGGATGGAGAACAGGATTGAGCCGCCGACGAGAGCGGCGTAGAGAATGAAGCGGCGTGAGAGGCCACGGAGGCCGCGAGACTCAACCATGGGATCGTCTCATTTCCGATTTCCGATTTCCCATTTCCGATTTCAGACTACCCACGCCGGCGATTGGAGGCCGTCTTGCGGGAAGACCCCATAATGCGGGTCAGCTCATTGGCCTCTTGTAGCAGGGGCTCAACACGCTTCTTCGGGAGCAACTCGGCGTGAATCGTCAGCTCCAGCCAGAAAGCGCTCTCGTCCGATTCCTCCTCCACGGTTCCGAGCTTGGCGATGAACTCAGCGGTCGAGCGCGCCTTGCACACTGCCCGGTAGTTCGCGCCGACAGATGTTCCGCAATCGGCGAGTTGCCTGGCCACGGCTCTTCCTTCGATGGTCTTGGGCAACGCGGCAACAAGTCGCAGCACTCGAAGCGCGAAGTCAAACGTCCGCCTCTTCAGCTCCTCTCTGTCCACCGCCACGCTCCTGTCTGAAATGGGCAATGGGAAATCGGAAATGGGAAATCGAGGACGCTACTCCGATTCATAGTGCACCCAGGCCTTCGCGGTGCGAAGCTGGATGATGGTGATGACCAGGACGATGATGCAGAGGACCCAGGCCATGGCGCAGGCCTGGCCCATGCGGAAGAAGCGGAAGGCGTTGTTGAAGAGGTGATAGGCGAAGAAGAGCGTGGAGTCCACGGGGCCGCCGGCGGTCATGATGTAGGCGCTCTCGAAGACCTGAAGGGTGCCGATCATGCCCATCAGCAGGTTGAAGAAGATGTAGGGGGTGAGCATGGGCAGGGTGATGTGGCGGAACTTCTGCCAGCGGCCCGCGCCGTCAATCTCGGCGGCCTCGTAGAGGTGCTCGGGGATGCCCTTGAGGCCGGCGAGCCAGATGATCATGCCCGCCCCCGCGCTCCAGAGGCCCATGAGGATGATGGCAGGCTTGCTCGTCGCCTGGTTCTGGAGCCACAGGACGGGCACCTTGGCGCCCATCGCGTTCAGGAGCCAGTTGATCCCTACGGCATCGAGGATGCGGTTGATCACGCCGTCGGTAGGCTGGAACATCCAGATCCAGAGGAGCGCGGAGGCGACGCCGGGCATGATGGCGGGGAGGTAGAAGAAGGTGCGCCAGGCGGACATGCCCTTGACCTTCTGGTTGAGGAGCATCGCCAGCCCCAGGCTCACGGCCATGCCGAGCGGCACGCCGATGAGCATATAGGCGGTGTTGGCGACGGACTTCCAGAAGACGGGGTCGCCGGTGAGGAGGTAGCGATAGTTGTCGAGGCCGACGAAGCGGCCTGGGGAGAGGACGTCGTATTCGCAGAAGCTGATGATGAAGGAGAAGACGATGGGGCCGCCGGTGAAGACGATGAAACCGATGAGCCAGGGCGAGGCGAAGAGGACCCCGGCGCGGTGCTCGCGGCGGAAGTAGCCCTTGCTCGTGCTCAGGCGCCTGTGGCGCCACCAGAGGATGGCCGCCGTGGCCACGAGCGCCGCCACGTAGGCCACCAGCGGCACCATCCAGTTCACCACAGGCTCGGTGCGGATGCGGTAGACGCGGTCGAGCTCGATCTGCACCTCGGCGGCGTGGCGTTCGAGAGTCGCCTTGATGTGCCTGCCGATCTCCTCTGGCGTCATATCCTCTTTGTGGTAGGTCGAGCCTTCCATTGCCCGCACCTGCTGGTTCCAGAGGAACTGGCCGACGGGGGTGATGGGCCGGTAGCGGCTCTTGGGCAGGAGGTTGGCGAAGACCTGGTAGGCGTCGCGGAACTTCTGCTCGACGTTGGGGTCCGCGGCCAGGTAGCGGCGGTAGATGGTCTGGGTGATCTTTCGGTTGGCGTTGAGGCCGGGGATGAAGAGCTTGCCCTGGGCTTGGCGGGCCTCGCGGACGGCGTCCTGAAGGATGATCGTGGCCTCTTCGCTGGCCAGCCACTTGATGAGACGCCAGGCCTCCTCGGGGTGCCTGGCGCCCTTGGGGATGACCCAGGCCCAGCCGCCGGCCCAGGAGATGTAGGGGTCGTCGGTAGCCAGGCGTTTGGCCGGCACGGGGGCGGGCGCCACGCCGAAGTTCAGCTCGCGGCGGAACGTGCCGATGCCGTCGAGCACCCAGTTGCCGTCAATCTTCATCGCCACGCGGCCGTTGAGGAAGGGGTCGAGTTCGCCTCCCTGGAAGCTCGTCTGGAAGGCGTTGACATCGGCCGCGCCGCCCAGCTTGTCGTAGAGGTTCACCACGTAGGTCATGGCCTCGATGTTCTCGGGAGAGGCGAGGGTGCAGGTGCGGCCATCGGGGCTGAGGAGTGCGCCGTCGTTGAGCCAGGAGTAGAAGTAGAACCAGGCGTTGCCGTAGTTGGGGATGAAGCCGATGCGTCGGATGCTGGTGATCTTCCCGCGCGCGTCGCGGGCGAAGTCGCTGAGCTGGACCGCGTAGTCCTCCAACTCGTCCCAGGTGCGCGGGGGCTTGGCTTCGCCGCGCTCATCCTTGAACCCGGCGGCGACGAGGAGGTCCTTGTTGTAGTAGAGTGCGCGGTTGTCGGTGCCGGTGGGGATGGCGTAGACCTGGCCCTCCCAGCGCGCCTCGTCCCAGCAGGAGGAGTAGTAGTCCTCGGGCTTGATGCCGTCGGGCTGGCCGCGGTCGCGCAGGATGAACTCGTCGAGGGGCATGAAGGCGCCGCGGGCGGCCCACTCGGCGACGGCGTAGCGGTCGAAGATCACGAGGTCTGGCGGGTCGCCGCCCGCGATGGCGCACAGCAGGCGCTGGGGGTCCTCGACCATGTTGCGCGAGACGCTGAGGCCGGCGACCACCTTGATGCCGGGGTTCCGCCGCTCGAACTCCTGCACCTGGTCCTGTTCGCCTGCGCCCAGGGTCCCGCCGAGGAAGTAGCGGAGGGTGACCGGGCGCTGAGCCGAGGCGGCGCTGGCCACAAAGGCGGCGTGGAGCAAGATGAGCAGTGCTACCGGCCGCTGCACAGGCAACCATGGACCTCCAGCGTGGTCATTCCGAGCGAAGCCTTGCGAAGTCGAGGAATCTCTCCTCTCTTGAGGCCCAAGAGAGATGCCTCGACTTCGCTCGGCATGACGGACCCCATCATCACGCGTTCTCCTCCATCGTGGCTATGGTGTTCGGTGGCCTCCCGTCGGCTCCCCGTCTTTCGCCTTCTGGGGCGCGGGGGCTTTGGGTGCCGAGGGCTCGGGCGCCTTCTTCGAGAGGCGCTTGAGGCGGGCAAGCGTGTGGTTCGCGCTTTCGTACACTTCCTTCACGAGCGGGTCGGCCGGGTTCGCGCGCTCGAGGCGGACCTGGAGAGCCCACTTGTAGGCCTTGTCGGGGTTCCAGAAGACGTTGGCCTTGGCGAGTTCCGCATAAAGCCTGGCGCGGGTGAGGGCGTACTCGGTCGGGGTGTCGCCGATGGCCTCCTCGATGATGGCGGAGGCCGCGGCCACGTCGGCCCGCGCCTCCTTCACACGGCCGAGCCACGTGTTCATGTCGGCGCGGATCAGGAGCAGGCTGTAGAGGCGCGGAAGCCAGAGCAGGCCCTCATTGACTGCGGCGATGAGGTCCTCGGCCCACTGCCTGGCCTCGGGGTTCTTGCGGTAGAGCTCGTTGTCAATCAGCTCGGACCAGCTCCTGTAGGTGAGCGAGCGGGAGACGAAGAGGGTGCATGCGGAGCCGAAGGGGTTCTTGGCGGCGTAGCGGCGGTAGAGCTGGTGGGCCTGGGCGAAGTGCTCGCGGCGGATGCGCTCGGCGTCGCTGCCCTTGGCCTGGGCGCCGAGCCTCGCGTGGCACGCGGCGCGCTGGAGGTCGAAGTCGAGGGCCGGGCCGCACAAGGCGTGGAGGCGCTCGAAGCGGGCGAGCGCCTCGGCGAAGCTGCCTCGCGCCGCGTAGGAGAGGGCGAGGCGGATTTGGGCGTCGAGCCACACGCGGTCGCCCAGGCTCAGTCGCGCGGCGCGGCGCAGGAGGCGGTCGCCGCGGCGGGCGGCCTCCTCGCACTCGGCGGTGGCGCCCTCGATGGTCTCCTCGACCTGTCGGATGGCGGCGGCGGCCTTGGCGCGGACCTGTCGGGCGTTGGCGCGGGCCTTCTCGAGCGCGTCGGCGGCGGCCTGGCGCTGAGCGGCGAGGTCCTTCGCCTTCGCGTCGTCGGCGCCCCTCTTGGCCGCCTCGTCGAGTGCCGCGCTCGCGGCGCGGAGGGCATCCTCGGCGGAGCGAATCTTGGCGTCGAAATCGGCCAGCGTCCGCTTCGCCACAAGGTGCCCTTGTTCGAGTGCCCGCTCGGCCAGGTCCCTGTTGTTGAAGAGGCGCTTCGCCGCCTCGTCCTCGCGCATGCCGTCGCGCAGGCAGTATTCGGCCCAGAAGGGCCGCGCGGCCAGGAAGAACCACGCCAGAGCGATGGCAAGCGTGCCCCCGACGGCGGCCGCCGTCGCGCCCGGCCGCACGCGGGGCCGCCCCTCGCGGCGCCAGGCATCCTCCTCGGCGGACCAGCTCAGGCCGGCCGGCCGGCCGCTCTCGGCGCTCAGGGCGCCGAGCAGGCCCAGCCCCAGCCAGAACACCATGCTCGGCCCGAAGCCGATCGCTCCGTTCGAGAAACAGGCAAAGGCACCGAGAGCCACGCCTGCGGCCGCGAGGCCGGCGCCCAGGGCCGAATCGAAGGGGTCGCGGGCCCGCCGGAACGCCAGCACTCCCGCCACCACCCACGCCAGGCCCATCGCCACGCCGAGCGCCAGGCCCACCACGCCGCGCTCGAAGAGGTCCTCGGTGAGCTGCCGCCGCGCGTGGCCGAGCGCCTGGTCCCCGTGGGTCACCGCATAGGTCCATGTCGGCCGCTCGGTGTCCATCGCCAGGCGGAACGTGCCCACGCCGTTCCCCGCCAGGAGCCGGCCCAACGGGGCCTGGCGCACGAGGCGCCACTCGGCGGTGTCGAGCACCGCGTTCCGCGCGTCGCCCGCCTCGCTGTAGTATGCGGCTGCCTTCGCCCCCTCGGCCAGCTCGCGCTGGGCGGCCAAGGCGGCCAGAGCCACGGCCAGGGCCACCGCCACGAGACGCCACCGCGGCAGCACGAGCCACAGGAGCAGCAGAAGGCCCGCGCCGACGCCGTACCGCCACGCTGCCGCACCCGTCCGCGCCCCGGCCAGCAGGAACAGCACGAAGAGCACGGCGAGCCAGATCACGCCCCTGTAGTGGGCCTCAGGGCGCGCCTCCTTCTGCGTGTAGCGGTACAGGAGCGCCGCGGCCACGAGCGTGGGCAACAGGAGAAACGCCGCGCCCGCCGCTCGGCCCGGCAGGTGGTCAATGTCCCCGAAAAACAGCGTCGCCGGGTCGCCATAGAACAGCAGCATGAGGAAGGCGAGCGCGCCCGCCACGGCGCTGGCGGCAGCCACGAACATACGCCGGTGCCCCGCGTCGCGCAGGAGCAGGGCCAGGCCCAGCGCGCCGGCCGCCCCATAGGCCCCCTGCACCAGCCAACCCGTCGCCAGCCAACCCTGGGGCGACCAGAGCGCCGTCGCCGCGCCCCACGCCACCCACGCCGCCACGGGCGCGAAGAGCCACCAGGCAGGCCACCCGGCGCCCCCGGCCTCCTGCCTGTGGAGCCGCCCCGCCGCCCACTCCCACGCCACGTAGCCCCAGAGCAGCGCCATCGCGGTCTGGAACACGAACAGCTTCAGCGTCGAGCGGTACAGGGTGAACTCGAAGTTGAGGAAGGGCACGAGGAGGATCAGGGCAAACACGGCCAGCGGCAGGGCGCGGATGCTGATCCCCTCGGTCGGCCTGGGCGTGCTCATGCGTGTGCGGCCCTTTCCAGGGAGGTGCGCGAGCATGGCCCCCAGCTACGGCAACCAGGCGGCTCCCGCATCGTCCTCGTCCCTCGTCCTCGTCCTTTGTCCTCGACTCCCTGGCTTGCGGGCGAGAGAGTCGAGAACGAGGACGACGGACGAGGACGATTCCAGAGCAGCAACGGCCTCACCGCGGCTGGGGTCCATGCCCCGGATATGCCTCGCGGAGGTCCACGGTCCCTGCCCCGATTATAGGCGGCCCTGAGGCAGCGGTCAACCACGCTTGACAGCGCGCGCGAGGCGGCCTATATTCAGAGGGACGGGCGAGCAATCCCTTTCACAGGCGGAAGGCAGATATGCCCGCACGATTGAGGGCTGTCCGGGCGCTGTGGGTGCTGCTGGCCCTCAGCGCCGCAGCCATTGTGGCCACAGTGGTCCTTCTCTTGAGCATCAAGCGTCGAGTGGTGTCCGAGCACAAGGCCCTGGAAACAGCCGCCACCGTGCGGCACGCGGAGCAGTGCGCCGAGCTCCTCCGCAGCGGCGCCTTGCTGGGCCGCCTCCGCGACGTCGCTGCGCGCCATCCCGGCATCTCGTCCCTCGCCCAGGTCGCGGACGAGATCCGCACGGCGCTGAGCGACATCGAGGAGGCCCGCGAGGGCGACCACGAGCTCCACGTGCTCGTGGTGGACGAGAAGCTCGAGCCCATCTGGCCCCCGCAGCGCGAGGGGGACCGCGACCTGCGGGCCTGCGCCACCCACATCCGCGAAGGCAAGGAGCGGATCTACGTGTTGCCCCACGACTGCGCGGAGCGGGGCGGCGAGCCCGCCTGCCTCTGCTTCACCGCCCCAGTCCAGCGCGAGGGCAAGCTCCTCGGCGGCCTGGTGGTCCATCGCCAGCTCGCGCCCATCGGCCACCTGTTTACCCGCCTCGACCGGCGGATGACCGGGGCTCTGCTTTTCTCGCAGGCCGTGCTCCTGGTCGCCCTGGCGGCCATTGCCCTCTCGGCGCGCAGGGCCATCGCCAAGGCCGAACGCCGCCGGGCCAAGGACGAGCGCCTCATCGCCCTCGGCAACCTGGCCGCAGGCGTCGCCCACGAGGTCCGAAACCCCCTCAACACCATCGCCCTCACCTGCCGCTACGTCGAGCGCCTTATCGGCAAGGACGCCGCTGACCCCGCCCTCCGCGCCGAAGCCCAGGCCAACTTCGAGGTCATCGCCAGCGAGCTGGCACGCCTCACGCGCACACTCGACAACGTGGTGCTCCTCGCCAAGCCGTCCGGCCTCGCCCTCGGACTGTGCGACCTGAACTCCGTGCTCGACCACACGCTGGCCCTCTTCACCCGCGAGCTGGACGAGGCGAGGGTCCAGGTCCGCCGCGAGAATAGCGGCCCCCTCCCTGTCCGCGGCGACGCCGAGCGCCTCGGCCAGGTCTTCGCCAACATCATCCGCAACAGCCTCCAGGCCATGCCCGACGGCGGCACGCTCGAGATCACGTGCGAGAGCGCCGGCGGCCAGGCCCACATCGCCTTCGCCGACTCCGGCCCAGGCTTCCCCCCCGAGCACCTCCCCCGCGTTTTTGAGCCCTATTTCACCACCAAGCGCTCCGGCCTCGGCCTCGGCCTCGCTCTCTCACTCCGCGTCGTCGAAGACCACGACGGCACCCTCACCGCAGCCAACCGCGCCAGCAGAGGGGCGCTTGTCACGGTCACCATCCCCCTCCAAACCCACTCGCCCGAGGCGCCCAATGCCTAGCGACCACATCCTGATCGTGGACGACGACTGGCAGACGGCCGACGCCCTCCGCAAGAACTTGCGCCTCGACGGCTACCAGGCCGACGTGGCCGTCTCGCCCCCCGAGGCCCTCGACCTCCTCGCAAGAAGCCCCTACCCCATCGTCATCTCCGACATGCGCATGCGCGAGATGACAGGCGTCGAGCTCTGCGACGAAATCCGCCGCCTCTACCCCGACACCGAGGTCATCATCGCCACCGCCTACGGCAACATCCCCAACGCCGTCGAAGCCGTCAAGCGCGGCGCCCACGACTACTTCACGAAGCCGGTGGACACCGAGCGGCTGCTGAGCACGCTCCGCCGCCTGTTCGAGATGCGCCGCCTCCGCGACGAGAACCGCGAACTCCGCGAGGAAATCCAGGCCGAGCGCCAGGCCACGCGCCTCATCGGCTCCTCACGCGCCATCGCTGCCGTCCTGGAGACCGTTCGTACCGTCGCCCCAACAGACGCCACGGTCCTCGTCCGCGGCGAGAGTGGCACTGGCAAGGAACTCGTCGCCGCCGCCATCCACGACCTCAGCCCCAGGGCACCCCACCCCCTCGTCAAGGTCAACTGCGCCGCCATCCCCGAAACCCTCCTCGAAAGCGAGCTGTTCGGCCACGAGCGCGGCTCCTTCACCGGCGCCATCGCCCAGCGCAAGGGACGCTTCGAGGCCGCCCACCGCGGCACCATCTTCCTCGACGAAATCTCCGAAATGTCCCCCGCCCTCCAGGCCAAGCTCCTGCGCGTCCTCCAGGAGCGCGAGTTCCAGCGCGTCGGCGGCTCCGAAACCCTCACCGTGGACGTCCGCGTCATCGCCTCGACCAACCGCAACCTCGAAAAAGCCGTCCGCGACGGCGATTTCCGCGAAGACCTCTACTACCGCGTCAACGTCGTCCCCATTGTCCTCCCACCCTTGCGCGAGCGTCGCGAGGACATCCCTCTCCTGGCCAGCCACTTCCTCGACCGATTCGCAAAGCGCAACAACAAGGCGTTCAGGGGCATCGCTCCCGCTGCCCAGCAGAAGCTCCAGGCATACCACTGGCCCGGGAACGTCCGCGAACTCGAAAACACCATCGAGCGCGCAGTCGTCATGGCCCAGGGCGACACCCTCGGAGCCGACGACATCGCCCTCAACCCCGACATCAGCCGCGAAAGCCCAGGCGACGTGGCGGCACGCCTCGTCGGGCCAGGCTTCTCCATCGAGGACTTCGAGCGCACGCTCCTCGAAGCCAGCCTCCGCAAGACAGGCGGAAACCAGTCCCGCGCCGCCGAACTCCTCGGCCTCACCCGCCGAACCCTCCAATACCGCATGGAGAAGTACGCCATCCAGGTTGAGCGTAGCGCGCCCCCAGCGCCCGAGGGTCAACCTTGACCCGCCTGTCTTCTCTGGTTACGGATTACGGATTGCGGATTACGGAGTTCGAGGACGAGGACGACGACGAGGACGAGGACGATTCGGTAGGGCGTGCATACCTGCACGCGGAACCGACGACGACGACGAGGACGATTGAAGAACGCGTAGGAGCCCCCGTGTCCAAGCAACCCCTGCCCGACGACCTGACCCTCGACGGCCTCGCGCAACACCTCGAGAGCGGCGAGCGCCTGCCCGCCTACGCCATCATCGGCGAGGAACCCTTCGCCCGCGCCCAGGCCCTCAAGGCCATCCGCGAGGCCATCCTCAAGGACTCCGACCCCGACCTTGCCCTCAGCCAATACCTCGGCTCCGACGTGGCCGACCCCCGTGAACTCTTCGACGAACTCCGCACGGCCCCCTTCCTCGCCCCCCGCCGCCTCGTCATCGTCGAGGACGCCGCCAGCTTCGCCGCAAACGCCCGCGACGCACTCCTCGCCTACCTCGAAAAGCCCTCCAAGACCGGCACCCTCGTCCTAGTCCTCGAAAAGCTCCCCCGCAACGACAAGCTCGGCATCGCCCTCCGCCGCGTCGGCCTCGCCGTCGCCTGCGAGCCGCCCCGCGAATACGAACTCCCCCGCTGGATCGCCGCACGCGCCCGCGTCCACGGCAAACGCCTCGACCCCGCCGCCGCCAAACGCCTCGCCGACTCCATCGGCGTCAACCTCCCCATCGTGGACCAGAGCCTCGCCAAGCTCGCCCTCTACGTCGGCCCCCGCGACACCATCACCGCCAAGGACGTGGACGCCCTCGTCGAGGACCTCCCCGTCACCACCGTCTTCCGCCTCACCGACGCCCTCGGCAACAAGGAGCCCGCCAAGGCCCTCCGCGTCCTCGAAATCCTCCTCGCCCAGAACAACGAGCCCCCCTACATCCTCTCCATGCTCCGCTGGGCACTCGAGCGCCTCATCAACGCCCGCACGCTGCTCGACCTGAGGCGCCCGCCCGACGCCATCGCCAAGGCCCTCCACATCAAGCCAGGCTACTTCCTGGACCAGACCCTCAAGCAGGCCCGCAACCGCACCCGCCGCGAACTCCTCCGTGCCTTCGACCTCCTCCTCGCAGCCGACCTGGCCTCCAAGACCTCCACGATGGACGCCCAGGCCACCCTCGAACACCTCCTCATCCGCCTCTGTGCATGATATTCCAACACCGCCTCGCGGCAACTGGTGGCAACTCGTCCAAGTCGGCAGATTCCCATCCGGGCACGCTCGGGCCGAATGTACGCTACCCGCGGGGGCTTCCGCCCCGCTGATACCACAACATGTGCCAACTCGTCCAACTCGTCCAAGTCGGCAGCCTCATGCGAGCGAGGCCAGGTCCTGTCCCGTCGCGAAGCTCCTGGTTGCGGCTGCCTCCGGGTCACACCACACTGCGGCTCAACTAAATAACTCGCCACGATTCTGAATCAATGTGGGCGGGGCCTCCGCGCCCCGCGCCACCCTGCGCGGGGCAGAGACGCCCCGCCCACAGGCATGCACCATTCTGCGGTGGCAGCCATTCATGGCCCCTTGATTCAGAATCGTGGCGAGTCATTTAGTCCAAGTAGTCTAGGGCGCCGGGTGCATGCCAAGTCTCATCTCACACATTCCCCGTCGCTTCTTCTCACTTGACTCCGTTCCTGCGCCGAGTATACTACCACCAATGAAGAGGGAGTGTGTCGTTAGTGTCGCCCTCTCGCGTTGTTGCGTTCGCACACGGAGCCCTTGGACAGGCGCCCTACCTGCGAAGAGGAGAGTTGCCATAGATGGCTGGTAGCGACGAAGCCTTTGAGAGAATCGGCGCTCTGGTGAAGGCGTTCGAGCGCAACGAGGCCCACTACAAGACGGCCAAGTACTCAGAGGCCGAGGCGCGCAAGGACTTCATTGACAAGTTCTGGATTGCGCTAGGCTGGGATGTGAACCACGACCAGCAGACCAACCCCTACGAGCAGGAAGTGAAAGTGGAGCGGGGCGTCGCAGTCGGGGGGAGCCAGCGTCGAGCCGACTATGCATTTCACCTGGCGCCGAACTTCCACGATGTGCGCTTTTTCGTCGAGGCCAAGAAACCCGCTGGCGACATCGCAACTTGCGAGAACTACTTTCAAGTGATCCGTTACGGGTGGAACAGTGAAACGCCCCTTGCTGTACTCACCGATTTCGAGCAGTTGCACGTCCTTGACTGCCGCTATAGGCCGGATATCGAGACCTGTCCGAACCGGGCCGTAGCGAGGTACCACTACACCGACTACGCCAGGCCCGAGAAGTTCGCGGAAATCTACTGGCTGTTCTCCCGCGAGGCCGTTGCCGGCGGGTCGCTTGAGAAACGCGCCAAGGAGCTTCCTAAGCCTCGCGGCAAGGCCAAGCAACACGGCTTCTTCCCCGGTGGGTACCAGAGGATTGACGAATCGTTCCTCGCCGAACTCGACGATCACCGGTCCACCTTGGCCCGGACCTTGAAGAACCAGAATCCCAAACTCGACAGCGAGACGCTGACTGAACTTGCACAGCGCACGCTGGACCGTCTCGTCTTCCTCCGTTTCCTTGAGGACAAGGGGATCGAGCCGTCACGCCTCGTTGAACGCTTCGGTGAAAGGGGAACGGCCTGGGGAGACTTCGTCGCGGCATGTCGCCGGCTCGATGGGATATACAATGGCATCGTCTACAAGCACCATGACATCCTCGACGAGGCCGGATTGGCCGTGGACGAGAACGCCTTCGCCAGCATCTGCGAGAGTCTCGCCCACATCAACTCTCCCTACGATTTCAACGCCATCCCGATCCACATACTTGGTTCCATCTACGAACGGTTCCTCGGCAAGGTGATCGTCGCCACCGGCAAGCGCGCTCGGGTCGAGGAGAAGCCCGAGGTCCGCAAGGCGGGTGGCGTCTACTACACGCCCGAGTACGTCGTCCGCTATATCGTCGAGAACACCGTCGGCAGACTGATCGCCGGCAAGACGCCCGACGAGATCGCCGCGTTGCGCTTCGCGGACATCGCGTGCGGCAGCGGCTCGTTCTTGCTGGGCGTGTTCGACCTCCTCATCAGGTACCACGGCTACTACTACAACGAGAACCCCGGTAGTGCGCGGAAGGGGGACTGCATCCTGCGGGACGGGAAGCTCTACCTCACGCTGCACAAGAAGAGGGAGATCCTCCTCAACAACGTCTACGGCGTGGATATTGACGCCCAAGCTGTCGAAGTCTGCCAACTCTCGCTCTACCTGAAGCTGCTTCAGGAGGAGACGGAAGCGAGCACCCGCCAGTACCTTCTGGACTTCGCCCACGTGGAGAAGATGAAGAAGCTCCTGCCCGATCTCGGCAAGAACATCGTTTGCGGCAACTCGCTCATCGGCACTGACATTCTCGACGGCCAGCTCTTTGCAGCCGTCGAGGAGCGCAAGCTCAACCCCATGGACTTCCAAGATGCCTTCCCCGAGGTGATGAAGAAGGGTGGCTTCGACGCCGTGGTCGGAAATCCGCCTTACGGCGGCGTACTCTCAGATGCCGAGACGGACTATTTCCACAGACACTTCAGACTTCAGGACTACCAACTCGACACGTACCTGTTGTTCCTTGAGCGCGCCCTTTCCCTTTCGCGGCCAGAGGGCTACACTGGGCTGATCATCCCGAACACCTGGTTGCTGAATCTGCTCTCACCCAAGATCCGGCAGCACATCTTCAGCGCCACAGAGATCGCGAGCATTGTCCACTACGGACGCCGCGTGTTCCCCAAGGCCACAGTGGACACAGAAGTGACGGTGTTCCGCAAGGCAACCCCATCGGATGCACACAAGGTCAAGATCGTTCTCCTGGGCAAGCACGGGGAGACGGAATGCTACGAAGTCCCGCAATTGTGGTGGCAAAGGGCAAACGGCAGACCGGTGAATGTCCTCGCGAGACCTGAACGGGCGAGTTTCGCTGACAAGCTCCGGCGTTTCCCTTCGCTCGGCGACATCTGCGTGATAACCCAAGGGGCAAAGCCTTTCCAAGTGGGCAAAGGCAGACCCCGGCAGACGCGCGAGGTTGTAGCCGAGAAGCCCTTCGTGTCCGACAAGAGGAGGGACAAGACCTTCCGCCCCCTGCTGCGAGGGAGCCTGATCCGGAGGTACGAGATCCTCTGGAACAGGGATTCGTGGATCAGCTTCGGTGATTGGCTTGCGGAGCCGCGCTATTCGGCGCAGTACGATGCGCCAGCCAAGATCGTGATCCGCCAGACGGGTGACTCTCTTGTGGCCACGCTCGACAGGGACCAGTTCATCGTTCGAGACAACCTGTACACGATTGTCCCTGGAACGTCGGGTTGCGATCTGCGCTTCATCCTTGCTCTTCTCAATTCACGCCTACTGAATTGGTTCTACCAGAACGTCTTGAATCCCGAGAAAGGCGAGGCCCTTGCACAGGTCAAACGCGGTCACCTTGCTGAGCTGCCCATTGTGAAGCTAGTACTCTGTCAACACAGAGCTGATGGGTAGAGTTTCGTGAGCTTTCTCCTGGCATCCTCGATGGTGAATTGCCAGTTGATCGTGGCGCCCTTGGCGTTTCGC
>VGYW01000184.1 GCA_016872875.1 Planctomycetota bacterium | reverse complement strand
TTCGCTCGATCGGGCTGTGGGCGAGCGCGGCTCTGGCGCTGGGCGCGCCGCAAGCCAGCGGAGACGCGGTGCGCGCGGTCAGGAAGGACCTGAAGGTCGAAGACCTCGGCACACCTGTGAGGCGCCGCAAGCTGGGGACGAGTCTTCTCTACCGCGACCCGGCCACGAAGGGCATTCATCTCTTCCTCACCCTCACCGGGGCGAACGAGCTGGGGGGCGACCCGCCATACCAGATTCTCGATTTCAACCTGGAAGACGCGAGCGTGCGGACGACGATGGGCATCGAAGGCAGCGGCGGAAGGGCCTGGCTCCACTCGAATGGGAAGCTGTACATCAGCCAGGGCCGCCCGCCCGCTGTCGTCGAGTACGACCCCGCCACCGGCAAGGCACGGCCCGTCGGCCAGCTCACAAGAGACTACTTCCACGCGGTCCAGTGCACTGACGAGGGGCCGGACGGCGCGCTCTACTTCGGCCTCTACGGGCGCCACGCCTGCCGCTACGACCCGAAGACGGACAGGATTGACGACTTCGGGGGCATGGACGGCGAGGCGAACTCATATGTCTACACAATCGGCTCGGACGGCCGTTTCGTCTACGCCGGCATCGCCCATCACGGCCAGTGGTATCTCGTCGCCTGCGACATCGCGGCCCGGACCCAGGCGTGCTTCTTCAAGCCGAAGGAGGGCGAGAAGAGCGGCGGCGGAAACGTCGCCCGCTACACCGACGGCAACCTCTACTACAACGGGCTGCGGCTCCGCGACGGCAAGCCGTGGGAGAAGGAGCGCCCGCCCGCTGGCGCCAAGCCGGCCCGAAACGAAGGCATCTGGGCCTTCCACGAGGCCGAGAAAGAGCTCGGCCTTGAGCTCGACCTCGACGACATCAACCCCAACAACTGGAACAACGGCACAGTGACAGTGAAGTGGCGTAAGAAAGGCGAGGCGAACTGGCGTTCGGCCTCCTTCTCAGGCGTCGAGATCACCCCCAACCCGCCATACCGCATGGTCGCCCTCCCCGAAGGCAAGCTCTTGGGGTTCGGGAACTGGTACGGGCCGCTCTTCCTCCTCGACCCCACGACGGGCAAGACGGAGTACCTCGGCGTGTCGCCCGGGAGCCTCTACGACATGCTGCCCGTCGGGAACCGCGTCTACATGTGCGGCTACTCCGCCTTCTTCGCCGTCTACGACCGCACGAGGCCCTACACGCTGAGTCCCAAGAACCAGTACGACTTCTCGAAGGACATCAACCCAGCCCGATACCCGTCGGTGAAATGGGCGGCGGACCTCGCGCTGGGCGCGGACGGCCGCATCTACCACGCGGGCAACCACGGCCGCCACCAGGACGGCTCCGACATCCTCATCTTCGACCCCGCGGCCGAGAAGTCGGACAGCCTGCGCAAGGAGCTCAACCTGGAGAAGTACTCAGTTCGCAACATGGTGGCGGTTGACGGCGGCCGCCTCATCGTCACCAGCCTCAAGGCCCTCATGCAGGAGGAGAAGGGCTTCCTGGCCGTCTACGACACCCAGGCCCGCAAGCTCCTCAAGCACTTCGCCGCCGCCATCGAGGCCCCCCATCCCGGCTTCATCATGCCCTGCGGCGCCAACGACGTGCTCGGCCTCGTCAAACTCGACCGCAAAGATGATAAAGGGACAGAGATCAAGGAATCGCTCGTCTACCGCCTCGACCTGACCACCGAGAAGGTGGCTTACCAGCGGAAGGTGCCCGGCAACGCCTTCAACGGCCCGACCGAGTTCGACTTCCGCGGCCCCGACTGCCGCTTCTGCGTCGGCCCCGACAGTTGTGGCTGGCTCTTCATTGACAAGTGGCTCAGCCGCATCCACCCGGGTGATGGCACGGTGGAGAAGGTGCTGGAGATGCCGCGGGGCGCCCGCCTGCTCTTCCTGGGCGACGACCTCTACCTCTACGGCGGCGGGCGGCAGTTCTTCGGCGGCTTCGCCCAGGTCCTGCGGATTCGCAAGGCGCTGGAGTAGCCACATCGGCGAGGAGTGGGAACATGCGTTTGTCCGGTCCAATTGCACTGTTTCTCTCCGCCGCGCTCAGCGCGAAGGGGGCCACGATGAACCTAACAGTCGAGGAGCCCTCCGGCGTCGAGCGCAAGGGCTGGCCCGTCACCTCTGGCGTGCCCTTTGCCAAGGGCGCCCTCGCCGACCCTGGCACCGTGGCGCTCTTCGGCCCCGATGGCAAGGAGTTGCCGCTCCAGACCGAAGTCCTCGCCAAGTGGCCCGACGGCTCGGTCCGCTGGCTCCTGCTCGACTTCCAGGTAGACCTGAAGCCCAATGGGAAGAGGGCGTTCGAGCTGCGCCACGGGCCGGGCGTCACCCGCGCGCCCGTCGGCCAACCCATTCAGGTGAGCGAGGCGAAGGACGGCTTCACGCTTAGCACAGGCCCTCTTCAGTTGCGGCGCCGCGGGGGGCTGGGCAACGTGCTCGACCATGCCCTGCTGGACCTGGGTGGCGACGGGCGATTTGAGAGCGTCACACCGTCGCCCTCCTCGCGCGGCTTGCTCGACCTAGAGCTTCTGACGCCCGAGCAGAAACTCTCGATGTACGACGCGGACGCAGGCCCGACCACAATCGCCATCGAGCAGAACGGGCCGTTGCGGGCCTGCGTGCGCATCGAGGGCCGCCACGCATCGCAACAAGGCCCGGTGCTACGCTACGTGCTGCGAGTCCACGCCTTCCGCGGCCAGCCGTTCCTTCGCATCTTCTACACGTTCATCAACGACAACCAGGGTGCCTTGATGGCGAAGCTGGCGGCCCTGCGGCTCAACCTCAACGGCGGGCCCGGCATGGGCGCCAAGCCGTACGGCTTCGTCGGCGCCGCGCCCGACAAGAAGACGGGAGGCGGCCTCCGCCGCGTCTTCCAGCGGGACGAGAACCACTACCAGCTCGATGTGGACGAGAAGGCGTCCGAGGCGGAGACGACCACTGGCCGCGCGGCCGGATGGGCAGCCATCGGCGGCGACAGGGCTGGCCTGGCCGTGGGCGTGCGGGAGTTCTGGCAGAACTGGCCAAAGGCCATCCAGTGCATGGTCGGCTTCCACGGCCGCAGCGAGGGCATCCTCGGCACCATCCGCGTCGGCATCTGCCCCTGGTTCCCCAAGGGGCCTTATGATGGCAAGCCGCTTGAGGAGGAGAACAGGCTCTACTATCCCCTGCGGGACGGCGTTCACACTTTCAAGGTCGGGGTGGCGAAGACCCATGAGTTGTGGGCGACCTACTACAAGGGCGAGCCCGATGTGAAGAAGCTAACCGCCTTCTTCCAGGCCGCCGAGGAGCCATTGCTGGCGGTGTGCGAGCCGGCGTACGTCAGCGCGACGAAGGCGGCGGGGGAGTTTCCGCCGGCGGACCCGGGCAAGTATGGGGGCTACGACGCCTGGCTCAGCCGCGCACTCGACGCCCACCTCGCCCGCCGCGAGCGCGAACGCGAATACGGGATGCTCAACTACGGCGACTGGTTCGGCGAGCGGAAGGTGAACTGGGGCAACCTGGAGTACGACCTCCAGCACGGCCTCTTCATCCAATACCTGCGGACGGGCGACCGCCGCTTCTTCGCCCGAGCCGAGCAGGCCGCCCGACACCATATTGACGTGGACGTTGTCCACGCGACGAACCCGCACCTGAAGAACCCCTGGGGCCGCCCGCCCGAGGCTGGCGACATCTGGCTCCACGCCCTCAACCACACCGGCGGCTACTTCGACGAAAAGACCTCCGGCCTCCCCGTGGACCGCACGTATCACATGGGCCACAGCACCAACTACGGCCACGTGTGGATAAGCGGCGACCTGGACTACTACTACCTGACGGGCGACCGCCGCGCCCGCGAGGTGGCGCTGATGGTGGCCGACACGATGGCCCGCCACTGCCCGACGGCTTACAGCGACCACATCCGCGGCCTCGGCTGGCCCATCATACTCGTCCTCGCCGCCTACGACGCTACGCTCGATAAGAAGTACCTCGACGCCGCGACGAAGTGCTGGGAGGTGTTGAAGAAGAACTTCGACTGGCAGAAGGGCTGGGTCGTCCGCCTCGCCAAGGGCCACTGCCTGCACGACGACCGCCGCTGCTACGGCAACGTGCCGTTCATGACGGGCCTCACCCTCTGCGCCCTCGCCCGCTACCATCGCGTCACAGCCGACCCCGAGGTGCTCAAGGCCATCTCGGTCGGCATTGACCAGATGATCCGCGAGTGCTGGATGGAGGACGCCAAGGCGTTCCGCTACACCCCCTGCCCATTGACCAAGCCCACGCCCTACACGACCCTTGCCGCCGAGGCAATGGCCTACGAAATCGCCCTCACGGGCAACAAGGAACACCTCCGCATCCTCCGCGAGGGCCTGCGAGCCGCCATCCCCAAGGGCGCTGGCCAAGACCACGGCAAGAGCCTGGCCCAGCTCATCCACTTCACCCCCCATGCCCTCGCGGCGCTGGAGGAATGAGATGCCGGCCGCTGGGCTGCTGTAGCACGACACCTTCGCTGATGGTATACTATGGTGGAAGCGCGCAGTGACTCCTCCTTTGGCGTACGAGGAGGCGGATAAGATGGAGACGCTCACCCTTCCGAATATCGCGGGCCGAGACGACATGGTCCGTATCCTTGATGGCTACTCGGCTGACCGGGCAGAGGAGTTGAGGGAACGCAAGCTGAGGCGGGAGCTCGTGAAGAGTCACCTCATCGAGTTGCTGAATGGCCACCGGCAATGCCGGGATGAGGAGCTGAGGCAGATCTTAGCCCGCAGAGGCATGGCACTCACCCAGAAGGAGGAGGGTCTCTTCCTGGTGCGCGACACGGAGAACACGGAGATCGGCTTCCTCGAGCGACTCACCACCAGGATCCTTGCCCTGTACAGCACGCTCAAGAGCGACATACTGGTTCATTGGGTGAACAGGACAATCAGAAACAGCCCTGAACTGGACCACGTGTGGCTCAGCGGGCAGACATTCGGCGTCCTCTGGCGCCTCATGGTCAGGCTTAGTGATCGGCACCGTTTCACGCGGCTCGTCTTCACCCACGAGAGGCTCTACGACATCGATACTCCAGGCGACGATTCGGAGGACGCGGTGGACGAGGAGACGGATGTTCTGAACGAGAGAAGGCGGGAGATTCGGGAGCAGCGCGAGACCCGCCTGGGAGTCGTGGATCGCGTGGGGATCATTGACGAGAAGCTGACGGGCCTCCAGGGCCTCTATCCGCCATTTCACGCGATCAGCCAATTGCGCTTCCCCTCGCCTGTCGGCCGGGGAGGCCACGACTTCTACGACAACGGTCGTGTCACCAACCGAAGCGAGAGCTTCCGCGATCACAGGTCTCACCTGCTTTTCGTTGTCCGCATCTACCAACAACTTCTGGAGTCCACCGAGCAGCGCGCGTGGTACTCGGTAACAGAGGATGTTGGCTCGCCCGGCCAGTTCCATCGCATCGTGGGCGCGCCGGTCTCCATCAGGTTCCAAGGCGATGGGCTGTCGAAAGAGGTGTTTGACCGTTGGGTGGACTCGACTTTCAGCCCGGCCGGGAACAGGTTCCGCCTGTGGGGCAACCCAATCCGACTCGGCCCCACGAAGGTTCACGTCTATGGAGTAGACCGCCATCTGTGGCAGCCCATGTTCCTCGAGGCCACGGCAAAGGGATGCACGGCCATTGTGCCGAAGGAAACGTGCGGCAACACCGTGCATCGGTTGGTCACCAACATCCAGCGATATCTGGACCCAGGCTGTGCGGTCCACATTGGGGAAACCCCGTACGAGGAAGTGATCCAGGGCTCCGCTAAGGGCATTCCCTATGACGTGCAAACCTGACGAACTGATCCGCGACCCGCTCTTTCAACTCAATGCCTTCCTTTGGATGGCACAGCCACTGCCCAGGGGCGCGGACGTAGAGCCGTTGCTCTACAGGCGGGGGTTTGCCGTCTGGGCCATTGCTCCGCTTCTGACGGTCCCGCCCGACCTTCGTCTTCGCGCCCAGGAGCGAAGCGTTGTGCTTCAGGCGTCCGTGAGCCCTGACGTGATAGTCGCCAAGAAAGCCGAGGGACGCTTTGCGCTGGTCGAGTGCAAGGCGGCGTCGTTCGGCCCGGCGTCGTCAACTGCTGAGCAGGCGCGGAGCCTGCTCATCGCCGGCGGCCCGCGCTGCGCTGAGGTCCTGGCCATCGCCACCAGCACGCTCTCAGAGTCCGTTCTTGCCTTCGTTGTGCCGGAGGACCAACTGGAGGGTTTCGCCACCACATTGGAGACACTTGGCGGGGAGCTGTCCAACGCACAGCTATCACCCGGACCACCCTGCCTCCTCGGGCTGAGTCTGCTGCCCAAGGCCATCGCGGTGCGACCGGACGACAAGGCTGCGGCGTTCTTTGGCCTTCACCGGCGGCCAACCCCGTTCATCGGGATTGATGCAGAGACGTGTCCCCGCCCGCTGTACTTCATCCCATATGATCCGGACCTGGACCAGTCGCCAGCGGAGAAACGACACTGCAAGCGTGTCCTGTTCGAGCGGCTGTTGGCCAGTGTGGTTGCCGCCACGGGCCGGGCAATCCCCCCCTCCGACCTGGTTCTCGAGCGTGACCGGCTTCTCAACGATGCCATGTTCGGCACGTATGCCAACTGGCAGAACCCAGGCGCCAGAAGGCATATGAGGCGCCTTTGCAGGGAGTTTATGGACGCCGTGATGTCCAGCCTCGAGCAGATCGTCCCCGGCGCTCTGAGATTTGAGCCGCCGGGGGAATGGCACCTGCTTGTTGGGGACGATCAGGAACAAGGACGTGTGCTCAATGCCCTCACGCGGTTCTCCTGTGAGGACTTGGCAGTCGGTGCCCGAGTAGAGCCGGAACTCTTCGACGAGGATGACTAGCAGTGATGGAGGATCAGGCAATGCGACGAATGGCTGTGACTGCGTTCATGCTGTGTGTGGCTGGGGCTTCGGCGGCCCCCGCGCGAGCGGCAGAGGGCGATCTGCCGGCCATCTACCAGGACGACTTTGCGAAGGAGGGGGCGCTGGAGAAGTGGGAGCCGACCGATGCGGCGCAGTGGAAGATCGGCGCGGAGGGCGAGAACAAGGTGCTCTCGCTCTTTGAGAAGAAGTCGAGCTACAAGACGAAGGTGCGCTCGCCCTTCAGCTTCGCTCTCCTGCGCGAGGTGGTGGTGAGCGACTTCGTCCTCGACCTCAAGGCGAAGTCAACCGTCAAGCCTTACGGCCACCAGGACCTCTGCTTCTTCTTCGGCTACCAGGACCCGACGCACTACTACTATGTCCACGTCGCGGTGGCGGCGGACCCGAATGCGCATTCGGTGATGATCGTGAACGACAAGCCGAGGGTGTCGCTCATCGGCGAGCCGGGGAAGGACATTGGCGGCGAGGCCTTCCGCACCAAGGGCATCGCGTGGGGGGAGGCGTGGCACAACGTCCGCATCGTTCGTAAGGTCGCCGACGGCCTCATCGAGGTCTACTTCGACGACATGGCGAAGCCGATCATGCGGGTGCGGGACAAGACCTTCGCCTGGGGCCGCATCGGCGTCGGCTCCTTCGACGACACGGGGGACTTCGACGACATCGTGCTGCGCGGCGTCAAGGCCGAGCCGGCGAAGTAGCTGCGGGCACGAAGATGACCTTGCCCGTGTTGCCGGTGTTGAACGTGGCGTAGGCCTCGGCGGCCTGCTCGACGCTGAAGCGGTGGGTGATCATCTTCACGGCGGGCAGGCCGGCCTCGTAGAGCCGCACGATCTCGTCGAACTCGCCCAGCGGGAAGCAGGTGGAGCCGCTGAGGGTGATCTCCTTGCGGTTGAAGTGGTTGGAGGGGCTGATCCTGGCCTCGCCCTGCTCGCCGACTATCGCCACGTGGCCGAAGTGGCGCACGAGGTCGAGCGCCGTGTAGAGCGGCTCGGGCTTGCCGGAGCACTCGAAGGCGCGGTCGAGGCCGTAGCCCTTCGTGAGCTCGCGTATCTGCGCCGCAACGTCGCCCGCGGCGGGGTCCACCACGTCGGTCGCGCCGAGCGTCTTCGCGAGCTCGCGGCGGAAGGCGATGGGGTCGACGGCGATGACGCGCGCGCCGAGGAAGGCGGTGACGCACGTGGCGCCGAGGCCCATCGGCCCGAGGCCGAACACGGCCACCGTGTGGCGGGCGTTGGTGCCCATCCGCTTGTTCGCGTGGTGGTGCGTGCCCACGGGGTCGAGGACCAGGCAGCCCTGCTCGAACGACATCGAGTCGGGCAGCGGCAGGAGCGAGCGCTCGCAGATGCGCACGTGGGTGGCGTGGACGCCGTTGAGGCCGAAGCCATAGGTTCCGCGGCTGTTGCGGCAGTAGATGACGTAGCCCATGCGGCAGTTGTCGCAGGCCCCGCAGTAGTAGATGGGGACGATGCACACGCGGTCGCCGGGCTTGACGAAGCGGGGCCTGTCCACGGCGACGACGACGCCCGCCCCCTCGTGTCCCGGGATAAACCCCTTCTCGCCCGGGCGCTGATAGAGGCCGTGGAGGTCCGAGCCGCAGATAGCCGCGGCCTCCAGCTTCACGACCACCTCCTCCCCCTGGGGCACGGGGTCGGGGTAATCGCGGGGCTCCACCTTGTAAGCATCCAGAATCTTCGCGCCACGCATGCTCTCACTCCTGCTTCAGAGGTGATGGCAGACTTGCCAACTGTGGCCCTGTGATCACGCTCTGGGCGCCACACTCCAGTTGCCAGAGCTCCGTTGCCTCCAGTCCGATCGCCCTTGCACACCAGGCAAAGAGGGTTCTCAAGGACGCGCATGTATCCACGCGGGACAACACGTGGGGGACATCCAGCTTCCTCACGATCTGCGCTCCGTGCAGCCTTTCGTCAAAGCCTGGGGCAAGCTGCCGCAACGCGGCCTTGGGATTCCGGGTGTCCTCCACGTCATCGGCGCAGTCGCTCAGGCTCGTGCCGAGCACCTCGTTGACGGCCTTGGCATCGCCGAAGTAGTAGGCCTCCAGCGGCCATGGACCCCAGGCTCGCGCTTGCTGGTTGGCCCTTCACCTGACCAGCAATCGCCTGAGCCATGTAGAGCGAGCCGGCAGCGTATTGCTCCAGGAGATCGCGAATCTCCTCTATCTCGCTCAAGCGCCTCACCACAGTTCGCCCTTCCTCTATCTCGGTCGCGAGGATGTCGTCGGGGTCGAATTGGCTGATCAGGACAGGTGAGTGCGTGGCGATGAAGACCTGCTTGTTCCACTCCGCAGCCGCAAGTCTCACGGCTTTTGCCAACACGGAGAGAGCCCAAGGGTGAAGGGAGACCTCCGGCTCGTCAAGGAGCATGAGCGAGTCTCTGTCGCGCCCTTCAGCGAAAAGCGCGGTGAGAAGCAAGAGCATCTGGAGGTGGCCATCGGACACGCCGGAGGCGCGAATCGGCTGCCGGCGTCCCTTCTCCAGCAGATTGCCGTAGACCGTCGTGGGCCCAGTGGGCTCCAGCAAGAGGCCGTCGAAGGAGGGGAAGCCCTCCCTCATGAATCCCATGATGGTGTCGAATCGATCGTCCACGCTCTGCCGGTCGTGCAGGTTCCTTAGCACGGACCAGAGGTTGTTTCCACGCTCCCAAAGCCACGTCTCATGGCCCGCCTCGGACCCGTGCTGCTTGATGGAGAACAGGGCAAAGGATCGCGAAGGGTGGAAGTGGACGTAATGAAGCAGGCGGTCCAGGTCCGCGGCCTCCCGCGCCCGACCCCCGAAATCCACGTACCGCCCGAGGTTGAGCTTCTGAGGCTCCCGCATCGCCACCGGGTCTACTTGGTGAATCCCGATGTTGTAGAAGGAAGCCTTGTCGCTCCCCACCTTGCGATCAATGAGCGTCTGCTCCCTGCTCAGTGAGTAGAGCCGCTCGCCTGCGAACGGCTCAATCCGCCCGGAAGAGAGGCCGAAGGTAAGCTCGTACTCGACTTCTTCCGTGGCGAGAGCCACCGTGATCGGCTCGCCTTCCTCCGCCCCGTCCCACAGGATGCCAATCCCGTGGCTCCTTGCCGAAGACGCCATGTCGACCCCGCGGATCGCGCAGTCGCGCACAAACCAGATGGTGTCCAGAAACGTCGACTTCCCAGCGCCATTTGGCCCAAACAGCACATTGACGGCGCCTGTCTCCACCGCCAGGTCGGCCAGCGACCGGTAGTTCTTGATCTTCAGCCGCTTCAGCCGGTTCGACATGTCGCCATCTCCTGACCGCGCCCGGGCCTCTCCCACGAGGCTACAAGGCGAATTGTAGATGAACACTTGCCTTCTGTCAAGAAACGTGTACCCTTTGGCATTTGGGTGCGGTTCGGACGCAAGCGCCCTGACGCGGCGGGGGATGCTATGAAAGCTATCGAATGAGCGACCGGTTTGGCGGCAAGGTGGCGATCGTGACGGGCTCGTCGTCGGGCATCGGGAAGGCGACGGCGCTCCAGTTGGCCCGCGAGGGGGCCGCGGTGTGCGGCGCGGCCAATCGGAATGCGGCGGGCGGCGAGGCCACGGCACGCGAGATCGCGGAGGATGCATGACGCATGACCCGTGACGCGTGAGAAGACAAGGCTGATCTTGCGTCACCGCTCGGGCCGCGTGCCGAAGCTCAGGCGGTAGATGCCGACCTTCGGGTCGCGGCACCAATTGATGATCTTCATCACGTGCCTGAATGGCGTCCGGTAGTCGGCGCGGATCAACAACTGGACCTCGCAGGTGCCATCCTCGTTCCTGCTCAGTCGCGCCTCCAGCAGCAGAAGCTTCTGGACCTCCTGGTCGGTGCATACGTTCTGGCTAACGACCATCGTGCCATCCTTGAGTACGTTGATAACCAGGCGTTCGGGGTCCGGATTGTCATCGGGCACCGCAAAGTCGGCATCGGGGAGGCGGACCATCTCTATGTCATTGTCATCTCGGCGGGGCCTGTCGGGGAAGCAGACTACCATGTAGCCAACCAAGAGGCTCAGCACGCAAATGGCAGGGACAAAGAGCCGGAGCGAGGCGGGATTGATGCGCGCGAGGGGGATGCGGTTGGAGACTCGGATGAGCACGAAGCCCTCTCCTGGCCACGCTGGACTTGAGCCGCGCGACTTGCCCATGTCGAAATCCTAACGCGCCACAAGAGGCATGTCAAGGGTAGAAAGCGAGGCCCTCTGCTCCCTCTCCCAATGGGAGAGGGAAAAGAGGCGCGTCACTTGGCGGCGGGGCGGGGCCAGAGGGAGGTCCAGTAGGCGCGGTCGAGCTTGTAGGGGTCGAGGGGGGCGTCGGGCGCAAAGTCGGCGGGGAGGAGGCCGTAGCGCTTCATCTCGCGGACGTATTGCGGCGGGGGGACGAAGCCAGGCATGTCGAAACGCTTGATTTTGTCGAGGTTCTGCTTGCCCGCCTCGACCATGGCGAGAAGGGTGCGATAGTCGGCTTCGTCGGTGGTGGGGAAGACGATGGCGGGCTTGCCCTGGGCGTCGCGGCACAGTTCCAAGCCGCCCGCGGCAGCGGCGAGCGGGGCGAGAAGCATGAGCGAGCGGTCTGGGCGGGTGAGGTTGAAGACGATGTGGCGGCTGAACTTGAGGTGGGGGTCGTTGAGGTCGAAGCGCCAGAAGGAGACGCCGAGTTCGTCGGCCATGGCCTTGGGGAGCGCGCGGTTCTTCGTGTGGCAGGCGCCGCAGCGGCGCTGGAGCACTGGGGCGGCGGCCTTGGTGGTCGGCCAGTCGAAGTCGGTGTTGATCAGGCTGTTGGTCCAGTAGCCGCCGATGGCGCCGTTGCCGAGTGCGGCGTAGGTGCCGGGGTAGGCCGCGCCCGATTCGATCCAGAGGCGGAGCATGCGCTTCTGCTGGTCTGTGGCCTTGACGCCGTAGTGGGAGCCGTCGAGCATCTTGAGGATGCGGCTGGCGGCTGAGCCGAGGGTGCGGGGCGGGTAGTTGCTCTTGGCGAGGTTGCGGCCGTCGGAGAAGAGGCTGCGGACGGTCATGGTGAAGTAGGCGTGTGAGAACATCGGGCCGCGGTCGGCGGTGAGCGCGACCTTTCCCGCATAGGGGCCGCCCTGCTTGGTCTTCTCGTAGCCGTGGCAGTCCACGCACACCTTGTCGAGGATCGGCTGGATGTCGCGCGGGAAGTCGAAGACGTCGGGGCAGCCCTCGATGGGCTCGATGCGGCTGGGGGGGCGGCGGGTGGCGAGGGGGGCAGACAATCGATCGGATCGATCGGATCGATCGAATCGATCGGATGGGAACGCGGGCGGGGCGGCGGAGCGGCTCTCGTGGCAGCCGACGCAGCCCGTGACCTCGCCCGGCTGGACGGTGCAGAAGCTCTGCATGCGCTTCACCGAGAGGTCGTTTTCGTCGAGTGCGACGAAGAAGAGGCTTCGGAGCGCGGGGGCCTCGAAGTAGGCCGAGCCGTCCGCCTCCACCGGCACCGTGCCGAGGATGCGCTCGAGGGTGAACGTGCCGCCGTAGCTCAGGGGGTCCATGCCGCCCGTGAAGTTGATCGGCTTGGGGAGGGATTCGAGGACGAGGAGCTTCCTGATCTCGCCGGGCTTGGCGCCGGCCATGTTGCGGCCCTGGGTGACATCCATGAGGACGAAGCGCCCGGCCGTCTGGCTGAGGTTGACGCGCGGGGCGATCTGGCGCTCGCGCGGGCGCGGGGCGAGGGGGCGCGGCTCGTGGCACATCAGGCCGGCCGCGGCCTCCTGGGGGCTGCACTGGTAGAGGGCCGCGGCCTGGCCGCCTGCGCCCACGAGGACGATTCGGCGGCCTTCGGCGGCGATGAAGAGCTCCTCCGAGAGCGCCCAGGGGTCGCGGTAGCCGCCGCCCCCCGCGACCGTGCGCATGGCGGGCCGGGCGTCTGGGCCGCTGCGGGGGTCAATGAGGACGATTGCCCCCGCGTGCTCGCTGGCCCCGTGGCCGCCGGAGTGGATGGCCACGACCCTCGGCGAGTTGGGCACCGGCTTCGCGTCTATGAACACCCCGCCCGGGTGCATGTTGCCGAAGAAGGCCGTCTGCCCGGTCCCGTCGGGGTTGGCGATCCAGAGGTGGTGGTAGTCCACCTGCGAGCGGTCAACGTATTCCCAGCGTGTGTAGATGACCTGGCCGGAGGGGAGAGGCCAGGGGGTGTTGTCGTGCTCGCCGTTGGATGAGAGGGGGCGGATGTTCGCGCCGTCGGCGTCGCAGCGGTAGAGGATGGCGACGGGGGTGATCCAGCAGTTCACCCAGCGGTTGCAGCGGCTGGAGACGAAGACGATGGAGTCGTCGGGGAGGTAGCAGGGCTCGATGTCGTCGGCGGCGCCGTCGGTCAACTGGCGGAGGCCCTTGCCGTCGGCCCCGATCTCGTAGAGGTTGTAGTGCTGGCTCTCGCCCTTGCGGTATGAGAAGAGGATGCGCTTCGCGTCGTAGTGGACGACGGGGTCGCGGACGCCGCCCTGGGGGTCGTCGAGGAGGACGGAGCAGGCGCCGCTCTTGAGGTTGAGGCGGACGAGTCTGCCGCCCGGGCCGTAGACCTTGCGCCGGTCGTCGTGGGCGAAGTAGCCGAAGTTGGCGTACCAGTGGCCGTCGCGGCCCGGCTGGCGGAGCGCGAAGACGATCTCCTCGACGCCAAGCTGTGCCACTGCCGCCTTGTCCAGCGGCGCGATGGGTGGCGAGGACACAGTTGAGCGAGCGAGGCGCGGCGCGTTGGCGCACTCGACCTCCCAGATGGAGAAGAGCTTCCACTGCGCGGGCTTGAGGCAGAGGATTCGCAGGAAGCGGCCTTCGCCTTTCAGCCCCTTGATGGCCTCGCGGCCGCCCTGGCCGTTCCTCTGGTGGTGAAGCGTCTCCCAGGTGGAGCCGTCGCGTGAGACCTGGAGCTGGTATTCGATGGCGCAGGCCCGCTCCCAGTGGATGGCCACGCTGTCCACGGGCACCACCTTGCCGAAGTCGAGCTGGAGCCACTCGGCCCTGCCCGAGAACGCGCCGCTCGCCCAGCGGGTTCCGAGGTCCCCGTCGAGCGCGTAGCCCGGCAGATACTCGGGCGAGTGGACAGAGGATGCGGAGATTGGCGCGGCGGCCTCGCCGGCGAAGGCGGCGGCAGCGGCCGCCGCCGCGAGGGGCACTATGAAGCTTGCTTTCATTCGCGTCGCCGGGACGGGTTCCCGCTCATCTAAATGACTCGCCACGATTCTCGCTCGATGTAGCCACAAGCGTCGCGCTTGTGGAACCTCACCAACAGCCGCTCGCTCGGCAAGCGGGACGCTTGCCGCTACAATTGGCAAACCGACACCGCGCAGGTGATCGAGCGAGGATCGTGACGAGTCATTTGGTTCTGCGGCCCTGACAAGAGCGATTGTAGCGGCTTTCCCGACGCGACGCAAGAGCGAGAGCGTTTCGCCGCGGTCCCTCGCAGGCACCACAAGCGTCGTCCTTGCGACGGGCCGCGGCCGAACCATGATTGCAGAGTCATATGACTCTGCAATTATCTTCACGACTCTCATTTCCGGCCGCGGATAGCCGGTGCTCAACCCTCGAATCGCCCGTTGCCTGCCGCCTTCGCCGCCCCGTAACTGAGGCATTGCCTGACCACGCCCAGAGCACTTGCGCGGCACGCGGCACTCCCGCTATACTGCTGGCCGGGTCCGACGAACCGTGCTCCGCTGCGGAGTGCACGCCCAGGAGAGGCGGGTTGGGGAAGCCGCGATGAGGCCAGCAGCCATGCTCTGGGGGCTCTGCATGATGACCGCAACTGCGGCCGAGCAGGCCAAGACGCTCCAGGTCGGCGACAAGACGCTTGTGGCGTGGGCGTGCGTGGCCAGCCTGAGCCAGCGCGGCGGCAGCGCGCTCACCATCGAGAATGGCGACGACCGCTTCGACGCCATCGTCTTCGGCGAGCTGGCGCCCGCCAGGTGGATGGCGGGGAGCAACTTCTTCGAGCGCACGCAGAGGCAACAGGACGCCTGCCCCGCCGAATCCGCCGACCCGAAGGCGCTTGTTCAACTGGCCATCGTCTATCGGGGCAAGCAGATCACCATCTATCGCGACGGCGCGAAGTATGCCGACTACGCGATCAAGCAGCCGCAGGCATTCGGCCCGGCGAGCTTCGCGGTGATCGGCCTGAGGCACGTGGCCTCCGGCGATGGCGCCTGCTTCGCGGGCGCAATCGCCGACGCCCGAATCTACGGCGTGCCCCTCACCGCGGAACAACTCGCCGCGCTCAAGCCCAACGAGCCGTCGGAGCCGAAGCCCCTCGCCTGGTGGAGCTTCAAAGACGGCAAGGCGGAGGAGCGGACGGGCACCTTCCCCAACACCAAACTCTTCGGCCAGGCGAAGGTGGCCGATGGCAAGCTGGTGCTCGACGGCCGCGGCAGCTACCTGGTGAGCGCCCGCGGCGAGGTGCCGAGCTGGCATGGCCGCGTGCCGCCGGTGAAGGGCGGCGACCTGGTCGCCGACGCCCGCGCCCTCCGCGCGCGGCTCCTCGCCGACCCGCACCGCCCCCGCTACCACTTCGTCAGCCCCGAAGGCGTCTGCATGCCCTTCGACCCCAACGGCGCAATCTTCTGGAAAGGCCGATACCACCTCATGTACATCGTCCAACACGGCGGCCATTGTTGGGGCCATGCCGTGAGCAACGACCTGCTGCACTGGACGATTCTCCCCCTCGCCCTCGTCCCCGGCAACGGCGACCAGGGCATCTTCAGCGGCGGCGCCTTCGTCAACAAGGAGGGCCGCCCCACCATCATCTACCACGGCTGCGGCGTCGGCAACTGCATCGCCGTCGCCAAGGACGGCGAGCTGATCGAATGGGAGAAGCTCCCCTCCAACCCCATCGTGCCCATCCCCAAGAAGGGCGAGCCAGGCCACGGCAAGTACAGCTCCTGGGACCCCCACGGCTGGCGCGAGGGCGACACCTA
>VGYW01000183.1 GCA_016872875.1 Planctomycetota bacterium | reverse complement strand
AGGCCGCCACTGGCCTCCGCACAATCTATGCCCCGCGGGCCGTCATCTGGCACGCCGCACGCGGCTCCGTCCGCGACCTCTTCCGCAACGCCGCCAAGTACGCCTCCGACGCCGTCCTCCACGCCCAATTCGACCCTGGCGTTGCCGCCCGCCTGCGTTGGTTCGTCCTCCGCAACCTCGGCTACATCGCCCGCAACGCCGCCGGCCTCCTCTGGCGCGCCGCCAAGTTCCTCATCGGACGCGAGACCAAGCTGCGCCTCGTCCAGCCCATCTTCTACAGCATCCAGGAGCTTGGCTCCATCTGTGGCCACCTCAAGGGCCATCGCCGCCTCGCCGCGTCCCGACGCGGCAAGTAGCCTCTTGTGGACAATGCGGACGCAGTGGACACGATGGACACCGTGCAGGGCCCTCTGCCCCTTCCCCGTCCACTCAGTCCATAGCATCCGCGGCGTCCACTCTCGCCTCTCTTCATCCAAAGGCGGCCCATCCAGTCTCTCCTCTTGACATCCCCGAGCTCGCGCGATACCATGAATGCCTAGCGTGCAGCCTCCTCACTGTGTTGTGAGAATGGGGCGAATCGCGCAAGCTGGCCTGGGAACTCTCTACATCATATCGGGTGGAGAGGGCCTTTCAGGGTTGCCAGCCTGGCCCCGTCAATGGGATACTGAGCAGCACATGAGCATTCCGCCTGCGCAACTCAGGGCCCTACTTCAGAAGTCTGGGAATCGATGCGCCTTCAGTGGTTGTCGGGACCTGTTGCTCGACTACAGCGACGATCCGACAAACCCTGTGGTGCTGAGCAAAGTGGCGCACATTGTCGCGGAAAGTCCGGATGGTCCCCGGGGTAGGTATCCGATGTCGCAGGAACATCGGAACCTTGAAAGCAATCTCATTCTCCTATGCAGTAAGCACCACGACGTTGTGGATGGGAAACCCCAATTCTACACAGTCGAACGCCTCCGCCAGATGAAAGAGGACCACGAGGCCTGGGTCATGCAAGCCACAGACAATGCTGACACAGGGCGAAGCCCACGGGAAGAGGGCCAGAAGGCCCTCTGGGTCAAGGAAAGGGTCTTCAGCACGCTGTTCCCTGTTACAGAGATGCCCATGAACGTGTACGGGTGTCCTTGTAATCTGTCAGAGGCCGATGCTGAACTGGTGAAGAGGCAAATCCAGGCGCCGAAGGATGACACGGAGATCTGTCCATTCATTCTTCGAAGGGGCATGCTCTACGCGTTTCAGAACCTGCGCTATAGAGGTGGGCCCTTCCGTCTCCTTGTGGCTGAAGGACGTGTTGAACAGGAGAGAAGCCAAGATTGGTGGAGTGATCCTGTGAAGGGGCCTTGGTTTCTCAGTTTGCTCAACAGAACACTGAACAAGCTGACAGGTCGCAGGAGACTCCATCTGGACAAAATCCACAAACGCTACTTCTTCCAGGCGGAAAAGCCCGGCGAATGCATGGAGATACAGTACAAGCCGCTCAACATCGTGTCGGATTCCAAGATGGTTGTCTGGCGCCCAACAAGCAAACGAACCGGTCTTCCGCGGGACTATTGGCTGCACCGAGCCGTAAATCTGAGGTTCCACTTCACCCTCCCGTGCCTATGGTACCTGAGTGTTCGGCCCGAATACCGCGTGACGAAGGACGGGTTTGCACCAGAGGATTCTGACAGGGTTGGATCGAGGGTAACTAAGAGGAAGAGCCGTATGTTCAACTACGACCTGCTTGGCGAAGTGAACTTCTGGCGTGGCTTTCTGAGCGACGGACAGCCAAGGATAATCCTCAACTTTGGCAAGGGTCAGCACATCATCATATCGACAAGCATGATTGAGGCCGACATCGAATGGCCGGGCATTCCAGAGAAGTTCGCAAGGCCCTTCAAGAATGTCGAGTTCGAGGAAGACCTTTTCAGCTGGGCAAGGCTCAATAACTTGGCCTACGATGATGTTGAAGGGGATGAAGACGATACAGCGGAGGAGCAAGAAGATGACGAATAGACAGGCTGACCTTCCTTGCATTCATTGCCAGTACCTGGGCGAACCCAAACTGGAGTTCGCTGACTCGAGGTTACATGTTGATCCGAAACTGGGGATCTCACGGTTTGGCCCGAAGTCGTTCAGCCCACGCCGACACCACCCGGACGTGATTCATCTGGGTTTCATCGGGACCGCCGAATCCATGGCAACGGCCCGGGAGTGGGTGCGCAAGTGTTCAGCTGGGGTAGCTGGTGATGATAAGCATCCAGAGTTCCCGGGTTTCATGTCGGACAGAGGATTCTTCTCGGAGCTACAGTTTGATGACGATTGGAACGCACAGCTCTGCCAGGCCGAGGTCGAAGGAGTCCTTGAGACTCGCCCATCCCGGATGCGTTTCGATGCTCTCCTCGGTCTCCTAGAGAGGAAACTGGGGCTTCTTTCGACGAAGGACCAGCCACCGACATGCATCGTCCTCGCGCTTCCCGATGTACTGTACGCGAAGTGCAGAGTCACAAACTACCGGGACCCTCATCTAGGCGATGTTCATAGGGACCTGAGGCGGGCCTTCAAAGCGCTCGCAATGAAGTACCGAATCCCCACCCAGTTGGTGCGACAGCAGACCGTTGACGGCCGCGAGAGAGACCATCCCTCAAAGGTCGCGTGGAACTTCTTCACGGGCCTTTACTTCAAAGCTGGCGGAGCGCCATGGGGACCGACAGGGCTCACTCCTGGTACTTGCTATCTTGGCATCGCGTTCTATCGATCTCTGGGCTCCACTAATCCGTTGGTTCATACGAGCCTCGTCCAGGCGTTCGACGAACACGGAAACGGGCTGGTACTTAGAGGGCCAGACTTCAACTGGAACTCAAGGGAGAAGGGCACACGCTCTCCCCACCTGAATGCAGAGCGGGCGGAGCGGATTCTCACCATCGCCTTGGATCGCTATAGGGATGAGATGCAGCAGACGCCTCAGAGGGTTGTGGTTCACAAGTCTTCTGTCTACTGGCCCGAGGAGCGGATAGGGTTCAAGGCAGTTTTGGGCAGAAGAGTAAGCCGGTTCGATCTGCTTTCGCTCGATACCCGGCAGAGCTTTGTGAGACTCCTGACAACTGCTTCGTACCCACCCCTTCGTGGCACGCGCTTCACCATTGGCGACAAGGATTACCTGTACACAACTGGTTTCATTGCGGATCTCGGCCAATTCCACAGCCTTCATGTGCCTTCTCCCATCCGTGTTGCTGACCACATAGGCCAAGACACATCCCGGGAGACGCTCCTTAGGGAGGTGCTCGTTCTTACGAAGATGAACTGGAACTCGTCGCGACTGGGTGGCAAGTCACCGATCACGCTGAGATTCTCTGACCTTGTGGGGGAGATCATGCAGGAGATACCACCTGAGCGTGATCCTCTCCCGCAGTTCAAGTTCTACATGTGATCGGGGCGGGCGGGCCACAGCACCCTGCCATGCTGATCAGGCGAAAGACTTGTTCCTGCTGGTACTTCCGCGGATAGCGGTGGCTTTGATCCGGCTGGCTGCCGCGGGACCCGGCGCGGTGGTGCATTGCACCCCGACAGCCCGGTTGCCAAGGGCGCCCGAAGACGCGTCTTCGTCTGTCGGTATTGGCTCGAAGCTCGCGGCTCGTCGCTCGGAGCTTTCCTCTTGGCGGCCTTGGCGTCTTGGCGGTTGGAGAAGTGTGTAGCACAGAACTTGCCTAGCCGGCGAGACCGGCGTGTCTGGGGTAGACTGAGCCGGAAGGCCGAGAATGGGCAACGGGCGGTCCGAGCCACGGCGGGGCCGGTCCGTCCAGGCCCTGTCCGCCCCCTCGCCCCGGGCCGGCCTGCCCATTGTTGAGGGTCGAGTGCTGGTCCAGGGGCCTCAACGATGGGGCCGGGAGGCGGGGCTGAGGCGGGGTCCCGGCCAGCAGCCGGCCACGTAAGCGTATATGTGTCAGGAGCTTATGGTTTGGCGGCGAGGAATCCTGCGGCGTGTGCCAAGGGGTGCCGGCGTGTGAGGGTGTGGGTGTGGGTGTGTGTGCGTGTGAGCCTCAACAATGGTAGGAATGGGTGTTTCGGCCGTAATGGGTGAACCGGCGTTGACTGAGCGGCCCGCTTGTGACATAATCGTTGTATGGGTTTCCAAAATGGCGGGCGGGCAGGGAGCGAGGTGTGCGAGGGTGGCTGACGCACCCGCCGTCGTCCTCTACATGAGCTATCTCGGCCTCGGGCTGGTCAGGGCACTTGGGCGCGAGGGCGTCCGCGTGTTCGCTCTCGACCCGCACCCCGACGCGCTGGGGATGAACTCCCGCTACTGCACGCCAGTGGTCACGCCTGACCTCGTTGTGGGCGGGGCCTCTGCGCCCCGCGTCTTCTCCTACTCTCCGCGGGGGACGGAGCCCCCGCCCACAGCCCCCTTGGCCCGCCCCGGAGGGGCGGGCTACCTCGAATTCCTCCTGGAGTTCGGGCGGCGGTTGCCCGGGAAGGCGGTGCTGTATCCCACGGGGGACCCGACGGTGCTATTCCTCTCGCGGGAGCGGGAGGCGCTCTCGCGGTACTATCATTTCGTGATGCCTGAGCACGCGACGGTGCTGAGGCTTTTGACGAAGGACGGGTTGGCGTCAATCGCGCGCGAGCACGACATCCCAGCCCCACGCACGGTCATACCGGCCAACCGCGCAGAGGCCGAGGGCGCGGCCGGGCAGCTAGAGTTCCCAGTCCTTCTCAAGCCGGCCGAGAGCCACGACTGGAAGAGCCCCGAGATTGTGCGGCTCATCGGGGTGGGAACCAAGGTCATACAGTGCGGCACACCCGAGGAGCTTCTGGCCCGCTATGACGCGCTCTGCGGGTGCGGAGTGCGGAGTGCGGAGTGCGGAGTGAAACCAGGAGTAATCGTCCAAGAGATGATCCCAGGTGAGGACGACCGCTTGGCCTACTTCTGTTTCTATATCGGGCGGGAGGGGGAGCTGTTGGGGGCGTTCGCGGGGCGCAAGTGCCGCGTGCTGCCGCCGGGGCTGGGGTCGGCGAGCATGGCGGAGAGCATGGCGGACCCCGCGCTGAGCGAGGCGGCCCTGCGGCTCCTGCGCGCCGTGAACTACCGCGGCCTCGGAGGGGTGGAGTTCAAGCTCGACCCGCGCGACAACGCCTGGAAGCTCATCGAGGTGAACGTCCGCTTCGGCCTCTGGGACTCCCTCGGCGCCCGCTGCGGGGTGAACCTGGCGCACATTGCTTACCGCGACGCGCTGGGTGAGCGGGTGGAGCCGCGGCTCCGCTGCCGCACGGGGGTCAAGTGGGTCTGCGTGCAGCGCGACCTCTCGGCCTTCAGGCTCTACCGCGGCCAGGGCAAGCTCACCACCTGGCGCTGGCTCCGCTCCCTCGCGGGCGAGAAGATGTGGGCCGTCTTAGCCTGGGATGACCTTGCCCCGTTCCTCTCCAGCGCGCCGGCTTACCTGTGGGGCCTCGTGGTGAACCGGATAGCGAAGGCAAAGGGCAAAAGGCAAAAGGCAAAAGGCAGAAATGGCCCAGGGGAGGCGCGGTGATGCGTGTGGCGCTGATACAGCCTCCGATGGATTCAGATTACCCGCCCCTGAGCCTGGGTTCGCTCGCGGCCTATCTGGCGGAGAGGGGGCACGAGCCGCGGGTGTTCGACCTCCAGGTGCCCGCCCAGAGGGCCGCCTGGCCGGGCAGCCTCGCAGGGTTCGCGCCCCGCATCGTGGGCCTGACGGCCATGACGCCCACCATCGCCGCGGCCAACGCCGCCGCACTCGCCGCCAGGCAGGTGCTCCCCGACGCCACCATCGTCCTCGGCGGCTACCACGTGAGCTTCCTGCCCGAAGAAACCCTGCGGAGCTATCCCGTCTTCGACCTCGGCGTCGTCGGCGAAGGCGAGCTCACCCTTGCCGAGCTCTGTGACCGCCTGGCCGCCGGCCAATCGCCCGCGGGCCTCCCCGGCCTCGCCTGGCGTTCCGATTGCGGATTGCGGATTGCGGATTGCGGATTGAAATCCGAAATCCGAAATCCGAAATCCCAAATCGAGTTGGGTCCGCCGCGCGAGCGCATCCACGACCTCGATTCCCTCCCCCTGCCCCACCCGCACTACGACCTCGACCACTACCTCTGGTATGGGGGTTACACGGGGCGCTGGACGTTCAAGTGCGCGAGCGCGATCGTCTCGCGCGGCTGCCCGTTCCGCTGCCGCTTCTGCGCCTCGCAGCGCTTCTGGTCGCACCGCTACCTGGTGTGCTCCCCGGAGCGGGTGGTTGACGAGATGCGCTGGCTGGCCCGCCAGGGGGCGCGGAGCGTCTACTTCCGCGACAGCACGTTCAACATCAACCGCCGCTGGCTCCGCGACTTCTGCGCGGCGAAGCGCCGAGCGGGCCTCAGGATGCGCTGGCTGTGCAACAGCCGAGTTGACACCCTGGACGAGGAGCAGCTCGCCCTCATGGCAGAAGCGGGGCTCGAGGCCGTCTACTTCGGCGTCGAGAGCGGCAGCCAGCGCATCCTCGACTATTACGGCAAGGGGACGACCGTGGAGCAGGCCCGCGAGGCGTTCCGCCTCTGCCACCAGCACGGCATCGCCACGGCGGCCTACTTCATGATAGGGGCGCCCATCGAGACGAGGGCCGACATCGAGGCTAGCCGCCGCCTCGCCCGCGAGCTGGCCGCACGCTACACCTACTGGTTCATCTTCACCCCGCTGCCCGGCGCGCCGCTCTACGACGACTTCCTGGCGCGCGGCTACAAGCCCGACTTCGAGCACTTCGTGTTCAACCGCGCGACTATTCCCGTGGGCGACCTTGCCCCGGAGGAGCTGGAGGCCCTTCACCACCAACTCGTCGCGGAGTTCCAGCGCAAGCCCACGCGGGGCGAGGTCTGGCGCCGACGCTGGGAGATGCTCCGCTCCGTCCGCTCCTGGCGCGACGTGCGGCACCTGGCCAGCAAGCTCGCGCGGCGAACTGGGCTGCGTGGTCGGGAGAATGGCAAGGGTTGACACAAGAAGGGGATGAATGGATGTTTGGATGAATGGATGATTGCCAGAGCGGACGCGGGCTCTGACATTCATCCATTCATCCATCCATCCACCCATCCCCCAAGGTGTCCAGAATGCGCGTGATGCTTGTTCAACCCGACACCGGCGGGAGCTACCCGCCGCTGAGCCTGGGCTACCTGGCGGCCTACCTGGCCGCGCGGGGCCACGAGGCGCGCATCGTGGACCTCCAGGTGCCCGCGCAGCGGGCGCGCTGGGAGAAGCTCCTGGTCGAGGCCCGGCCTGACCTGATAGGTTTCACTGCCCTCACCCCGAGCATCGCCCGGGCGGGCCGGCTCGCCGCCCGCGCACGCCAGCTTCTTCCCGCGGCCAGGCTCATCATCGGCGGCTTCCACGCCTCGATGGAGCCCGAACAGACCATGCGCGACCACCCCGCCTTCGACTATCTCTGCATCGGCGAAGGAGAGAAGACACTGGCGGAGCTGTGTGCGCTCCTGGACGCGGGCGAGCCGATCGCCGGGCTTCGTGGCCTCGTCTGGCGGTCCGGCGATCGCATCGAGCTGGGACCAGCGCGCGAGCGGATCGCCGACCTCGACCTTCTTTCGACTCCCCACGATTTTTACGACCTCGACTATTATCTTGACGAGGGCAGCTTCACCTACCAGTATGGCTACAGATGCGCATCGGTCATCGCGTCGCGCGGATGCCCTTTCAGGTGCCGCTTCTGCTCAATCCCGGGCAAGTACATCCACCAGTCGCCGGAGCACCTGGCCGACGAGATTGCGGAACTACGGGCGCGAGGGGCCGACGGGGTGTTCTTCCGCGACAGCACGTTCACGGTGGAGCGCGGCTGGGTGCTGGCCTTCTGCGAAGTGGTCCGCCGAAGACGGCTCCGCTTCCACTGGATCGCCAACGCGCGGCCCGACCTGGTGGACGACGAGCTCCTGGCCGCGATGAAGCGCGCGGGCTGCTTCGCCCTCTGCTACGGGGTCGAGTCGGGCAGGGACCACGTGCTGGCCTACTACGGGAAGGACCACACGGTGGCCGACACGCGGCGCGCCGTGGCCGCCACGAAGCGCGCGGGCATCCGGGTCATCGCCTACTTCATGCTCGGCGCCCCCATCGAGACGCGGGCCGACATCGAGGCGAGCGTTGGCCTTGCCCGCGAGCTTGGCGCCGAGCGCACCATCTGGAAAATCCTCGCACCCCTGCCAGGCTGCGAAATCTACGACGAGCTGAAGGCCAAGGGGGTGAAGCTGGACTTCGAGGCCATCCGCACCGACCGGGCGTCGTATCCCCTGGCCGACATGACCGAGGCTGAGCTCGAGGCGCGCTTCCGCGAGCTACAGGCCGAGTTCGCCTACGCGCGCGACAGCCGCCTCCGCGCCCTCTGGCGCCAGCTCCGCCGCATCCGCTCGCCCCGCGACGCCTGGAGGCTGATGCGTCGGGTGGCAGGCAAGGTCTTCCGGAAGCGGATGAATGGATGAATGGATGGTTGGATGATTGCCCAACTCGTTGTCACAGTGTCCGTGGAGCCGGATGACCCGTCCGTGGTCGGCTGCTCGGGGGCCTATCGTTCGTTTGATGGGCTTGAGCGGCTCCAGGAGCTGTGCCGGCGCTACGGCGTGCGGCCGACCTATCTGCTCACCTACTCGGCAGCGGCCAGGATTGCTGATTATCGTGAATGGGCTTGCGAGTTCGGCGCTCACCTCCACCCCGAGGAGGTGCCACCGATCGCGGAGGGCGAGCGCGGCAACCACACCCTGCGGCCAAGCCAGGTGGAGCCGCCGCGCCTCAGAGAGAAGCTGGTGAACCTGGTGGAGCGCGTGGCCGAGGCCACCGGCCGCCGGCCGACCTCCTACCGCGCAGGCTTCTTCGGCCTCACGCCGGCGCAAATCCCCACCCTCCTCGAGTTGGGGATCGAGGCGGACTCCAGCCTCGGGCCGCTCGAGAAGGTCGGGAAGAGCCACCCCTTCCTGCGCGCGCCCTTCGCGCCCTACCTGATGGACCCGGCCGATGTGTGCCGGCCGCTCAGGGGCCATTCCGGATTGAAAGCAGAAATCAGAAATCAGAAATCAGAAATGAAGCCCCTGGTCGAGGTCCCGCTCACGAGCGTCTTCCGCCGGCCTTTTCCCAGGGGGCTTTTTGGGATATACTTTCGTATGCCGGGCGTGGTGCGCGGTGCGTTGCGGGCGCTGGGCATCGCAGAGGTGCTCGGGTTCCGGCCGGCCACTGCCACAGCCGAGGAGCTCCTGGCCGTCTGCCGCCGCACCGAGCGCATGGGCATTCCCGCGGTCATTAGCATCCACTCGAACGAGCTGTGGCCCGGCACGAGCGCGGCGGTGCCCACAGAGGCGGCCTCCGCTGCCTACTTCGCGCGCCTCGAACAGGTGCTCGCCCACTGCCAGGCGAACCGCTGGACCAGCCTCACGCTTACCCAGGTCGCCCGCGCGGTTCGGGAGGAAGCAAGATGAGGACTCGCTATAAGGAAGGCAGGAATGCAGGAGAAGAGAGGAGGCATCGGGCCGCGAAGCCAACCGGTCTGGCCGGCTTGCCTTCCTTTCCTGCCTTCCTGCCTTCCTTATAGGTCCTCTTGATGAGGCATTGCGGTGCTCATGGGGCCGATCACTCATTTCCTGATTGGCACGCTGTGCGGTGCGGCGATTGGGGCCGTGGCGGTGGCGCTGCGGCGGCGGTGGCTCGCCTGGCTGCCGCCGTTCGTCCTCGCCTGCGGCTTCTGGGCTGAGGCGCCCTGCCTCGTGGGCGCTGGCGGCACGAGCCACCCCCTGGCCAACCTCTTCTTCGGCTACGCCTGGCTCCACCCCTGGCTGGCGGGCGACGATGTGACGGCTCTGTTCTTCGTCCTGGGCCTGGCCAGCCTGATGCTGCTCGGCTACGTGGTGTTCCTGGCGCGCTTCTTCGCCGCCGCCGACATGGTGCGCTGGGAGCGCGAGGACCCGCATTGCGGATTGCGGATTGCGGATTGCGGATTGAAGTCAAAAATCAAGAATCGAAAATCAAAAATCAGAAATGTGGGAGGGTGACGGCTCAATGCCCATGCCCCAGGTTCATATCGCGGTCGGGATGGGAGCGGCGTCGCTGCTTGGCCTGCCGATGCTGCTGTGGCGCCGCCGCTGGCTCATCTGGCTCCCCGTGCTGATGGGCGCGTGCGGCGGCCTGGCGCTCGTGCCCGACGTCATCGCTCAGAGGTTCACCGGCGGGGGCGACGCGCATCTCCCGGCCGCCGACGCTTTCTTCATGCACGCCTGGCTGGACAGGCAGGCCGCGCTCTACTCGCCCGCGGTCTCCAATGCCGCGTTCCAGGCCGTGGCGTTCATGCTCCTCGCGGCGGCCTGCGGCTACGCGGCCTACATCCGCTGGGGCCTGCCGCGGCAGCCCGAGGCCGAGGAGGCCCTCGCCCGCCTGCGGCGCGAGACCGCCGGCTACGCGCCCGCGGCGGCGGTGCTCGGCGTCCTGCCCCTCGCACTCGCGGGGGCGGCCGTGGCCTGGGTCACTTGGCCCTCCCTCACCAGGCAGGCGCAGACCCCGGACCCGCTCGACACGGGCCGCTGGGCACAGGCGGTGTCCAGACGCCTCGGCGTCCCAGTCGGCCAGCGCCTCGGACTCGTCCACGCGGCCTGGGACCCGCAGGGGGCCTGGCTGTGCGGCGACCTGGGCGCAAGGGTTCCGCAGGGTGGGACGCCCGCCGAAGTGGTCGAGCGCGCGAAGGCCAACGGCTGCGGCTTCGTCGTGCTGCTCGACGCCCCGGCGCCCCTTCAGCCTTTGCGTGCGAAGCACGGGGGCATGGCCATCCTGTCGGGCCTCACGTGCGAGACCGCGGGCGGGGGGGCCGCGCTCGTGCTCCTCCCGCCGCGTCCCGACGAAGCAGGGGTGGCCGCCGCCTTCCGCCGCTGGCAAGAGGGGCGCGGGACGCGGCACGCGGGGCGCGGCACGAGCGGCGAGGAGCTGCTGCAATGGCTCCGGGCCAATGCGGCTGGTGGCACAGGACCGTTGCCCGTGGTGCTGGCCAACACTGGCGCCTGGGCCGAGCTGTCATCATGGCAGCGCGACCGCGAAATCTTCGCCGGAATCCTGGGGCTCAGCGGCAGCGAACGGCTCTCGGCGCGCGAGGCCAGGAGCCAGTGGAGCCCCGCGGTGGCCGAGGTCGGTGGGACGTGGGACCGCTTCCTCGACCTCGGCTTCCGGCTCTGGGGCGCCGCCGCAGCCTCTGATTGCGGTCCGTGGTCCGTGGTCCGTGGTCCGAAGTCCGAGGTCGCCTTCGGGCCTGGGGAGTTCGCCCGCACCTATGTCTGGTGTCCAGGTGGGCGGGGGCTCCGCCCCCCGCGGGGCACGGAGGCCCCGCCCACGGAACAAGTCCTCGATGGCCTCCGCCGCGGCTGCACCTGGGCCGTCGAGGGCGGCATCGTCCGCAAGCTCGACTTCGGCGTCGCCGCCCCGTCCATCGAACGCCCGGCCCGCATGGGCGAGGTGGCACGCCTGGCGCCCGACGACGAGGCGGCGGTGGAGCTGGCCCTCGACGTGCCGGCGACCGACTTCGCCGGCCGCCCCAGCCAGCTCGACGCGGTGGAGCTGGTGTCGAACTTCGCCGGCCAGCCGGCGGTCGTCGCCAGCTTCCGCAACGTCCGCGAGGCCGCGCGCCTCACCCACAGGCTCCCGCCGGCCCAGGACCACAACGGCGGCGTGGGCTTCTACGTCCGCGCCCGCGGCTGGCGAAGCGTGGGCGACGGCGCCCGCCTCTCCTTCTACACTAACCCCATCCACATCCTCGTCCGCGCCGGCTCGCCCGCGCCGGTGAGCCCCGGCGCGGCTCCGGTGAGCGTGGCGTCGCCGCACCGCCCGCCGGAACCCACGCCCCCGAAGCCGACGACTGCCCAACCCGTGCCGCCGGCGAAGGACGAACCAGGCGCGCACCTCGCCGCCATCGGCCTCCCGCCCAGCGTGCGGCCGGTCCTGGTCGAGTCCTTTCAGAAGCCGCCAGGCCGCCACTGGCGCGGCACCCACGTGAGCATCATCGGCGACCGCAGCCCGGCCATCGGCGACGAGGAGCTGCGCGTCAGCCTCGTCCAGCGCCTCCCACTCGGAGCGGGCACCCGCCTCTTCTTCCACTGCTACGCCGTCGAGTGCAGCCGCCTGGCCATCGCCGCCCGCGCCGCGGGCAGCACGGTCCCGCACCAGGCGGTCCGCGACCTGCCCGAGCGCCAGTGGGTGGCGTTCGACCTCTCGCTCGCGGAGGACTTCGCCCCCCTGCGCGGCTCGGGCGCTCGCCTCGGCCCGCCCGCGGAGCTCGAGGCCATCGAGTGGAGCGCCCCGCGCCTCGGGCCGCTCTCACGCTTCTACGTCACCGACGTGGCTATCTACGAGCCGACGCCGCAGAGCCGCCGCGAGCTTGCGTTGGCCAGGGCCAAGGCGCTTGACGAAGAGCTCCGCGAAGCCGTGGGCCGCGGCGCACCCACACTGGCACGGAAGGCCGCGGATGCCGCCGCCGCGCGCCTGGCCGCCTGGGCGGGGCAGTTGGACCCCAAGGCCGCGCAACTCAGCGACGCCGACCTTGCGGCCGCGGAGCGCGCCCTCGGCGAGCTGGCCGACGAGTGCCGCCGCCTCCGCTGGGTGGCACAGGCGTCCCGCCTGTGGTCTGCCGACACAGGCCAGAGGCCCGTGCCACCGGGTGGCGAATCGCCGCGCTTCGCCGTCAGCGTGGCGCCTCCCACCCAGCGCATCACCACGCGCAACCCGGCCCTCGCCCCGCCCGACCGGCTGAGCGGCCCGGCCGAGCTCGCCGCCGCCGGCGGCGAAGCCGAGGCCATCCAGCTCGTCGTCATCGCACTCTGGGACAAGCTCCAGGCGGTTCGCGTGGAGGTCTCGCCGCTCTCTTTCGCCGGCGGCTCGCTCCCCTCCTCGGCCGCGGCCATTGAGCTTGTGGACGATGTGGAGGTGAAGCCGCGGCCAACTCTCCCGCCCGAGGCCGCCGGCTGGGTGCCCGACCCTCTGCGGCCATTCGAGCCCTTCGACCTCGAGCCGGGCGCCGCACGCTGCGTCCTCGTCACCCTCGAGGTCCCGCCAGACCTGCCGCCCGGCGACTACGCGGGCCACGTCAGCGTCCAGCCGCGCGGCCTCGACCCCGTGCGGGTGCCCGTGCGCCTCCGCCGCTGGGCCTTCGCGCTCGAAGGGCAGCCGTTGGCCATCATCGCCCCCCTCGACGAGCAAGCCATCCGCAAGCAGTATGCCCTCGCCGGACCCCTGCCCAAGGAGGGCCGCCGCGGCCTCTACGAGCTTCTCCTCCGCCACCGCGTTTGCCCCATCCCGCTCCTCGGAGGCGACGAGGAGGCCGACATGGAGGAAATCCTCCCCGCCCTCAAGAGGGGCCACGAGTTCGTGGCACTGCGCGAGACCGCCTCGGCGGCCCCAGGGCCGAACGACCCCGACGTCGTGCGCGCGGCGCGCTGCGCCAGCCGGCTCCTGGGGGCCGGCTGGGGCCGGCGCGGCGCCATTCTGCTCCCGCTCGCGCCCCCTGAGGAGGGGCAGCGCGCGCGCCTCGTCGCCGCCGCGCGAGGCCTCGCCGAGGAGCGCCCCGCGCTCCTCCTCCTCGCGGGCGGCGACGGCGAGCCACCCGGCGACCTCGTGGCTCACGTCTGGCGGCGCCCCATCGCGCCCGACCCGCCCAGGCGTCCCGCCGATGAGGACGTCGAGGTCCGCCTCTCCCGCACCGCGCGCCGCGAGGGCTGGGACCTCGCCGCACAGTCCCCAGAGCTCCAGACCCCCAGCCTCCTCCTCTCATCCCCTCTCGCCCACGTGCGCCTCCTCCCCTGGCTCGCCTGGCAGCACGGCGTCCGCGCGCTCTTCCTGCGCGGAGTCAACCGCTGGGGAGACGCCGACGACCTCCGCGGCGAGGCACTGCTCTACCCCGGCAGCCCCGAGCAGCCGCACGCCTCGCTCCGACTCGCAGCCCTGCGCGACGGCGTGGAGGACTACGCCTGCCTCCGCCTGCTGTGGGACCGCGCGCGGCTGCTGCGCGAGCGGAACGCCGAGCGCCACGCCCCGCTCGTGGCCGCCGCCGAGCGCCTCCTGGCCGAGGCCGCCGGCGCCGCAGGCACCCTCCGCGTGCCCTGCCGCGACCCCCAACTGCTCGCCGCACTCCGCGTCCGCCTCGCACGCGAGATCGAGCGCCTCGACGCCGCCTGGTGGGCCGAGGTGGACTCCGCGAGCGACCTCCCGCCGCCCCCCGCCGAGCTCACCGCTAGGCCGGGCGACCGCCAGGTCGCTCTCGCCTGGGCCAAAAGCCCCGACCCCAAAGCCACCGCCTACAACGTCTTCCGCAGCCGCGAGCCCAAAAGCGGCTTCGCCCGAATCAACCCCCTTCCTATCGAAGGGCTGAGCTACGCGGACGGCGCGCTGGAGAACGACGTGACCTATCACTACTTCGTGCGCTCGCTCCGCGGCGGCACCGTGGACGGCCCGCGGAGCCAGACCGTCTCGGCCACCACGCGCCCGGGGGCGCGAGCCGTCTGGCTCCCCGGCCCGCCGCCCGGCCAGCGCGGCCCCCACCGCGTCGCCGTCCGGCTCGATGGCCCGGGCACCGGCGGCCTCCTCCCACTCGTCCGCCCCCAGGCCGACTACGCCCTCGCCGACGCCGCCCCTCACGGCTTCGACGACATGACCCGCCAGGACGACGGCACCTGGACCCTCGACATCCCGGAGCCTGGCAAGGGCTGGGCCAGCCTCGCCGGCAAGAAGCTCCGCATCCTGGTTCGCCTCGTGGACCGCCAGGGCCGGGTGGCCACGCCGCCAGTCGAGCGGGTCGAGACCATCAGCCCGCCGGCCAAGACCAAGTAAGGAGTGAGAAGACAAGTCAAAAGGCAAAAATCAAAAATCGAAAATCGAAAATCCCAGATTGGCACGAGGAGACCTTCATGTTGCCCATTTACCCCTTCTTTGCGGCCCTGGCCTTCGCCGCCTGCGCACTCGCGGGCGGCGTGCCGGGCCGCGAGCCGCCGCCCGGCTTCCCCGACATCGTGGCGCGCGTCCGCTGCGGCATCGGCGTCGTCGGCACACTCAACCCCGCCAACCACCCCGCCCTCGAGTTCCTCGCCTCCGGCTTCTTCATCGACGCCCGCGGCCGCTTCCTCACCGCCAACCACGTCCTCGAGGCCGCCGCCGAGCGCAAGCGACTCGGCGACCTCCGAGTCTTCCTCCCCAGCGACCCCAACCGCGACGGCCACCCCGCCACCGTCCTCGCACGCGACGCCCGGCACGACGTCGCCCTCCTGGACGTCAAAGGCGGCCACTACGTCCCCCTCGAGCTCGGCGACTCCGCCCGCGTCCGCGAGGGGCAGGCCATCGCCCTCACAGGCTTCCCCTTCGGCTTCTTCCTCGGACTTCACCCCACCACCTGCGTCGGCATCGTCAGCGGCATCAGCCCCATCGCCATCCCAGCCGCCAGCAGCAAGCTCCTCGACGCCGACACCATCGAGGCCCTCCGCAACCCCTTCAACGTCTTCCAACTGGATGCCACCGCCCATCCCGGCCACAGCGGCGGACCCCTCTTCGACCCCGCCAACGGCAAGGTCCTCGGAATAGTCAACAGCGGCTTCATCCGCAAGATCAAGGAGAAGGTCATCTCCACCGGCATCACCTACGCCATCCCCATCCACCTCGCCAAGCCGCTGCTCGACGACGCCCTCAAGCCCAGGCCCGCCCCCCTCCCCATCGCCCCGCGCTAGCGCCATAACGTTCCCTCCGCGGCCATCTGTTCCCGCAGACCATTGGGAACGTCCCAAGTTCTTGAGCCTCCCCGGGCGACGCTCTCCGCGCCGCGGGAACGCAAAGGCAAACTCGCCTCTGGGGGACCAGTCCCCCAGACCCCCTGGGATTTATCGCATTCGGCCACCG
>VGYW01000182.1 GCA_016872875.1 Planctomycetota bacterium | reverse complement strand
CTGGCCCCCCCCCCCCCGCCCCCCCTGCCGCCCCCCCTGCCGCCCCACGAACGCCCCCACGTTGCACCATGGCGGCGTCTCCCGCGGCCTCCCCCCACCATGTGAGACGCCTGAGCGCGTGCGCCAGACAGTACATGCCACAACTCTTGCCCCCGACACGAGTTAGGGTCTCTCACACGTACTGTCTGGTACTGCCTGGTGCCTGTCTGGTGCCGATCTGGGCGGGCAAGCGAGCGATGGAGACGGCAGCAGGAAGCGGAGCGGCCAAGAGTCTCAGCCAACCTCACCTCGCCGCAAGGTCCGCCCTGCTATTTGCAGACGTGTACACGTCTGCAAATAGCAGGGCTCAGCCAATCTCACCTCCGCACCCTACGGGAGCTGGACCTGTCTCTTGGTGACGTGGATCTGCAAAGGCCGTTCGGTTCTGGGCTTACAAAGCGTAGGAGATTACACGCGCCCCTGTGCGCGGAGCACGCAATCTTGCATTCCAAATGCATGATTGCATGCGCGGCCGGGGGCTCGGCGCTCAGTCGGTCCATGCCAAAGCAGCTTCGCCGCGGAGGTCAAGGCGGCGCGCCGGGGCGTCGAAGGCAGGGCTGTGCTCGGTGCAGGAGCGGATGAAGGCGTCGAAGGCCGCGGTATCGGGGGCTGGGCCGCAGAGGCAGAGCCAGGCGACGCGGCGGCCGCTCGCGCGGAGCTCGCGGCCGGTGAGCACGTCGTCGTGGGGCACGAGGGGCGCGCTGCACCAGAGGGCGACGGCGCCCGTGCGCCGCTGGCCAAAGGCCCAGTGGCCACGGACCTCTTGGCGGCCGAAGGTGTCGGAGGGCCAGTGGGCGTGGGTGAAGCCGACGGGGTGGGCCTCCGGGATGTCGAAGACTTCGGCGAGGGTGCCCTCGGTCTGCGAGAGGCGCGGCAGCACGCCGTTGCCGAACCAGTAGCCGGGCCGCGACTGGCTCTGGTCGAAGGTGGCGCCGGGGTGGTTGACGAAGACGTGGCAGTCGCGGGCGAGCGACGCCTGCCAGAGGTGTTGCTGGTAGCCTGGCTTGCCGGGCCAGAGGGCGGAGCGCCAGTTCGCGGGCGTCTCCGCCGCGCCCTCGCCGGAATCGAACGACGCGGGGATGGCGAGCGACGTGAGCAGGTAGTCGCTGGTCTTGTGGAGGACGACCTCGACGCCGTCCTGGCGATAGCGTCGGGAGGCGGGCTGGCGCATCAGGTCGCCGAGGCCCGCGGGCGGGCGGTAGTCCGCCGACGAGGCGAGGAAGCCGATCCAATCGGTGTGGGCGACGATGGCCTCGGGCGTGGCGTAGGAGAGCAACGCCTGGGTGCCGCCCATCTCGGGGTAGAGGACGTTGCGATAGACGCGCCCCTGTGGCGCGATGACCACGCCATCGAAGGCGTGGGTCGCCAGGTCGCGGAACACGCCATCGAGGACCCGCTTGGCCTCCACGCCGAGCGTCACCCGCCCTGAGAAGTCGTAGACGTTCACCAGCGCGGCGACCGACAGCGGCATGTAGGTGCTTGAGAGGTATTCGCGGAAGCCCGTGGCCGCGACCTGATCAAGCCAGGCGGTGCAGCGTTGGGCGCCGAGGGCCGCCTGCTCGCGCCCGGTGCGGCCGCTGTTGCTGAAGCGCTCGTCGGGCCACAGGCGCCCCGCGAGCAGTTGGCAGCCGTGGAAGAGCAGGCTGTGGTTCTCGCTCCCGAAGCACATCGCGTCGGTGCCGGGCTCGTCGTCCCAGTAGCGGAAGGCGAGGGCGGAGCGGCGGATGGCGGCCCGTTCATCGGGCGAGACGAGGCCGAGGCAGACCATCCGCAGGAGGGCGGCGAGGGTGAAGTCCGAGCAGTCGTGCCGCGCATCAATCCCCCGCAGCGTGGCCTCGAAGATGGCCGCTTCGTCGGCTTGCTCGCCCAGGATGCGGCGGGCGAGGACGTTGAGGATGTGCCGCCCGGCGCCGCGGGCGATGGCTTGCACGTGCTCGCGGCAGTGCTCTCTGGGCGGAAGCGACGAGGGCTGCGCGGGCGGGCGATTGGCTGGGACCTCGAGCTGGCGTTCGAGGGTTGTGGGCGGGGCGTCCCCGCCCCGCGTGGGGCGAACGTCAACAGCGACCTTGAGGTTGAAGGCACCCTCGGGATCGAAGCTCAAGCCCCGCGCGCCGGCGGGCCAGGGGGCCACAGGCGGGACGCCTGTGCCACCAGCCGGGCCGATGGTCACGCGCGCATCGGAGGGGGCTGGGTGCTCGGAGGCCAACGCGTCGCGGCCGGCGGCCCTCACGCTCATCAGCCACCGCTCGGCCTCGGCCAATCGCCCTGTGGCGTCCGGGTCGCCGGGGAGACGGACAACCAGGCCGTCCGCGCCATCGAGCACCTGGAGGCCGAAGAGCATGCGCGTGTCGCGGACGCCGAGTGCCTGGAGCCGCACGGCGAGGCGATTCGCCCCCTTCCGCAGCGGCAGCGCGAAGTCCGCCGGTTCGGGATACATGTAGCGTGGCACGCTATGGCGGAGCAGGTGGGCGCCATTCACCCAGAGGTCCGCCGTGCCGCACGCCCAGAAGCGTGCCGCGAGCGAGGCGGCGGGCGCGAGCAGATCGGTGACTGCCCACAGGTCAAGGACTTCCAGGAGCGAGGAGAAGCCGCTGCACTCGACGAAGATGTTCTGGCCTGGCGCATGGAAGCGCCAGGCGTCGCCGAGCGGCCCGGGCTGGCCGAGCGCCGCGTCGCTGGGCGGCTCGCCAACCGTGGCGTCCAGGGCAGCGAGCCGCATCTCGTCATCCGAACCGCTGGGCCCCTGATAGGGCTTGCGGCGTGGCCCGGCCACGAGCCAGTGCCGCACGTAGCCTTGCGCGTCGCAGCCAAACGCATCATGGCCGCTCGCCATTTGTTGTCCCCTCAATCACGGCCGACCACGAGGACGACGGCAACGACGACGATTCGCAGCCCGAAGATCAGGAGCCACGCCCGCGCCCGGCGCGGTCTACCTGCACATCGTATCCGGCCCATCTGGTGCCTGCAAGCGCGCCTCGCTTGAACCCACTCGCCGGAGCGCATATAGTGAAGCCAGGGAGCAAAGGGCTGTGAAGATGGACCATCGCGAGGTGGGCCGCTACTGGGACGCGAATGCGGAGGCCTGGACAGAACTGGCCCGTGCCGGCTACGATGTCTACCGCGACTTCCTCAACACGCCCTGGTTCTTCGAGATGTTGCCCGACGTGCGCGGCCTGAGCGGGCTCGACATCGGCTGCGGCGAGGGCCACAACACCCGCCTCCTCGCCCAGCGGGGCGCGCGGGTGACGGCGATTGACGTTTCGCCCCGCTTCATCCGCCACGCCGTCGAGGCCGAGGCCAGCAAGCCGCTCGGCATCCGCTACGCCATTGCCAGCGCCGTCCAGCTCCCCTTCCCCGACGCCGCGTTCGACTTCGCCGTGGCGGTGATGAGCCTGATGGACGTGCCGGAGAACGACCGGGCGCTCGCCGAGGCCTGCCGCGTGCTCAAGCCGGGCGGGTTCCTCCAGTTCTCCATCACGCATCCCTGCACCGACACGCCGCACCGCCGCAACCTGCGGGGCGCCGATGGCAAGACCTATGCCATCGAGATCGGCCGCTACTTCCAGCGCACCGACGGGCGGATTGACGAGTGGCTCTTCGGCGCCGCCCCGCCCGAGGCCAAGGCCGGCCTCCCGCCCTTCCGAGTCCCTCGCTTCCACCACCCCCTCAGCGAGTGGCTCAACGCCGTCGTTGCCGCGGGTCTCGCCGTCGAGCGCGTCCAGGAGCCGCGCGCGAGCGATGACGTGGTGGCGCGATGCCATCACATGCAGGACACCCAGGTCGTCCCCTTCTTCCTCCACATCCGCTGTCGAAAGCCGACCCAATGATGAGCCGTTGCCGTTGCAGGGAGACCCAGACCGCGCACGCCCAAACGAGTTTGGGCGTGGCACCCACGTTTGCAGCCAGAGCTCCGGGGGTGCCACGCCCAGGCGGGTACGTGTTTGGCGAGGAGGCAACCATCCCCCCTCTCCCTCGGGGAGAGGGCTGGGGTGAGGGTGCTTTAGCCGCCGTGGGCGACCGAGAAGGCACCCTCACCCGCCCGCCCCTGGCGGGCGACCTCTCCCCAAGGGAGAGGTGGGCGGCCCCTGATGCAGGGCTGAACACGTGCCCAAGCTGTGCTTGGGCGTGCCTGGGGGGGGCCCGCCTGGTGCTGTGGCTTCTCCTGACCACCCTCGCCGCCGCCGAGGGCAGGGCCGGGGACATCGAGGAGCTGCTGGAAGGTGTCGCCCGCATCGCCGCGCCGGGGGCGCCCGGCTCGCTGTGCGTCTTCGGCGACGAGGCGTTCGCCGTCGTCGCGGGGGGCGCAGGCGGGGCGACACGCCAGCCGGTCGTGGCCGCCACCGCGCTGGGTAAGGGACGCGTCGTGGCGTTCGGCCACGACGGCTACTTCGGCGCCGAGGCGCTCGCCGCGGCCGACACGGGCCGCCTCGTGCTCAACGCGGTCCGCTGGGCCGCCCGCAAGCCGCCCGCCGAAGCCCGAATCGCCGTCCGACGCCAGGGCGGCCTCCTGGCCTTCCTCCAGAAGCAGGGCCTGAAGGCCGAAGCACTCGATGGGGCCGACTGGCACAAGAAGCTTGCCGAGTTCAGCGTCGTCTGTTGCCACTCGAATGAGCTTGCCGGCGACGCTGTGGGCATCTTCTTGAATGGCGGCGGGGGCCTCGTGGCCGCCGACACCGCCTGGGGCTGGCTCCAGCTCCATCCCGGCAAAAACCTCATCGCCGATCACCCGGGCAACCGCCTTCTGGCCCCCGCCGGCCTGGTGTGGGCCGACGGCATGGCCGAGCGCACCGACAAGGCGGGCTTTGCCGCAAACGTGGCCATTCCCCCATTCGTTCACGCCGGCCGCGCCCTCGACGCCCTCGAGGCGCATTCAGACGGGAAGGCGCAACTCAAGCCCGACGAGCTTGGGCAGGCGTCCCGAACCCTCACCAACGCCATCCGCTCCCTCCCAAAGGATGACAAACTGCTACGCCCCAGACTCGTCCTCCTCACACACAGAGGCGTGGTCAAGGCTGCCGATCGGCTAAAGAAGGGCGAGCCGATCAAGGACCCACTCGCCCGCCTTTGGCTGACCCTGGAGCTGGAGCACATGCGGGAGCTCCCGGCCGAGCAGGTCAAGGCGCACTGGCTGGCCGCCTGGTTCCCCGGCGAGGTGCCCGAAAAGGCCGAGCGCGTCGCGCGAAGCCTCGAGGTCAACGCCGCCATTCCCGGCTGGCACAGCACCGGCCTCTATGCTCCGCCCGGCGAGGTCGTGACTGTCGAGGTCCCGGCGTCGGCGGCGGGCAAGGGGCTGTGGGTGCGCATCGGCGCACACAGCGACTCCCTCTGGCACCACGAGGCCTGGCGGCGCGCGCCCGAGGTCTGCCGCCGATTCCCCCTGAACGCGGCTTCGACGAAGGCGGCCAACGCCTTCGGCGGCCCCATCTATATCGAGGTGCCCGGCGGCTCCAAGCTAGGCACCATCGGCGTCAAGGTCGCCGGAGCGGTCGAAGCCCCGCTCTACGTGCTCGGCAAGACGGAGCTCGCGGCGTGGCGCGAGACGATTCGCCTCCGCCCCGCCCCCTGGGCCGAGCTCGCAACCACCAAAGTCGTCATCACCGTTCCCTCCAAGAACGTCCGCACGCTCGACGACCCCGAGGACCTGATGAGGTTCTGGGACGGCGTGCTCGATGCCTGTGCGGAGCTGGCCACGGTCCCGACCGAGCGGCCGCGGCCCGAACGCTACGTGGCCGACGTGCAGATCAGCGCCGGCTACATGCACTCCGGCTACCCCCTCATGACCCACCTCGACATGGCGGAGGTGTTCGTGGACAAGAGGCGGATTCTGGCCGACGCCCACGGCGGCATCTGGGGCCTCTTCCACGAGATGGGCCATAATCACCAGTCGGGCGACTGGACCTTCGCCGGCACCGGCGAGGTCACGGTGAACCTCTTCACCCTCTACGTCTACGACAAGCTGCTGGGCCGCGCCCCCAAGTCCCTCCGCAGCTTCGGCCCGGAACCACGGGCGAAGTCCCTCAAGGCGTATCTCGCCACCGGCCCCGACTTCAACAAGTGGAAGAGCGACCCCTTCCTCGCCCTGCTCATGTACATTCAGCTCCAAGAGGCATTCGGCTGGGACACGTTCAAGAAGGTCTTCGCCGAGTACCGCGCACTCCCCGGCGGCCAGAGGCCGCGAAGCGACGACGAGAAGCGCGACCAGTGGATGACGCGCTTCTCGCGGGCCGTCGGACGTAACCTCGGCCCGTTCTTCCAGGCCTGGGGCGTCCCGACCTCTGACAAGGCCAGGGCCTCCATAGCCGATCTGCTGCCCTGGATGCCCGACGACTTCCCGAAGAAGGCGCCATGAAGTACAAACCTGACTGGCCCGAGGCCGCCGCACGCTGGGCCGCACTCTGGGAGGGCCGCCGCCTCGACCGCCCATGCATGGTCGTTACCGCACCCAGCGGCAAAGGCCGCGCCACCCCCCCGCCACAAACCGGCGAGGAGAAGTACCTCGACCCCGCCCACATCGTGCCCACCGTCCTCGCGCGCCTCGAAGGCACCTGCTTCGCAGGCGAAGCCGTCCCATCCGAGCTCCTCAACGGCGGCTGGCTCGCCACCACCTACGGCGCCACGCCACGCCTCAGCCTCGAAACCATCTGGTTCGAGCCCATCGCGCTCGACTGGGACAATCCGCCCGCCTTCGAGCTCGACTTCGATAGCCCCTGGTTCCGCCGCTACGAGGCCCTCCACCGCGCCGTCACCGCGGCCGCGGGCCGCGACGACTTCCTCGTCGGCCAGGTCTGCCTCCTCCCCGCGAGCGACATCCTGGCGCGCGTCATCGGCACCGAGGCATTCATGCTCGGCCTTGCCCAGCACCCCGCCTGGATGCGCGCCACGCTCCGCAAGCTCACCGAAAACTGGTGCCGCGTCATCGAGCACTTCCGCCGCCTCACCGCCGCGGCCAACGACTTCTGGTACGGCATCGCCGGCTGGGCGCGCTTCTGGGGACCCAAGCCTTTCGTCTCCACCCAATCAGACATCTCGTGCATGATTTCGCCCGCCATGTTCGAGGAGTTCGTCGTCCCCGAGCTCCAGTTCGTCGGCGAGCGCTTCGGGCGGGTCTGGTATCACCTCGACGGCCCGGGCGCCGAGCGGCACCTCCCGCGCCTCCTCTCCCTCGACGCCATCCGCGTCATCCAGTGGGTCCCTGGGGCAGGCCGTCCCCCGAACGGCCCGGCCTACCTCGGCCTATACCGCGCCGTCCAGGCCGCGGGCCGCGTCGTCCACATCGCCGTCCCGAAAGCCAACGTCGAGCCCCTCGTCGAGTCCCTCGACCCCGCCCTTCTGTGCATCGAGACCTGGTGCGACACCCCTCGCGAGGCCGGTGAGCTCCTCCTCGCCGCCCGACGCTGGTCACAATGCGCAATTCGCAATTCGCAATCCGTAATCCGTAATCCGTAACCAGAGAGGGGAAGAAGCCCGAGGATGACACGTCTCTTCCTTGTCTGGTTACGGATTACGGATTACGGATTGCGGGTTCAAAGGAAAGGATGCCATTCATGAAGCCGAGAGCCCTGCAATCGTGCATCTTCCTCGCGTTGTCCGCCTCTGCCACCGAGGCCCCCGCCCCACTCGCCTGGCTTAGCATTGATAAGGGCATCGAGGCCGCGCAGGAATACGACGGTGTGCCCTACATTTGGCTCGGGCGGGCCGACATCCACCTGACGATTGACGTGCCGCCTAAGCCGGGCCATGTGCTCGAGCTGGCCTGGGGCGCGAAGAACGATACCCGCGAGGCGCTTATCACCATCAATGGCCAACAGCTCAAGCTCAGCGCCGGCGGCTACGCCGGCTTCAAGCCGCTCCTCGTCTCTGTCCCCGACAAGGTCGCGGGCCAGCGCTACGACATCGCCCTCACCCGCCTCGGCGAGAGGGCGGCCTTCATCTCCGCAGTCCGGCTCCTGAGCAAAGAGAAGCCCGACGAGGAGGGCGTTGACCCGAAGAAGCCCGCCCACAAGATCGCGCTGAAGCTCGACGTGAAGGCCCTCCCCACCAGCCCGCCCCAGGGCGAGGCCTTCCCCGAGATGCGCAAGGTCTGGGACACCCCCCACCCTGCCCCCGCCACGCCGCTTGCCGACGCCAAGCTGGAGGCCGCGTTCCGCGAGGCTGAGAGGAACGGCCGCCTCGCCAACGAGATGCTCTTCCGCTGCCGCAGATTCGTCGAGGGCTGGCTCGCCCACGCCGACCCCAAGAGCGGCCTCATCCCACGCAACCTCGGCGCCAACCGCGACCTCTGGGCCGTCAAGGACTCCGCGGCCGACAACTACCCCTTCATGGTCCTCACCGCCGCGCTCACCGACCGCGCGCTCTTCGACGGGCGCATGCTCGACATCCTCCGCGCCGAGGCGAAGCTCGCCACCCGCCTCGGCCGCCTGCCCGAGGACTGGTCGTTCGCCAAGCAGTCGTTCGCCTCGCAGAAGCCAAACCTCCAGGCCGTCATCTTCGGCGCGTCCGAATACGTCAAGGACGGCCTCATCCCCCTCACCGAGTGGCTCGGTCCAAGCCCCTGGTCAGAGCGGATGATCGCTATCCTCGACGACCTCTTCAAGCACGCCGAGCTGAAGACCCCCTTTGGCGACATCACCACCACCAACGTCGAGGTCAATGGCGACCAGCTCCAGGCCCTCTCCCGCGTCTATTGGATGACCGGCGACAAGAAGTATCTCGAGTGGGCGGTCCGCCTCGGGGACTACTACCTCCTCGGCGACAACCACCCGACCCGCAACTTCGCCAGCCTGCGCCTCCGCGACCACGGCTGCGAGGTCGTCTGCGGACTCACCGAGCTCTACCTCGCCACCGCACACGCCCTGCCCGAAAAGAAGAGAGCCTACGAGAAGCCCATCCACGACATGCTCGACCGCATCCTGGAGGTCGCACGCACCCCCAACGGCATGCTCTACAACGCCTTCAACCCCAAGACCGGGGAGCACGACAAGGGCATCTGCGACACCTGGGGCTACAACTACAACGGCTTCTACACCGTCTGGCTGCTCGACAAGACCGAGGCCTACCGCGACGCCGTGCGCCACGTCCTCAAGCGCCTCCCCGAGCTCACCACCTACCATTGGGGCTCGGCCGACGAATACGCCGACTCCATCGAAGGCGCCATCAACCTCTACAACCGCGAACCCGTCCCCGAAGCCGCCGCCTGGCTCGACAGCGAAATCCACGACATGTGGCGCGTCCAGAAGCCCGACGGCATCGTCGAGGGCTGGCACGGCGACGGCAACTCTGCCCGCACCGCCATCATGTACGCCCTCTGGAAGACTCTAGGGCTCACGGTCCAGCCCTGGCGCCCCGACCTCCGCCTCGGCGCCGCAGCCCATCCGGACTCCGAATCACGCATCACGGGTCACGCATCACGCCTCTGCCTCAGCCTCCTCGCCGACAAGCCCTGGGAGGGACGCCTGGTCTTTGACAAGCCCCGCCATAAAGCGCACCTGCGCATGCCCCTCGACTACCCCCGCATCAACCAGTTCCCCGAATGGTTCACCGCCGAGGAGAGCAAGCGCTACACCCTCCGCCGCCCGCCAGCCGACAAGGAGTCCGCCCACACGGGCAAAGAGCTCCAGGACGGCCTCCCCATCACCCTCCAGCCTGGCGCCGAGCTCCGCCTCATCCTCGCCCCGGCCTCGCAGTGACTCTCCCAAGGCGTAGCCGCAAGCGTCCCGCTTGCGCACCGCCCTGACCCTCGACAAGCGGGACGCTTGTCGCTACAGGGACGCCCCAGCGGAGAGCAGCCTGGGCGTGGTCGGAAGTAGCCCGCCCCTCCGGGGCGGAAGGAGTCCGCGTCGGAGACGCGGGCCACGTGGCTTGCCCCTTCCTCGTTGCGAAGCTTTCCTCGTTGCGAAGCTCCGGCTTCGCAACGCAGGCGGTGCGGCTCCCGCCGCTGGCGGCTGAAGCGGGAGCTTCACGTGCGGCGTCGCGAAGCCGGAGCTTCGCGACGAGGAAAGGCTTGCCACTCGGCCAGCGTCCGTGGCGTCTCTTGCGCGCCGCGAGCGGTCGGTGGTGCATGTCGGAGTTCATGAACTCCGACATGGGCTGCGACGTTACCCGCCAGCGTTACAGCAGGAAGACAAGTGGCGGGAGACGGGACCAGCTTCCTCGTTGCGAAGCTCCGGCTTCGCAACGCAGGCGGCGCGGCTCCTGCCGCTGGCGGCTGAAGCGCGAGCTTCACAAGCGCCGTCGCGAAGCCGGAGCTTCGCGACGAGGAAAGAGTGAAGAACGAGGACGATGGGGGAAACCTATCGCCCCTTGTCAATGGCTTGGAGGCGCTCGCGGGCCTTGGCGGCCCACTCGGTGGCGGGGTGCTTTTCGATGATCTTGAGGAGGTAGTCCTTCGCCTTGTCGGGCCGGGCGGCGCGGAGGAAGTTGTCGGCGAGGGCGAGCCAGGAGCGGCACTCGCGGTCGGCTTGCTCGGAGGCGGTCTTCGGCGGCGGCTCGACGGACGACTCGCCCTTTGCCGAGTCAATGGCCTTGCGGACCTCGGGGTCCGACTGGAGCTTGCGGATGAGGGCGTCGGCCTTCTCGGCGAAGGGGGAGCCGTCGTAGCGGGTGGCGAGTGAGGCGAGGAGGCGAGCGGCGTCGGCGTAGCGCTTGTCGGCGATGCCTCTCTCGGCCTCGGCGAGCTGGCCTTCGGCACGCTCGGCGATGGCCTTGGCCGCCTTGGCCGCCGCGAGGCACGATTCGTCGGTGTCGGAGACCTGCGCCGCCTCGTCGTAGAGGGTGTATGCCTTGCCGAGTCGGCCGGCCTGTTCCGCGGCGCGAGCGGCGGCGAGGCGGGCGCGGGCGGCCTTGAGGGGCGCTGCGCTGCGGAGCCAGTCGCGGAGCACCTGGGTGTCGGTCTTCATCTGGTGGCCGAGGCCGGGGTAGGGCTCGAAGGTGACGTCGGCCCCCGCCTTGCGGTAGAACTCGGCGCCCTTCTGGGCGGCGGGGAAGTTCGGGTCCTTGTCGCCGCAGCCGATGTAGATCGGCTTCTTCCGCACGGCGCCCGGGGGCTTGAGCGGGGAGTCGAACTTGCGGCGCCCCGCGCCGAGGATGGCGACGCCGGCCCAGGTGCCGGCCCCGGCCTCGCCCATGGCGCTGGCGATCCAGCCGCCCATCGAGAAGCCGCCGACGATGAGCTGCTCGCGGTCCACCTTGAGCCGGCTCTCCACGAGTGCCACGGCTGCGAGGGCGCAGTCCACCTCGCGGGAGGCGTAGCGGTCCAGCTCCGCCATCGTCATCGGCTTGGCGATGTCGGGCAGGTAGCCCATTCCGAGGATGATGAAGCCCTTGCCGGCCGTGAGGTCCCTGAAGGGCCAGGTGGTGGGCTGGCCGGCCTGGCCGTGGTAGCAGGCGATGAGGGGCCAGCGGCGGGCCGGCGTGTAGTCGCTCGGCACGTAGACGATGAAGTGGCCGCAGCCGATCTTCGGGTCGTCGAGGCGCGACTCCTTCCCAGGCGGCAGAGCGGGGACCGCTGCGGACGCCTTCTCCTTGTCAGCCCCCAACGCCGCGGCGACGCCTCCCGCCAGGATTGCCAGGGCAAGACGGTTCATCGTGTTACTTGGTCATTAAGGATTGGGTGTTGCGTATTCAGCTTGGACTTCCCGCGCGTCGAACACACGTGGGCAACACGCGAGCAGGCCGCACTCGGAGGCGCTTCTGCCGTTCGCCCGCTCCGCTGAGAATAGAAAGCGGCGACACGTCACCGCACTCCATACTCCCGCTCGCCCAAGGGGCGGGAAATGTGGAGTGCGGCATCGCAGATGCCGCTTTGCATGCCAGCGGAGCGAGATAGAAGCCCCCAGCTTACGCCTGGACCTCAGTGTCGCGCAGAGCGTCCTTGAGGTTCTGGTGCCCTTCGTCCAGTTCCGCCCCGCTGAGGCTGACCACAGGGATGTCGGACTCAGCCATGAGTTCGCGGAAGTCCCACGGGCTCATGCCGAGAAGCTCCGCGGCGCGGCCTTGCGAGATGACCTCGCGCTTGACGAGGTCCAAGACGGCTGCACGCCTGAGGTGTTCCCTGGCAGCTTCCGCGGAGCCCAGGAGCTGCACCAGTTCGTCAGGCACAGGCACCTCAAGTCTGGTCATGGCGCCACGCTCCACTTCAGGCGGATTCCTCTCGCACCAACAGTAGCATACTCCGCGTGGGATGGATGTCAAGCGCGCCAGGTCGAATCGGGCAATCACCCCAGCTCATCCTTGGCCGCGCGCTGCATGAGGTCGCGGACCGCGGCCGTGGGGTCCGTGCCTCGGAAGAGGACGCGATAGACCTGTTCGGCGATGGGCAACTCGACGCCGTGGCGGCGGGCGAGGGCGCGGACGGAGAGGGTGGTGCGGACGCCCTCGGCGACCATCTGCATCCCGGCGAGGATGTCCTTGAGGCTCTTGCCCTGGGCGATCTGGATGCCGACGGCGCGGTTGCGCCCGTAGGGGCTGGTGCAGGTGGTGATGAGGTCGCCGATGCCGGCGAGGCCGGCGAAGGTGTCGCGCCTCGCGCCCATCGCGACGCCGAGGCGGGTCATCTCGGCTAGGCCGCGGGTGAGGAGGGCGGCCTTCGCGTTGTCGCCGAGGCCAAGCCCGTCGCAGATGCCTGCGGCGATCGCCACCACGTTCTTCACGGCTCCGCCGAGCTCAACGCCTACAACGTCGGTGGTGGTGTAGACGCGGAAGCGGTCGGTCATGAAGAGCTGCTGGGCACGGCGGGCGAGCGCGGCGTTGCGGCTGGCGGCGGTCACTGTTGCCGGCAGGCCGCGCGCGACCTCCTCCGCGTGGCTCGGGCCGGAGAGAGCGACCACTGGCACGCGATAGCGGCGTGTGTGGTTTTCTGTGGGCGGGGCCTCCGTGCCCCGCGGGGCAGAGACGCCCCGCCCACAACCGAGGACATCCGTGACGATCTGCGTCGGCCGCAGGAGCGTGCGGTTTTCGATCCCCTTGGCCACGCTCACAATGGGCACGCCGCCCAATCTACCTTGGTGGCACAGGCCTCTGGCCTGTGTGCCACAGGCGGGACGCCTGTGCCACCAAGAATGGGCCAGGCGGCGCAGGACGCCGCGCATGAACTGGGAAGGGACGGCGAGCACGAGCAGCCCGGCCCCTTCCACGGCGGCGGCGAGATCGCTGGTCAGCTCAATGGCCTCGGGCAGGGGGATGCCGGGCAGGAACTTCACGTTCTCGCGGCGCCGACGCATCTCCTCGATATAGTCGGGGAAGGCGCCCCAGAGGCGCACGCGGTTCCCCTTGCCGGCCAGGAGCAGGGCCAGGGTGGTGCCCCAGCCGCCGTCGCCGATTACCGTGACGTTATCCGCCTTGCTCAAAGCTCATCCTTCATCAGGGTTCGAGCATCATATTGTCAATCAGCCTTGTGCCCGCGATTCGGACGGCGAGGAGGGCGACAGTTGGGCCGCGGAGCGTGTCCACGGGGGCCAGGGTGTCGGGGTCAGCGATGGCGATGTAGTCAATCTCGCAGGGGCCGCCCGCGAGGATTTCGGACCGTATGAGGTCGGCGAGGAGCGCGGCGTCGCGCTCGCCCGCAGCGACGGCTCCCCTGGCGCGCTCCAGGGCGCTGGCGAGGCAGGCCGCCTGGCGCCGCGCCGCGGGGTCGAGGTAGCGGTTCCGCGAGCTCATCGCAAGTCCGTCGGGCTCGCGGACGGTTGGGGAGATGACGACCTCCATCGGGAGGCCGAGCTGGCGTGCCATGCGGCGGACCATGAGGGCCTGCTGGTAGTCCTTCTGGCCGAAGTAGGCCCGGTGCGGCTGGACGACGTTGAAGAGCTTGAGGCAGACGGTGAGGACGCCGCGGAAGTGGCCCGGGCGGCACTCGCCCTCGAGGCGGCGAGCCGTGTCGTCGTCCTGGCTCACCCAGGTGCAGAAGCCCTCGGGGTAGATTTCGGAGGCGTCGGGCGCGAAGAGGGCGTCCACGCCCACGCTCTCGCACAGGCGGCTGTCGCCCGCCAGGTCGCGCGGGTAGCGGGCGAGGTCCTCCTTCGGGCCGAACTGAGCGGGGTTGACGAAGATCGAGACGACGGCGATGCCGCACTCCGCCTTGGCGCGGCGCACGAGGCTGAGGTGCCCCTCGTGAAGCGCGCCCATGGTGGGCACGAAGCCGATCGAGGCGCCGGCCGCACGGTGGGGGGCGAGGAAGCTGCGGAGGGCGGAGATGGTGGCGAAAGTGTGCATCTCGGATTGATCGGACGGATCCGACGGATCGGACGGATCCGACAGATCGAATTGAGGAGAGGACATAGGCCTCACGGGGCCTTGCGGACGACTGGTGTGTAGTATTGGACGCCGTGGTCGTGGCGGCCGAGCTGCTCGATGAGGTTGGCGAGCTCCGTGGGGTCGGCGGCCACGTTCACCTCGTCGGTGTTCACCACCAGGAGCGGTGCGGCGGCGTAGTCGAAGAAGTAGCGGTTGTAGGTTTCCACCACGGTGCGGAGGTAGTCGAGCTCCATCGGCCCTTCGAAGTCGTAGCCGCGCTTGCGGATGCGCGCCATGAGGGACTCCACGCTGGCCTGTAGGAGGACGACGATGTTGGGCTTTGGGATGCCGCTGGGGAAGAGGGCGGCGATGCGGTGGTAGAGCCGCAGCTCCTCGTCGCTAAGCGTCACGCTCGCGAAGACGTTGTCCTTGTCGAAAAGGTAGTCGGTGACAGTGACCTTGTGGAAGAGGTCGCGCTGGTAGATCTCCTGCTGCTGCTTATAGCGTGAGGCGAGGAAGAAGAGCTGGGTCTGGAAGGCGTAGCGTTTCGGGTTCTCGTAGAAGTGGCGGAGGAAGGGGTTGGCCTCGGACTCTTCGAGGATCACGCGCGCGTTGAGCGCGCCGCCGAGGGCGCGAGCCAGGGTGGTCTTGCCCACCCCGATGGGGCCTTCGACCGCGATGTACGTGAACTCGTGGCTCACGAAAACTCCCAATCACGACACGCGGGTAAGGAGCTCGGCGACCGTGAGGCCGAGGACCGGGTGAACGGCGCCTGGGGCGATCTCGGCGAGGGGCGCGAGGACGAAGCGCCGCTCGTGCATCCGCGGGTGCGGCACGGTCAGCCGCTCGGTCCGCACCACGAGGCCGCCGTAGAGCAACAGGTCCAGGTCGAGCGTTCGCGGCCCCCAGCGCTCGCCTCGGACGCGCCCCAGGGCGTCCTCGATGGCCAGGAGGCGATCGAGGAGTTCCTCGGGGCCGAGGCTAACGGCGAGATGAGCCGCACCATTCAGGAACCTCGGCTGGCCCGGCGGCCCGCCGACGGGCTCGGTCTCGACGAACGCCGAGGTTGCGACGACCTGGATGCCTTCGGCGGCGCCCAGGCGGCGAAGCGCCTCGCGGAGCGACCCCGCGCGGTCGCCCAGGTTGCTGCCCAGGCCCACGTATGCGTTCGCCATCAGATGCGCCCCGTGGGCCCCAGGTGGCCCGCACGGACGGGATTGTAGCAGAAGCCGGGGGCGTTTGCAAGACTGTGATATGCCACGAGTATGGCCCCCAGTTCTGGCAACGTTCGTCGGCTCCGAAGCTCCGAAGGGAGCGTACTATAGCAGCCCAGTGCGAAGCCCTGGGAAAGGCGGGCGGCCAGATTCAGCCCTGTAGGGGCGTACTAGCCGCCCTGGGCAGGATATGGCGCCCAGACCGCATAGTACGCCCCTTCAGGGCTGACCCACCCATCGCTCCCTTCCCAGGGCTTCGCCCTGCTCTTTGCCCACATCTCGGGGCCTTGTAGCCCGCCGACGCGGGCGACCCAGCCGTAGCCCAGGGCGACCGAAGGGAGCCCTGGGATCGCGCGTCCCCCCCATCCAAGCCCCCGAAGGGGGCGTTTCACGCCCATTGAATC
>VGYW01000181.1 GCA_016872875.1 Planctomycetota bacterium | reverse complement strand
GCCGGTGGCCGAATGCGATAAATCCCAGGGGGTCTGGGGGACTGGTCCCCCAGAGGCGAGTTTGCCTTTGCGTTCCCGCGGCGCGGAGAGCGTCGCCCGGGGAGGCTCAAGAACTTGGGACGTTCCCAGCAACTTGCGCCCAACTTGCGCCCGGGCGCGAGTTGCTCTTGACGTGGGGTGTGGACTATGGTAGAATCCCAACTGATTTAGTCGGGATTGAGCGGACACAAGACGGTCCTTGACGGGGCGGCATCCCTTCAGTAGAATAGGGGGCTATGCAAGAGAGGTTTGAGGACGGGCGCACCCGCCCCCCCAGAAAGGCGAGCAAGGTGAATACGTCGTTCTGTACCAGGTGTGGCGGCCTGGCCCCCACAAGGCGCGAGACCCGCGAGGGGAAGGTCTATCTGATCAAGGACTGCCCGAAGTGCGGGACGAATGAGACCTATCTGTCGTCCGACGCCGACCGGCACTTCACCAAGCGGAACCTCGACCCCGGCTACGAGTACGAGGGCTGCCAGGTCACCTGCGTGGAGTGCGCGCACCACCGCGAGCCGACCTATGCGTTCGTGGACGTCACGAACCGCTGCAACCTGAACTGCCCGATGTGCGCGGACGGCATAGCGGGGCACGGCTTCGCCTTCGAGCCGCCCCTCGAGCACTTCGAGAAGATCTTCCAGCACCTCGCCAAGTTCAAGCCGCTCCCCACCATCGCCCTCTTCGGGGGCGAGCCGACCGTGCGGGAGGACCTGCCCGACATCGTGGCCCTCGGCCGGAAGTACGGCATGCGCACGCGCGTGCTCACCAACGGGTTGCGGCTGGCCGACCCCGAGTACGCCAAGAAGCTGGTGGACAGCCGCGCGCACCTCCTGGTCTCCTACGACGGGAGCAAGTCGAACTGCTACAAGCAGCTCCGCGGCAGCGCCAAGGTGCTCGAGAAGAAGCTCCAAGCCGTCGAGAACCTCAAGAAGCTCCCCCGCGCCCGCGTCAGCTACGTCACCTGCCTCGCCTGGGGGCTGAACGACAAGGAGGTGCCCGACATCCTGAGGTTCTGCCACGACCAGCGCCACATCCTCCACGGCATCTACCTCATGCCGCTCGTCCAGACCTGGAAGGGCACCGAGTTCGACTACCTGCCCGACCGCATGACGACGGAGGACGTGGAGCAGCTCCTGGCCAACTGCTTCCCCGGGACGAACGTGAAGTTCATCCCGCTCGGCACAGCCTCGCACTTCAAGGCCATCGCCGGGCTCTTCGGGCGCGAGGCACTCCCCTACTACGGCACCCACCCCAACTGCGAGAGCTTCTATCTGCTCATCTCGGACGGCGAGCAGTACCAGCCGGTGGACAAGTATATGAAGACCTCGCTGGCGCGGCTCGCCGAGGACCTGCTGAAGTTCGAGGAGAAGCTGAGGCGGCGGGAGGCGTGGGCGGGGGTGAGCCTCACAGGCCGCTGCCTAAGGGCCTTGGGGCTGGTGCGCCTCGCGGGCATCCTGGGCACCATTCGCACCGTGCGGCGCCACGTGGCCTTCGGCAGGGCGTTCAAGGGGAAGGGGCTAGGGAAACTCTGGCACGTCCTGGCCACGCTGTTCCGGCTGCCCTTCGGCAACTTCAGCGCCACGCGCCGGAAGCACATGGCCATCCACGACGCCCTCCGAGTCATCGTCCTCCCCCTCGAAGACGACCCGATCGTGGAGACCGAGCGCCTCGAACGCTGCCCAAGCGTCCACGTCTACTTCGACCCGCCCGACGGCCGCTTCCACTACGTCCCCGTCTGCTCCTGGCGCATGCACAACAAGCGGATACTCAAGCAGTTGGCCGACTACTATGGCCCGCTGCCCGAAAAGCCGCCCGCCGCCGCGCGGCAGCCTGCCGTGCAGTAGTTCCTCCGGGCAGAGCTCACCCTCGCGTATCTGTTGGCCTCTGCGAAGATGGTGCTCACCACCAACAGGACCTGGGCCCCGTTTGGTAGCCCACGAAGTGGGCGACCCAGCCGTAGCCCAGGGCGACGGCAGGGAGCCCTGGGAAGCCAGGCCACCCCATGCATGAGCCCCCGAAGGGGGCGATTCATGGCCGTCTGAATCGCCCCCGTTCGGGGGCTCTCATGTGGGGTCGGCCTACCCAGGGCTCCCTGCGGTCGCCGTGGGCTACGGCTCGGTCACCCCCGTTCGGGGGCTGCGGGCCGCAAGACACTTCCGCAGAGGTCAACCGTGCCATTCGGGGCACAATCAGCGATCAGTAGGGCAGCTCGGGGCGGTAGCATTCGTTGTTGGCGCCCTTCGATTGCCAGGGCCAGCGGCTCTCGCCTGTCCCGTCGTCGGTGCAAAGGTCGAGGCAGAAGAGCCCGCCGAGGAAGTCGAACAGTTCCGTGAACCGCAGGTTGAAGACGATTCCCACGTAACCTACGTGGAGGTACTTCGTTCAGGCAAAGGTGTAGGCCGGCTTGCGCTCCGGGTAGGCCGCGTAGCCGATCGGCCCCGTGTGCCAGCGGTAGAGGGTCTCCGGCTTCTTCACGTCGAAGGCGTCCCAGCCCAGCTCCTCGTAGGTCCACAGCAGGAGTCCGCACACCTTGTGGTAGTGGTTGAAGGAGCCGGCGTGGCCGCCGCCGAGGCCTGAGAACTCGCCCTCCACGTGTCCCGCGCCGATGGAGCTCAGCCCCAGGAGGCAGGCGTAGACCGACCAGCGCGCCTCGCGGCTCTGCGTCGCCCCGATGTCGAGCATCTGCGCCGCGTCGGCCCCGCGGTGCGACAGGTACTCCTCGAAGCTGGCCGGGTGGCTGCACCCCGCGGCGAGGAGCGCCCCGGCCCCAAGGGCCAGCCCCAGCCCGGCCCGACCAACCCACATTCCCTTCCTCATCAGCACCTCCTTGGTGATTCCTCCCACAGTGTCCCCGCATGCGGCGTAGCATCGTAGCGCCTGCCTGCCCCGCTGTCAACCCGCATTCTTCGCCAGTTCGGTCCGCCAAAACGGGTCATCCTTTCGCGAGGCTCAGGGCGGGGCTGAGCGAAGCGAAGCATCTCAGGAGCGGAACGCCTTCGCGTTCCGCGCCGGCTCCCGAAGGGGAAGCCTACCCACACCATGCTCCACTTGATCACCAGCTCCCTCCTCGGGGGGTGATCAGGAATGGCGCAGCCATAGCGGGGATCATCGCGCCTTCTGTGCCACCAGGCGCTCATCCAGCCACGCGGCATCCGCGTCGGACAGCGGCGGAGGGGGCGGCGGCTGGCGATAGTCAATCAGCCGAGCATAGGCGCCGCGCTCGTACACCGCCGCCACCACCCCGCCGAGGTCCAGCGGCGCGTCGGGGTCAGGGTAGAGAAGGGGCACGGGAATCACGGGCAGCTTGTCGCGGAGCCCGGGTGCTCGATATACGGGTCCATTCCTGGCAGCGGCGAAGGCATCTCCGCATCCTCCTTTCCCGTATTCTAGCCAAACAGGCGGCCAGAGTCGAGTTGACATGCCCAGCGAATCCCCTGTATACTCGTACTGTTCCCGCCCCCCGTCGCGAGCGCCGGCGGGCGGCATGCCGACGATTGCAGGGGGACTTCCCGATGACCACCACCGTGCGCAGCCTGCTCGAACGCTTCGATTCGCTGCCGGAACCGGACCGGCGCGAACTCGCGGCCGAAATCCTGAAGCGTTCCCTCGGCGCGGGATGCGACCCTCTCTCTGATGACGACCTCGTCCGCAGCGCTGAGGCGTTGTTCCGCGAACTCGACCGCGAGGAGAGCGCCCGTGGCGAACCCACGGCGAGGTGAAGTCTGGCTAGTTGACCTCGGGCTGGCCGCCAAGGTGCGGCCCTGTCTTGTGGTGAGCGTTCCTGCCGAGGAAGCAGACCGCGCGCTGGCGACCATCCTGGCCCATACCACAAGCCCGCGGGGGTCCAGGTTCGAAGTCCCGTCGGGCGCACCGTTCTTGAGGGCCGGAGTTTTCGACGCGCAGAATCTCGCGACCATCCCCCACGCGAAACTCATCCGTCGGCTTGGCTGCCTCTCAGACGAAGACTTCCGCTCTGTGGAGCAGGCGCTTTGCCTCTGGCTTGGCCTGAGGGTCCCTGGCCGGGCCACGGAGTAACCACTCCCGCATCCTGGCCAAACACGCGGCCAGAGTCCAGACCACGCTCGCAGCCTCACCAATCCCGGTGCGCAAAGCAGGCGGCTGTCCCTCACTTGCCCATCGACCAACGGTTTCGGATTGCGACCTGACCCCAAGCCTCGTGCCTCCTGGGTCGCCCCGGCCATCGGGGCTCCTATCCTGCGCAAGGCGAGAGGATGCTTGCGCTCCTCCTCCCTTGGGCGGTCAGGACTTCCTGCTGATGAGTTGCTCGACCTCTCTAAGGGACTCCCGTGGTACGAACAACCTAGTCCCTAAAGACCGCTCGTTGTCGGAGAACAGATGCCGCAATCTCGGGTGCGCGGAGAGGAACCTCAATTCGGGAGTCTCTTCGTCGCCCACCAGGTAAGCCATGGCCTTGGTGTCTTGTTCCCAAACCGTAAAGGACACCGGGAACTCCTTGTAGAAATAGAGTGGCTCCCCTTCCACAAATTTGGCGACAACTGCTTCGACGGCCTTGCTGTTTGCCCTGTCAGCAAAAAATGCTTGCACCTTCTCCCCTCCTATGCTAACAGCTCTAAGCGGGTCGCGCTCCATGATCCTCTTTCCTAGCGCAACCGCCGTTGGGTCGCCATGTGCCACCTCCTTGATCTTCTGGACAAGCATCCATATGGCGTGGTCGTCCAGAGCCATCACTTGGTCCAGACTGACGGGCTTGCTTCTTATCATCTCTAGAACGCCATCCGGCAGGACGCCCCCCGTCGAGAGTTCCTTACCGTCGCGCGCCAGGTCCCTCAATCTTAAGAGTAGGTTGCCCAAAAGCCATTCCATTCCAAGTATGGTCTTATGCAGGTATAGGACCTCGTGGAGCTGTGCGCGGGAGGTCATCAGCTCTACCGCTACAGGCAGCCCCTTTCTCTCGTTTAGGCCCACCCACGGGTGTCGGCTCTTGTCATAGCCAAACGTGAGACATGCAATCAGGCGATCCAGCTGTACCGTGCAAGATGGCAAACCCGCCATCACGGCGTCGCGGGACACGTAGTCGAGTCGGTCAATGTCGATGTCCCCAGAGATCAGCTTGCACATGTAAGGCAGATAGTAATGCCCATAGAGAAGTCCTGCGACCCGTGCTGCCGAGCCCACCGCATTCTGTTCCAGCAGAGTGTGGAGTTGTCCGGAAGGCGCCGTGAGCAAGGCATAGGTGACCATCTCATGCCACTTGTTGAAGTCGTGCGCCTTGAGCGCCGTGTCTTCAATATTAAGAGCGATGGCCCATGCTTGCTTGTCCCAGTTTTCCCCGATCACCACTCGTTCCCAAACGTGAGAGAAAGGCCCATGCCCTAAGTCGTGGCAAAGGCCAGCGACACAGAGGTCCTGCAATGCGTGCACGTCTGGCCGCAGAGATTCGGGAAGGAGTTCCCGCGCCACTGAATCAAGATGCCGCCCGACTTGTGCAGCGATATATGCGGTTCCAAGTGCATGCGTGAATCTAGAATGCTCGACCCCGGGGAAGACGAAGCAGGCGAAGCCTAGTTGCTTGATTCGTCTTAGTCTCTGCACCTCGGCCGCTCGGAGGAGGTCTATGATGAATGCTTCGCGCCTTTCGAACTTCATGAGACCGTGCACTGGATCCTGGACCACGCGGATTCCGGAGTGCCACATGCCTGTCCCCTATCCAGAAAGAGCTTCGGTTAAAGCTTGGATTCCGGCCGTCAACATCCGGTCTCCCGTGACTCTCTGCTTAAGTTCTTCAAGCCGTTGCCGCAGTCTTTCTCTTCGATCAAGTGGCATAGCCTCAAAAGCTCCCATTGGGGACCACATAGCCAAGATGGACTTGGCTTCCTCTGTTGGCGATAAGAATGACCTTCCCGGAGCTTCGTGATCCGGGACTGCGTGCGGGACCGCTTTTCGAATCATGTCGACGACCTCTGCTGAATGCGGCCTGTCCGAGGGGGCCTTGCTTAGCATCTTGGAAAGGAGGTCTTTCAGCCTCTCTGCCGGGATGTTGCTAATCACATTTTCTATCCGGGGGCTGTACTCCCTACCCGCTCTCTCCCTGAGAGTGCTCTCGAAGACGGCGCGGGGTTCCGGTTCCGAGATCCGAGGCACCTTGTCTGTCGGGTCAACCAAGGGGAACCGCCCGCTTGCAGCGCTACAAACGGTAGCTCCCAGCGCCCACACGTCGCTTTGCCAGGACTGGGGTTTCTCCTCAAGAAGGAGCTCTGGCGCCCTCGTCCGCAGGCTTCCTGTGGCAGATGTCTTAAGCACCAAATCAGCAGCTTGCCGACAAACGCCGAAATCCAGAAGGATGAACCGGCCACTGTCCAGCCCTACGTTGTCTGGCTTCACGTCACCGTGGACAAGTTGCCGACCCTCAAGATAGGCGAGCGCAGAGCCGATATCGTGCAGCAGAAGCGCCGTCTGTTCTGCCCCATTAGAGCGCCACTGGTCGTTGAGAACAGTCTGTAGCCTCTCTTCCACAAGGAAGTCCTCTCCGCTCCTGTTCCGCAGTGTGTACGTTTTGATGATGTTCGGGTGCACATTCTCGAGTGGGTGACTGTGTAGCTCCCGGCTGAGGCGATCCTTGACCAGAAGCCTCTTCAGTATGATGGTCTTCTGCCGAAGCCCCCAGCTAGCCTCGAACACGATCTTCTGGCTTCCCTGCCTCGGCAGTCTCCTCAATATGATCACATCATCCGGCGGGAAAACCTCAATGCAGTCGCAGACTGCTTCGTGATCATCTGGCCGATGGACTCGGATCCAGAGCTCCACCGATTCGAATCTCGATGCTGTGTTCCGAAGCAAGCATGACATAACCTCTGCCAGTGCTGGGTCCGACCAGCCGGCCTGCTTCCCAGACAATGCAAGCCTGTCAAGGCCTTCCAGATAGGTCTTGGGCGCGGTGAGCAGGTTCGTCGCTTCCGGGATGCGTTCGATCCGGGGCTTGAGTTCGGGGTCAGCAGCGAAAATGGGCGACCAGACCCGGGGAGTCAGAACGACGCCGAGGTCGAAAAGCGTTCTTGGGCGAGATCGCCTTGGGAGGCCGGTTCCCTTAGAGGGAGGCATGAGAATTCCTCCGACGAAACCCAATAGAGGTGTGCGTTGGCCTGTCTTTGGTGCACTTAATCAAGAGTCCGCCAAGACACCGGTCCCGGAATGGACCGCTCTCCATTCACCCGTCGCCATCATTCTACCCAACCTGGGGCCGAAATGCCAGAGGATTCGCGCAGAAGGGTTGGGCAGACCCAAGTTCTCTACTTTCTTCGGGTCAGCGGCGTGACAGGCACGAGCGCGTGCGACAGCGAGGGGGCCGTCAGCGGCGAAGGGCCTGGCGGCAGCGGCGGCGGTGGGAGCGGAGGGCGGCGGGGCCGGAGACGACGCCGATCTCGAGCTGGATGAGGCGTTCCTCGCCAGGCTGGAGGAAGGGGAGCTTGCCCGCCTTGCGCAGCTCGCTGCGGGGGTAGAGGGGCATGAGGCAGGGCTCGGTGCCCACCACGTACATCCCCTCGCCCATCATCTTCCATTCGGTGAAGTGCGGGAGCTGCTTGCGGTTCCACTGGACGTAATAGCCGAAGCCGCCGTCGAGCTTGGGGTTGACGAGTGCGACGAAGGTCGTGCCGTCGCGTTCGGCGGCCAGCTTGTGGCGGTAGCAGGCCTCGGGCACGCCAGGCGTCGGGGCGTCGAAGAGGTGCCAGCGGTCCGCTATCTTCGCGGCGTAGTCGGTGACGGGGGCGGCCTCGATGCTGGGGGCGAGGAGCTCGGCGCCCTTGTCCACGAGCGGGAAGCCGGCGTTGATGTGATAGAGGACCATGAGGGGCTGCGGCTGGAAGCCCTCGTTGACGATGCGGTCTTCGATGAAGAAGCGGCTCTCGCCCAGGCGGGCCTTGACGGTGCGGGTGAGGACGACGTTGGGGCCGAAGACGCGGGCCTCGCGCATCGAGCCTTTGGCCCAGAAGACGTAGTCGTCGCCCTCCCAGGCGGCGTCGACGCACACGCGCCGTGCGGGGACGTGGGAGATGCGGCCGTGGAGGCCCAGCTCCTCCCCCTCGTCGGTGCAGGGGGCGCCGGCGTAGGTGAGGCCGCAGGTGCAGAGGAGTCCGCCCTCGAAGGTGCGGAGGAAGCCGAGGCCCTCAGGCTCGAAGAAGGCGGGGTGCACTGCGCCCGGCATCGAGTGCCAGGCGAGGGAGCGGCCGCAGTGGGACGCATTGTAGACGTCCATCCCGCGGTCGAGGAGCACCGTGAAGGCGAGGCCCGAGCCCGTGGCGAAGTCCACGGCCCTGACGCCCCGCTGGTTGCCGTCGAGGAGCTCGACGAGGCGCGTGCCGCCTAGCTGCGAGATGTCGCCCACGCGGCGCAGGAGCTGCGCGCGGGTGTATGCCTTCCCGAACAGTCGTGCCATAGCGGTCCTCCTACTCTTCGGCGGGCGGCTTCTCGGCGGGCTCTTTGAGGTACTGGTTGAGGTTCTTGCGGATGGTGTTCTGGATGTCCTTGCGGTGGTCTTCGGCGATGCGGTAGTGGTACTTCTTTTCGAGGAGGATGAGCGCTTCGCCGGCGATGCGGTAGGCGAGGTCTTCGATCTTCATCGCGGGTTCTCCTGGGCGATTTCGCCCTTACAGGGCTGACCGGTTGCCGCCACGTTTCCCAGGGCTTCGCCCTGGGCTTTACCATTTCGCTCCTGCGGAGCTTCGGAGCCGACGCCAAGAGGCCACACAAGGGTAGTCGTATCAGACCTGAAAGTCAAGGACCTCGGAGAGCTGGCCCTTGAGGGCTTCGATCTGTTCGTCGGTGAGCTTGGGGTTGGGCACGCGGACGACGCGGTCCTCGCGCGGGACGCGGAGGCAGAGGAACTCCTGGTCGTCGCGGCGCTCGATGTCCTCGAACTTCAGGAGCTTTTTGCGCATGAGGATGAGGCCGAGGAGGTAGAAGAAGTGGCGCTTCTGCTCCTCCTGGGCGTTCTCGAGGCGGAAGAAGAAGTCGAGGAGCACCTCGTCGTCGGCGAAGAGGCGGCGCTTGTGTTCCTTGGGGGGAACGACGGTCTTCCAGAAGGAGAACACGCCGCCCTCGGCCTGGGCCTTCGCCCAGCAGGGGCCGCAGTAGTCCTTGCGGACGAACTCCTCGCCCTGCTCGTAGAGCGCGGCGAAGTAGGTCTCATTCTCGGCTAGCTCGCGCCCGCACGTGCACGCCCGCTTGGGCCTTGCGACATTCCACTCCACGGCTGCTTCAGTCCCTTCTTCTCAATCGGCAATCGGCAATCGCAAATCGGCAATCTCATGCCGGGGGCCAGCCCATTTTGGCGTAGACGCGCTGGAGGACCGAGGCAGCGGTGCGCGCGGCCTCGGCGGCCCCGTCGTCTATCTCCCCGCGGACGTCGGCCACGAACGCCGCGTCCTTGAGCGAGGCGAGGTTGATCTCGACGTTTATCTTGGCCCCGCGCAGCGCGGCCTCCAGGAGAATCGCGGCCACGCCAACGTCGCTGATCAGGTTGGGGTTGGCCACCTGGGCCAGGCGGCCGAGCCGGCGGACGACGCCCAGGCACTGGCGGAACGCGGAGAGCGGCGCGGCGATGGCCACCTTGAGGGCGTCCTGGATCGCCGCCGCGCGGCTCGCCTTCTGCTCCTCCGTGTCGCGCGGCAGCCCGTAGGCCGCGCTCACCACGCTGTAGGCCTCCACGTCCATGTCCATCAGCTCGAGCAGCGCTTCGCAGCCGGTCTGGCAGGCTTCGAGGATGGCCCGGGCCTCGGGCTCGACGGCGGCGAACTTCTTCTTGCCGACGGTGAAGTTGGCGGCCATGCAGGCCATTGATGCGCCGAGCGCGCCTGCGAGCGCGCTCACGGAGCCCCCGCCTGGGGCGGGAATGCCCGCCGCGGCGTCAGCCAGATACTTCTCCACCGGCCCGGTGCGATACACTGAAATCCCCTTCAAGGCAAAAGGAGAAAGGCAAAAGGCAAAGGGCAAAAGGCAAAAATCGAAAATCGAAAATCAGAAATCACCCCTCTTGGGGGCGGTGGAAGGTGATGTGGGTCTTCCAGTTGGCGTCGTCGGGCTGGGGGAAGTCGCTGCGGAAGTGGACGCCGCGCGACTCCTTGCGGGTGCGCGCGGCGACGGTGATGATCTTGGCGAGGGTGAGCATGTTCTGGACCTCCCAGCCCTCGCGGAAGTGGAACTCCTTTGCCATGACGTATCGGCACCAGAAGTCAATGCTCTCCTCGGCCTCGCTGAGGAGGCCCTCGGAGCGCTCGATGCCGACGTGGCGCCACATGAGGCTCTTGAGGGAGTTGGAGACGTCGCGGAGGTCGAGGCGGTCTTCGTGACCAGCGGTTGGCTCGGCGCGGACGTGTCGCGGCTTGGGTTCACCGAGCTCTGAGGCGGCGAGGCGGCCCGCCGCGTGCCCGGCACGGTGGCCCAGCACGAGGCCCTCGAGGAGCGAGTTGCTCCCCAGGCGGTTGGCGCCGTGGAGGCCCGAGCAGGCGCACTCCCCGCAGGCCCACAGGCGCGGCAGGGTCGTCCGGGCGTCGGTGCCCACCCGCACCCCGCCGATCATGTAGTGGGCGCTCGGCCGCACGGGAATCAGGTCCTCCGCGAGATCGAGGTCGAATTGCGCGCAGACGCGCGCGATGGTGGGGAAGCGCTCGCGGACGTGGGCGGGCTCGAGGTGGCGGAGGTCGAGGCGGACGTGAGTTGCGCCCGTCGCCCGCATCTCGGCCACGATTGCGCGCGAGACGACGTCGCGGGGCGCAAGCTCGGCGTCGGGGTGGTAGCGCGGCATGAAGCGCTCGCCGCGGCTGTTGACCAGGTAGGCCCCCTCGCCGCGCAGCGTCTCCGAGAGGAGCCAGCGCGAGGCCCCCGCGATGTAGAGGGTGGTGGGATGGAACTGGACGAACTCCATGTCGGCGAGCACGGCTCCGGCGCGGTAGGCCATGGCGATGCCGTCGCCGGTGGCGACCTCGGGGTTGGTGGTCTCGCGGTAGAGCTGGCCGAGGCCGCCTGCGGCGAGGAGGGTCTGCTTGGCCCAGACGAGGGTGAGGCCCTGGGTCTGGCTGGAGAGGAGCGCGCCCACGCACTCGCCGCCGTCGGTCAGGAGGTCCACCACGAAGGTGTGGTCGAGGCAGCGGACCGCTGAGGTGGCGGCGAGGCGCTGGAGGAGGGTGCGCTCGATTTCGGCGCCCGTGGCGTCGCCCTGGGCGTGGAGGATGCGGGCCTGGGAGTGTCCGCCCTCGCGCGTGAGGTTGTAGCCGGCCCCCTCGCGGTCGAACTGCGCGCCTGCGCCCACCAGCTCGCGGATGCGCTCCGGGCCTTCGCGGACGATCGACTCGACGGCCTGCGCGTCGCAGAGCCCCTGCCCCACGGCCAGCGTGTCGGCCACGTGGGCCGCGAAGCTGTCGGCCTCTGACCAGACGGCTGCCACGCCGCCCTGCGCGTACTGGGTGTTGCTCTCGCGCAGCTCGTCCTTGCTCACGAGGAGCACGTCGCCGTGCCCTGCGGCGGCGAGTCCGGCGCTCAGCCCCGCCACGCCGCTGCCGATCACGAGCACGTCGGCGAACCGCTGCGGCAGCTCGTGGCTGTCGAAGCGCAGAAGGTAGCGGCGAGGCTCGATATGTTTCTTCATAGTCAGGCCTGATTCGTGACGCGTGACCCGTGACCCGTGACTCCGAAACGGCGGTCGGCTCTTCTCACGCGTCACGCGTCACGCGTCATTCCCCCTTCGGCTCGGGCCGGAGCATCGGGAACAGGATAACGTCCCGAATCGAGGGGGAGTTGGTCAGCAGCATCACCAGGCGGTCAATGCCCACGCCGAGCCCGCCGGCGGGCGGCATGGCGTGCTCCAACGCCGCCACGTAGTCGTCGTCTATCTGCTTCATCCCGGTGTGGTCGTGGCCGAGCTGCGCGCGGAACTTCGCGGCCTGCTCCACCGGGTCGTTGAGCTCGCTGTAGGCGTTGGCCACCTCGATGCCGGCGGCGAAGACCTCGAAGCGCTCCGCGATGTCGGGCCGCCCAGGCTTCGTCTTCGACAGCGGGCACAGCTCCGACGGGTAGTCGTAGACGATTGTGAAGTCCCACAGCGCCGGCTCCGCCGTCCGCTCGAACACCTCGTTGAGCACCACGGCGTCGGGGAGCGGCCTCTCGTCCACCTGAAGCTCGCGCGCCTTGGCCCGCACGGCCGCGGGGTCGGCGGGGTCAAGGCCCGCATACTGGCGCACCGAGTCGTGGTAGGTGATTCGGGGCCACGGGGCGGCGATGCGGACGGGTCGCCCCTCCGGGCCGTAGGGCACGCTCTCGCCCTTGCCCGCCTCGCGCGCCGCCGCGGTCACGATGCCCTCCACGAGGTTCATCATCGTCTGGTAGTCCCCGTAGGCCTGGTAGGCCTCCAGCATGGTGAACTCGGGGTTGTGCTTGGTGGAGAGGCCCTCGTTTCGGAAGTTGCGGTTGATCTCGAAAACGCGCTCCAGGTCGCCCACGAGGAGGCGTTTGAGGAAGAGCTCGGGCGAGATGCGCAGGTAGAGGTCAACTCCGAGCGCATTGTGGTGGGTCACGAACGGCTTTGCCGCCGCCCCGCCCGCGTGGGCCTGCATCATGGGCGTCTCCACCTCCAGGAAGCCCAGGCCCTCCAGGTGGCGGCGGATGGCCCCCACGATGCGCGAGCGTGCCACGAACGCCGCCCGCACCTCCTCGTTGGCGATCAGGTCGAGGTAGCGCTGGCGGAAGCGCGTCTCCACGTCCTTCAGCCCGTGCCACTTCTCGGGGAGCGGGCGGAGGGCCTTCGCGAGGGGCGTGAGGCGCTCGATGAAGATGGTCAGTTCGCCCGTGCGGGTCCGGCCCAGCTTGCCCTCGACCCCGATGATGTCGCCCACGTCGAGCAGGCGGTAGAGCGCGAACTGCTCGTCGCCCATCGTGTCGCGGCGGACGTATGCCTGGATTGCCCCGCTGCGGTCCTTGAGGTTCAGGAACGCCGCCTTACCGAAGTCGCGTTGTGCCACGATGCGGCCCGCGGTGCGGACCGCCGTGCCTTCGCCCCTCGTCTCCGCGAGACCGCGGCACTCCGCGATGGAGAGGTCCCTCGGGTATCGTCGCCCGTACGGCTCGATCCCCTTGCCCTGGAGTCCCGCCAGCTTGCTCAGGCGTTGCTCGCGCTGGTCCTCGGCCATGCCTGCTCCTTCCTCCGTGGGCGGCCCCGTGCCGCCCGAAACCCTTATTGTAAGGTTACGCCCGGCAGGATCAAGCGCAGGTGGGCGCTGGGGTGCAGAGGCGGGTTTGGGCGCACTGCCCTACGGCCCGCCCACCTCTGCCACGTGAACCACCGCCGCCGAGAACAATGTCTCTGGAGATAATTGCAGAGTCATATGACTCTGCAATTATCGTCTTGCCCTGCAAGCGCGGATTCGGGCACGGAGTCCCTGCCGACCAGGTGCTTTCTCTCGCCCACCTCCCGGTCGGCACAGGAAGTGTGCGAAGCCAGGGGCACACGGTCGTGCCGCTATCGTGTGCGGCCAGGGGGCTCAGCTTCTGCTTCGCACAAAGCTCTCCTCTTCCAGAAGAGGAAAAGGCCGCTCACTTCGGTGGTTTCCCCGCGGTCTTTGGGCAAGCGCTTCCGCCTGTGGGCTTCTCTTCGCCCCGACGGGGCGGCGAGACTTCTTCTCTTTCTCTTGGGAAGAGATGGCTTCACCCGAATCGGAGTAACACTTCAGCCGTCTGAAGTCCTCGTCACCACTGGGCTTGCCCCAGTGGGACGATGATTGGCAGCTAGAGAGCCTGACCCCCACCCCCTCGCCCCCTCCCCGTCCGCCATCGGGCGGACGGGGAGGGGGATGGGGGGAGGGGCGTCGCCGCGTAGCTTCCAATCCTTCGCCCCACCGACGCAAGGTCGGTGGGGGCGTGAACTTCAGGAGCCTGAAGTCTTACGAATCGGAAAGCAAAGCCCCCCTGCCTTCGCACGCTTCGTGTGTGGGGCAGGGCGGGCGAAGGTGGGGCAACCACCGCGCTGAGGGGCCTTCAGCCAACGCCTGCCCTACACCCTCCCTCTTGCCTTCCCCTCTGCCGGGCAATATAATCAAGGCCGTTGGCAGGGAGTTCAGATTGGCCCGATGGCGCGAGGTCAGCCAACGGGGGAGCAAGATGAAGACGCTTGCGCTCGTGTGCATCTGCCTTGCCTTCCTCGGATGCCGTTCTCCCAGACCCCAGCAAACGCCCAGTGCTCCCGACCCGGAGATCGCGGTTTACGTTGGCCTCATGAAGCGACAAGGGATGCCTCTGCGTACGAGCCTGTGTGAGCACCACGGCAATGTGGTCGGCTGGGTGGACCTATCAAGAGCGACCCACGTGGACCGAGCGTACTTCGGTTCCGAGCCACTGGTGATCATCGAGCACCCAGTCAATTGGGAACCCTCTTCCTGGGATGGGTATTTCCGCAGAGCGCTGAATTCGCGCCTGTCGTTCCTCCGTGTCTACCAGATCGGCGGGCGAGGCCCGGTCTCCGTCTGGCACGGGAACAGGCACTTGTTCAGTGTCGGTCCGCAAAACTGGGTGTTGGCCGGGCACAGCGTTGGGGAATCGCTCCTCTTCACACTCCACGAGAACATCGCTGCCGGCGGACCGCTAGAGGTTCACATCACCAGCACTGCTGATCGCCAGAGAGGCAAGGGCGAGCTGGGGCCCGCGACCGGCCTTGTGTGGCTCGACCTTCCCGCCAAAGGGACCCGGTTCGTCTGCGTCATTTCGGAGGAGACAGACCAGAGCGTTCCGCGAATCATAGAGTTCGAGGAGTTCGGGAGGTACACCTACCAGCCGACCAAAGCTGCGCGCCTGGTTCTCGATCCAAAGACCGGAGGCTACGATACAGAGGAAGACTCGAAGTGACCGACCTTGCCGCATCTCCCAGCGCAGCCTTCAATCGAGGAGACTCACGATGAAGCCTGTCCTGCCCGTTGCTGCACTCATCGCCCTCGTATCCTCACAGGCGCCTTCAGCAGCAGAGAGCCTCTGGATCGAGGCGGAGCACCTCGACGGCATTCGGGGCCACTGCTGGCCAATGGGCCGGCCGGAGATGAAGAAGACGAATGGCAACTGGGGCCTCTCAGGGCCAGGCTGGGCCGCCGAATGGAACCAGGGGGGCGAGAGCGGCTTCCTCTCGATTGCCGCGGGGGGCGACGACTACAAGGCTGTGGTGACGAAGCCCATCGAGATCGCCGCCGCGGGCGACTACCTCGTGTGGGTGCGGTACAGCGATTGGCGCGAGAAGCCCGAACGCTTCCAGGTGCAGATCGAACAGGAGGGCGCGGCGCCGTGGGTGGGCAGGTTCGGTGAGCAACCCGTCATCGAGGAGGACAACGAGGCGAAGCTCTATTGGGGCTGGGCGTTCGCCTGGGATAAGCGCCAGGCCACGCTGAAGAAAGGCCCCGCGAAGCTCAGCCTGATGGCGACCACGAAGGACCCCGAGCCCCGGCAGGTGGACGTGATCGTGCTCACCACCGACGCGGCCTATCGCCCGCTCATCAAGGAGCGGCCGAAGAGCCACGCGTGGGGCATTCTGGCGGACTACCGCGCCAAGGGCATCCCCACCGATCTCCTGCCTCTGGCCCGCCGCAAGCCAGACTTTGCTCTGCCCAAGGAGTGGCGACTCCGCACCTTCCGCGACAAAGGCTTCCTCTACCTCTGGAACGTCAGCCACACCGAGGCCGCGACGACCTGGCTCGGCGACAGGCCCGACCGCGTCCGCTTCCCTTACAACATCAACGACAAGGAGACCCGCGACGAGTTCGAGAAGAAGTACGGCGGCCGCGACGACGTCCCGATCTTCTCCGACCCCCGCATCGTGCCCACCTTCCACACCGTCGGCGGCGGCGTGTTCG
>VGYW01000180.1 GCA_016872875.1 Planctomycetota bacterium | reverse complement strand
GCCTGCGCCCCGGCCCACGACTGGGGCGCAGGGCGCCCAATGCGGGGGGGCCCTTGCTCCGCACGGGGCCGACGTGCCGGCTGCTCCCTACCCCCTCTGAGCCAGACGAGCTTGCTGGGGCCTGCCCCTCGCGGAACTCTCTGGGCGTCATTCTCACATTCTTGAGAATGTGAGAATGACGCCTGCGCCCCGGCCCACGACTGGGGCGCAGGGCGCCCAATGCGGGGGGGGCCCTTGCTCCGCACGGGGCCGACGTGCCGGCTGCTCCCTACCCCCTCTGAGCCAGACGAGCTTGCTGGGGCCTGCCCCTCGCGGAACTCTCTGGGCGTCATTCTCACATTCTTGAGAATGTGAGAACGACGCCTGCGCCCCGGCCCACGACTGGGGCGCAGGGCGCCCAATGCGGGGGGGCCCTTGCTCCGCACGGGGCCGACGTGCCGGCTGCTCCCTACCCCCTCTGAGCCAGACGAGCTTGCTGGGGCCTGCCCATCGCGGAACTCCCTGGCCGTCATTCTCACATTCTTGAGAATGTGAGAATGACGCCGGCGCCCCGGTCCACCGCCGGAGCGCGCGGCCCCCGCCAGCCCGCATTTCTCACCAGCTCTGCCGGCCTGGAAAGGAGATACGCTCGCCCTGTCATGCTGAGCTTGTCGAAGCACCTTTCAAGGGAGCGGACTCCGACGACGGAGTGCGCTCCCTCACGTTGACTTCCTCCCTTGAAAGGTCCCTCGACTTCGCTCCGCTCCGCTCGGAATGACAGGGTTTCTTGCGCGCCCCGGGACAGGGCTGGTGAGAAATGCGGGCTAGCGGGCACCCGGTTCTGATGGAGACGGCGGCCCCCAAAGGGCGTTGATGGCCTCTACGGTGCGGTTGACGAGGGCCTGGCCGCCCTCGGGGCCGACAAGGTTGCTGACGACCTCAGCTCCGTAGCTCCCCCCACGCACGGCGCGCTCGGTGGGCAGGTAGCCTCCTGAGTTGCACGCGAGCTGGACGAGAAAGGTCTGCACCGCCTTGCTCCGCGCCTTGATCTGGATGCCGAAGTCCAGGAATAGCTCGAAAGGGTTGGTGGCGATGGCAACGTCCCCGAGCCGCAGGACGTGGAGCTCCATCGCGTAGTTCGGCTCGGCCTCCTGACGCTCGAAACGGTCCATGACCCGCTTCGCGCGCTTCATGTGCATGTCCTCGGCGCTCGTGCGGTTGGCCTTTGCCGCCAGTTGCTCGTGCTGGGCCTTGTAGCGGGCCAGCTCCTGGGCCGCGACCTTGCGGACGGGGAGCTGGATGTCCTGGACGACGTGTGCGAAGGGCAGTGCGGTGCGGATGTCGCGGCGGGCCAGCTCGAAGACGTCGTCCACCGCCGCGACGATGCGGCGTGCGATCTCCTGCATGCGGCTGAGGCCGCGGAGCGCGCGCATGCGCTCCTCGGCGGCCTTGCGGAAGAGAAGGTGGGGCGACTGGTCGCCTGCGGCACTGCACAGGCCGAGGACGCGCAGCTCGGGGCCGTGCTTCTTCCCGAGCAGCTCGCGCACGTCGTGCCAGAAGTCCGCGTTCAGCGTCGTCAGGTTCTCCACCTCCTGCGCGGTGCAGGCGAGGTTGATGACGATGGCCGTCGGGCGCTTGTCGGGGTCCCAGAAGAACAGCATCTCAACTCCGTGGTCCTCGTAGCCTTCGATGCCGCGGAAGTCGGGCGCGTCGGTCTTCCCATAGAGGCGTGCTGCGCCGCCGTCGTAGACGGCGCGGCGGTTGTGTCCGACGACGGCGTGGGCGAGCGCCCAGCTCGCGCCGCCCGGCTTGCGGCCCTCCCAGGCCCTCGCCACGCACTCGCCCAGGCGGTCGCAGAGGAACTCCAAGTACTCGCCGGGCTTCATCACGCCCTCGTCGGGCAGCGCGTAGCGGCCGTCGAGCGTCTCGGGCGCCGTGTGGGTGTGGGTGGCGGCGAGGAAGAGCTTGCGGAGGTCGAAGCCTGGGAGCCTGTCCTTCATTCTCGCGCGGACGCGGTCCTGGACCCCCTCGCGGATGGCCACGAGGTCGCAGGAGACGATGACGGCCTGGTCGAGGGACCTGTCGCCGTCGCGGGTCTCGAGGGCGAGTGCGGTGGCGGTGAGCGGGTTGTCGGCCTTGCGCGCGATGCGGGTGTGGAACTGGCCCGCGAGCGGCACGGGGCGCTGCGGCGTGATGTCCACCGTCGCGCTCCCCACCAGGAGCGTGCCCCCCTCCGCTGCGGCAGCGAGTAGCGTCAGGGGGAAGCCAAACCCAATGAGTGCCACAATCACCCCCCAGGGGTAAGCCTGCACGCGATTCCTCCTAACCCGCATTTCTCACCAACGTGCCCAGCTCCGACAGGAGCGAAAGGACTTTGCCGGCGGCGTGAGCCGCCGGATCGCGGCGCCGGAGGGCACAGCCCCAGCGGGGCGGAAGGAACACCCTGAGGTGCCGCCCCGTCGGGGCTGGTTGGCCTGTTGCCCCTGATCCGGCGGCTTACGCCGCCGGCAAAACCCTCTCGTCCCTCCGGGACTTCGCGGGTTGGTGAGAAATGCGGGCTAAGGCGGCCCCCGGCCGCAACCAGAAGGCCGGAATGTCGAATGATGAACGTCGAACGCCGAATGTCGAATGCCGAGCTGGCAGGAACAGGTTCTGCTCTCGGCTTCATTCGTCATTCAACATTCGACGTTCGACATTCGACATTCGACATTCCATTCGTCCCCTTCACACATGCCTTGTGGGCCTACCGCGCCGCCAGGAACTTCCTGACGAGGGCGCCGGCCGCCTCGTCCACGGCCCGGTCGGCCCCGCCGTTGCCCTGGTTGGTCGCCACGAGCACGGCGAAGTCGCGCAGCGGGGCGAGCCAGGCCACGGCGTAGTTCATCGTGTTGCTCCCCGCGTGGGTCAGCACGCGTCCGCCGCCCCACGGCCGCTCGACCACGAGCCAGCCTGGGGCGTAGTCGCCCCCCTCGGGCGGCTCGTGGAGCTCCTCGAACGTCTCGGCCCTCAGCAGCCTGGGCGCGCGCGGGCTGGTGGGCAGGTGTTCCATCACGAACTTCGCCCAGTCGGCCAGCGAGCAGTGGACCTTGCCGCCAGGGCCGATCGCGTCGGGATTGTCGCTCCGCGGCCCCGGCTCGATGGCCTGGTGCTCCCCCTTGTCGTTCACGCGGTGCTGCCAGGGCTGGTCAACCTTGCCTGGGGAGCCCATCGCCCCGAAGCCAGCCGAGGCCATGCCCAGCGGGTCGAAGAGCATCTTCCCCATCAGAGTCTCGTAGGGCGTGTCGGTCGCCCGCTCGGCGATTGCGCCCAGGATGCCGTAGCCGGCGTTGGCATACTGGAACTTCGTGCCCGGCTTGTATGCGGGCGGCTGGGTGAGGTGTGCGGAGGCGAAGTGCGCGCGCTGCTCGCGCGGCGTCTTGCCCCGGGCGGCGTCGGCCCAGGTCTTCCGCTCGGGCAGGTTCGGGCGGACGCCCCCGCGGTGGCAGAGGAGCTGGCGAATCGTCACGGGGCGGAAGTCGGCGTGCATCGCCTCCGCCAGGCCGGGGAGCGCCTCGGCCAGGGGCGTCTCCCACTTCAGCTTCCCTTGTTCCACCAGCAGGCCGATGAGGGTGGCCGTCATCGCCTTCGTGCACGAGCCGATGTGGAACTGGTCGTCGCGGGTCACCGCAACGTCGGTGCCCGTCTTCCTCACGCCGACCGCGTCGAGCGCGACAAGCCGCCCCTTGAGCACCACCGCCGCCGCGAGCGCCGGCAGCTTGTGCCTGGCCCGAATCGGCTCAAGCACATCGGCCAGAGGCGCAGGCCCTGCTTCCGCGGCCCTCGCACGCGCGGACGACGCGATGGCCAGAAGCGCGACAACGGCCCCAATGACCAGGCTGGTAGCTTCGGCCCTCATTCCTGGCGGTCCTTCCGCAGGGCGGCCGAGATGGGGAGCAGGAGGCCGAGGACGACGAGCAGCAGCGAGCAGGCGATGGCGGCCAGCAGCCCGATGATGAGCTGCTCCTCCGTGAGCCGCAGGCGGCAGAGCTTGAGCACCACGGCCACGAAGATGCCTACCGCCGCAATGAAGCAGAGCACCTGAGCCAGCCGCGCGTCAAACAACTCCGTCGTCACGCGGGCCTTCGCCAGCCGACCGATTGGCCCCATCGGAGCTCTCCTCAACCCACCACACGTCCCGCCTCCGCCGGCATCAAGGATAGCACAGCCAGAGGGGAAGTCAAGCGGGCGCGCACGAGTATGGCCCCCAATCCTGGCGCTGTTCTTCCTCTCTCTCCAATCGTCCTCGTCCTCGTCCCTCGTCCCTCGTCCTCGATCCCCTTGGTCTGTCGCGGACAGAGTCGAGGACGAGGACGACGGACGAGGACGATAGCGGAGAAGAGCTGCTTAGCAGGATCAGGGGCCAGACTCGGCGCGCGCCCCAGCGCGCCAGTGCGCCCAGCCTCCGCGGGCCTGATGCCCGCGAGAGGAGCCGGCCCGACGCGGAGCCTGACAACCGAGCACGTCCCAAGCGTGGTTGGCCCGCCTCCAAGAGGGGCGCCAGCGGACTCATAGTGGGCCAACGGCCCTGCGCAGTTGGCCGGTATGAGAAAAACGGCCAAAGATGCGTCCGGACCGCCAAAACGCCCATAGTGTGTCAAACATCAGGTGCGCGGTTGACACACTATGGGAAAAACGGCCCCGGATGCGTCCGGATCGCGGAAATACCCATAGTGGGTCAAGTTTGGGCTGACACAGTATGGCGGGACCGCCCCGGAAGCGTCCGGATCGCCAAAAACGCCCAAAGGAGGGTCGGGTGTGATGTCCGGGGTTCCGTCGCCCGCCACGCTAGGGTGGGGCGGACACACTTGCACCCGAAAGAGGCTCGGGCTAGAATTGCTGGCTCGGGGAAAGGAGCCAACCACCGTGTCGCGGCCCAGTTGGGACGAGTATTTCCTGAAGATCGCCTTCGACGTGGCGGAGCGTTCCACCTGCCTGCGCCGCAAGGTGGGCGCGATCCTGGTCAAGAACAAGCGCATCCTGGCCACAGGCTACAACGGCGCCCCGAGCGGCCTGCGGCACTGCGAAGAGCTCGGCTGCATCCGCCAGCAGCAGGGCGTGCCCTCCGGCGAGCGCCACGAGCTCTGCCGCGGCCTCCACGCCGAGATGAACGCCTTCCTCCAGGCCGCCGTCCACGGCGTCAGCACCCAGGACTCCATCCTCTACACCACCACCTACCCCTGCTCCCTGTGTGCCAAGATGATCATCAACGCCGGGGTCAAGCGCATCGCGGAGGCTGGCGACTACCCCGACCCTCTGGCCCGCGAGCTCCTCGACGAGGCCCGCATCGAAGTCGTCCACCTCGCCTTCCCGCCGACTTCCAGTTGAAAACCCCCGCCCAATTGGTATAATAGCATTGCGCCTGTAGCTCAGTCGGGAGAGCAGCGGATTCTTAATCCGCGGGTCGTGGGTTCGAGTCCCTCCAGGCGTACCAGGGGCGGAACACGCCGAAGGCCAGCGATTCATGCGAAGAGTCGCTGGCCTTTCTCAGTTTGTGGGGCCGCGTTTGCTGGCGAATTCACACGTTTTTCCGAGGGGACAGTGGGGGCAGTTGGGGTCCGTCGGCCGGCAGAGGGTGCGCCCGAGGGCAAGGAGGTTGACGTGGAACGAGAGGGCCTTGCCCGGCGGGACGAGCGGCCCCATCAGGTGGAAGGTGCGCTCGGCGGTGGCCGTCGGCGGCACCAGGCCGACGCGGCGCAGGATGCGGTGGACGTGGGTGTCCACGGGGAAGCAGTCGCGCCCGCAGGCGAAGAGGAGCATGACGGCGACGGTCTTGACGCCGATGCCTTCGAGGGGGAGAAAGGTGTCGAAGGCCTCATCCGTCGGCATCTGATCGACGGCATCGAGGTCGAAGCGCCCGAAGCGTTCGCGAACCCAGGCAAGGATGTTGTGGATTCGGCGGCTCTTCTGGCGGGCGAGTCCGCCGGAGCGGATGGCGGCCTCGATTGCGGCCGGCCCCGCGGCGAAGGCGGCCTCCCAGGTGGGGAACGCCTCCTTCAGTGCGTCGAAGGCGCGGCCGGAATTGGCGTCGCTCGTGCTCTGGGAGAGCACGGTCCGCACCAGGGCATCGAGTGGGGGCTCGGGGCCGTCCCACTCGGGCGTCCCGAAGCGCCGTTCGAGCGCGGCCACGGCCTGCGCCGTCCGCCGGCACAGCGCCGCGGTCGAGCCTGGCTCGCCCATAGCACCTCCTTGACGCGGCCTGTGGCCGCAACCAGAGCATTCTATGCCTTCGCCCCGACACGTCAAGCTCCCCGTTGTGACTCGTCGGTGCCGCCACGCCCATTGTGTATCAACCCTGGGAGAGGGGGAGTTGATACACAATGGGCGTGGCGCGGGCACCGATGGCGTGAGACCGGTCGCTCGTGGCCGGTGCCCCGTGTGAATCGCGGCGGGTGGTGAGGAAAGAGGGAAACTGGAAATCCGAGGCACGACATCCGTGCGGGTCAGGGGTTCTCTTGGCGGAACTCGATTGCGCGGCCGTCGGGGTCGAGGAGGCGGACGTGGTAGAGCCACCATTCGCGGAGGTTGAAGACTTTGATGAGGAGGCGGTTCGGCCCCTGGCGAAGGGCGACTTCGGCCTTGTCCTCGCCGGCGCCGGGGCGCTCTTTGACGGCGACGCCGTTGAGCCAGAGGATGAAGCCGTCGTCGCTCTTGACCCAGACGGTGGCCTTGCGCTCCTCGGGGCAGGTGAGGTCGGCCACGCCGTAGGCGAGCTTGCCGTCGAGGGGGAGTGGGTAGGTGTCGTAGAGCGAGACCTCGCCGTCTATGCGTCCGGCCTGGTAGCGCTGCCAGGCGAGGCGGGCCTTGGGGTCGGGCAGGGCGATGCGGACGGGGGCGGTGTCGGCCAGGTCGGCGAGGTTGGCCACCACCTTGCCCCCGGCGGTGATGTGGGGATCGGCAATCGCCGCACGGTCGTTCTTCGGGTTCGCCAGCGGGTCCACGGCGAGCTCGATGGTGACGCTCTTGCCCGCGTAGTCGGCGAGGCTGGCCTCGGCGGGCTGCCAGCCGTCGGGCTTGAGGAGCTTCTTTGCGAGGAGCCGCTGGTCGCCGATCGAGACCTCGATGGCCACGCCGTCGGAATCCGTCGCGGCGTCTTCAAGGCCGACGGCCATCGAGAGCTTGAGGTCGTTGGCCTCGGGGAGCTTGAGTGCGAAGGAGGCGATGAGCTTTCCGCTGGCGGCCTGGCCGGTGGGGGGCTGGATGGAGAGGCCCTTGCGCTTCTCCTCGCCGCAGGTGAGCTCGCCCGAGCGAAACACGGCGGTGGGGTCGGCGGCGATGGCGGGATAGGTCTTGGCGAAGTCGATCTCGTGCTCAGGGGCGTAGGCCGGGCCGTAGCCGCGGTTGCGGCTGTCGTAGGGGAATGGGCCGAGGAGCATCCAGTCGGTCACGAAGCCCTGGGCCGCGGCGATGCGGCGGCGGGCCGCGTCGTCCCCGATGCGGGCGAGGGCCTTCGCCACGTAGTCGCGGTCCTCCTTGTCCTTCCCGCCGAGGACGGGCGTGAGGAGCGCGATGACGCGCGAGAGGTCGGCGGCGGCGATCCGCTCGCAGAGGAGGTCGGTGGCCGCGCGATGGGTCCAGCGGTCCCCCTGGCGGATGGCGTCGGCGAGGTACTCGATCATCCCCTCCGGCGGCGCGGCGTCGGTGATGCTGCGGACGGCTCGGAAGGCCGCGATGCGGACCGATTGGTCCTTGTCCGCGAGCATGGGGCGGAGGAGCTTGAACTGGTCGGCCTTGGCGCACCGCCCGAGGCTCTCGATGGCCTTCACCCGCACGTAGGCCGCCGTGTGGCTCAGGTGGGCCGCGAACACCTCCTGGTAGCGGTCGGGGTCAACGCGGCTGAGGAGTGCGAAGGCCTCGGGCAGCACCTCGCGGTAGGGGTGGTTGGGCTCGCGGAGGAGCGCGGCCACGCCCTCGCAGGCCTCCTGGACGGGGCGCATGGCGAGCACCCGGAGGGCGGAGGCGTAGAGCTCGTGCCTGCCGCCGCGGAGCGCGGCGAGGAGCGGGAGAAAGAGCGCCCGCCCGCTGAAGCCCGCCAGCGCCTTCTCGCAGGCGAAGCGGACCTTCGGGTCGTTGTCCGCCGCCATGTGCTTGAGCAGCCCTGGGATGGCCTGGGGCACGCGGGCCTGGCCCAGCGTGTTCGCAGCCTCGGCGCGCACGGCGGCATCCGTGTGCTCCAGGAGCGCTATCGCCCGCTCGTGAGCCTCGGGCCGCGACATGTAAACGAGCGCCCGCGCCCCGTGCTGCACGAGGAGCGCGTCCTTGTCGTCGAGGAGGGGCAGGACCGTCTCCCACGCCTCCTCCTTGCGCACGCGGGCGAGCGCGACTACAGCCTGGTATCTGACCTCTGGAGCGCGGTCCTTCAGCCCCTGGGCGACCGCGGCCTCGGCCCTCGGGAGCGCCAGGATGCCGAGAGCCTCGACCGCCGCGGCGCGAAGCTCGGGCGCCGCGTCGCGCGTGTGGGCCAGAGCGTCGCCCAGCATCGCCTCGCCCGCGAGCTCCGCGAGGGCCACCAGCGCCCTGCCCCGAACCCACGGATGGTCATTGCCCGAGAGTATCGCCTTCAGCGGCGCATCGGCCTCCTTCACCTTCCAGCGCGCCAACTGGCTCATCGCCGCCCACTTGAGCACCCAGTCGGGCGACTTCAGCTCCTCGAAAGCCTGCTCGACCGCCAGCGGCGTCGGCCCGTTCGGCCGTGGCGTCTCCGGTGCCCCCGCGAGGCACCGCCCCACAAGAGCCACGGACACCCATGTCACAGCTAGCCGCAGCAACCTCATCCAGCCGGCACCTCGAGGGACAAGCATGTCTCACTCCCCTCTCGTCAGCATTCTACCCAGCACGGCCTTCCGCCGCAACCACGGAAACGTCGAACGCTGAACGTCGAACGTCGAACGTTTGACGAAGGCGGGTCCTTGTGGACTTTTACAGGAGCAACGCACCGCCGACCGCAATATAACTCGTCCTGACGCCATGCCCGCCTTCTGGCGGAGGGCTCGGGCGGCGCGGGGAGGTTGGCTGTCGGCTCCCTCAGGAGGGTGGGAAGCAGCGCGTCATCCCCGTCCTTCGTCGAACTCACGCGGTAGGCCACCGCCGCCTCGTGCACAACGTCCCCACAACGCAACCGCCGCGCAAGATGGGCTGCGATTCAGACGTAAGACGCGAGCCGGCAGCCTCTCTGCCCGGGGCGGCTTGCTGGGGTCGGGGACAGTGGAACCCCGAGCGTGCTTACGTCTGAATCGCAGCAAGATGGGAGCGCGACTTGCTTTAATTCTCCGTTTCCGCTATTTGTGTATGGCGCCTGGAATGGTCGGGCCGCGCTTACTTCAACAGGAGATGGTGCCATGGGTTTGGGTCGAAGGCTTGCCCGTCTTGTGGTTTGGTCGCTGCTGGTCGGCCTGTGCGCGGGGGCGTGGGCGGGGACCTATCGCTCGCCCTTCGCCGCCCTGCCGTCGTCAGACGGCAAGGCGGTCTACGTCACTGACCACACGGCGGACTGCGTGGCCGTGATTGACCCCGCCGCAGGGAAGAAGACGGCCGAGTGGAAGGTGGCCGGGGGGCCGGCCTGCATGGCGCTCTCGGCCGACGGCAAGACGCTCTTCGTGACGCTTCAGAGGGCCAACGCCGTGGCCGCCCTCGCCACGGACGGCGGCAAGGAGACGAAGCGGGTCACGGTGGGCTTCCGCCCCACCGGACTCGCCCTGGCGCCCAAGGCCAACCGCCTCTTCGTGTGCAACATGGGCGACTCCACGGTCTCCGTGATCGACACCGCGGACATGGCGGAGAAGTTCCGCGTGAAGTGCGTCCGCGAGCCGATGTACGCCGCGGTGACGCCCGACGAGGCGCGCGTGGTCGTGGCCAACCACCTCGCCTACGGGCCGGCCACGGAGAGCTCCACCTCGGCCACGATCAGCATCTTCGACGCCAAGGAGGGCAAGAGCGGCGCCGCCATCAGGCTGCCCGGCGGCTCCACCAACTGCCGCTCCGTCGCCATCTCCCCCGACGGCAAGTGGGCCTACGTCGTCCACACCGTCTCGCGCTTCCAGGTGCCCACCACCCAGCTCGAGCGCGGGTGGATGAACACCCACGCCCTGTCGGTGATAGACCTGACGGCCGACGAGCTGTACGCTACGATGCTGCTCGACAGCATCGACCTGGGCGCCGCGGACCCCTGGGGCCTGGCCCTCACGGGCGACGGCAAGACCCTCTGGGTGGCCCTCAGCGGGGCGCACGAGGTCGCGCGCATTGACGTCGGCCGCCTGGTCGAAATGCTTGGCGGCAAGATCCCCGACAACTACGCCCGCAGCCTCGGCTCCGCCAACATCAACCCCTGGGCCGAGGTCAAGAAGGACCCCAAGTACCGCTTCCAGCTCGTCAACGACCTCATGGCCATGTACTTCGCCGAGCTCATCGTCCGCTTCCCGGTGGGCGGGCGCACGCTCCTCTACCTCCACGGGGCCGATAGGCCCTTCGAGCGCGGGCCGCGCAATCTCTGCCTCTCGGCCGACGGCAAGCAGCTCTACGTGCCCACCTACTTCGGCGGCGCGCTCTGCGTGCTCGACACCGAGACCGGCAACCTGGCCAAGAATATCCCGGTCGGCGAGCAGCCCGAGCCCGACGTGGTCCGCAAGGGCGAGATCGCCTTCCACGACGCCGAGCTCTGCTTCCAGAAGTGGCAGAGCTGCGCCACCTGCCACCCCAACAACGCCCGCATGGACGGCTTGCGCTGGGACCTCCTCAACGACGGCATGGGCAACCACAAGCGGACCCGCAACCTCGTCTACTCGCACCAGACCGCCCCGGTGATGGCGATGGGCGTCCGCCAGACCGCTGAGGTCGCCGTCCGCGCAGGCTTCAAGTTCATCCTCTTCGCCGTCGTCCCCGAGGACACCGCGAAGGCGGTAGACGAGTACCTCAAGTCGCTCAAGGCCGACCCCAACCCATTTCTGGTGGACGGCAAGCTCTCCCCGGCGGCCGAGCGCGGCAAGGCCCTCTTCGACGGCAAGGCCCAGTGCAACAAGTGCCACTCAGGCCCCTACTTCACCGACCTGAAGGCCTACGACACGGGCACCCTCGGCCCCTACGACAAGCCCGACAACCGCTTCTACACCCCCAAGCTCACCGAAATCTACCGCACCGCCCCATACCTCCACGACGGACGCGCCACCACCCTCGAAGAAGTCTTCACGCAGTTCAACAAGGAGGACAAGCACGGCGTGACCACCAAGCTCACCAAGGAGGAGCTGGCGGACCTCGTGGCCTACATGAACTCGCTATAGGCCAGCTTCTCCCCTTCTCCTCGTTCCCAAGCTCCTGCTTGGGAACGCGAGAGGGGAAGCTCCTGCTTCCCGTGAGCCAGCGGAGCTGGCGAGGCCGCGTTGCGAAGCAGGAGCTTCGCAACGAGGAAGGGTCAGGCGATAGCAAGAGGCCCCGCATTCGCGGGGCCTTTTTGCTGGCATTTGTGCGTCGAAAGCGAAGGAAACCTGCCTGACCTGTCGAATCAGTCGAATCAATCGAATCAATCGAATCAATCGAATCAATCGAATCAATCGAATCAGTCGAATCTCCGCCTCACTTTATCATCTCGCCCACCGCCCTTGCCGCCTCCTCCAGCCATCCGCTCTCCCAGTGGTGCTTGCGCGCCGGGCCGTCAGCGTAGTCGTGCGGGATGCGCAACTCGTCCATCAGGGCGTGGGCCGCCTGCGTGTCCCTGCGGAAGTTGCCGTAGCCGAACAGCCCGAGCCGCTTGGCTCCCCGCACCGCCTCGGCACGCTCGCGCAGGAGCCGCTCCATCCGATACCGCTCGAAGTTCTCCTGCGTGCCCACGATGGCGGGCATCTCGAAGGCAGGGCGGGCCATCATCATCGGGGCGTCCCACGCTGCGGCCGCGGCGAAGGCATCGGGGTGGCGCAGCAGCAGGCTGAACGCGCCCCAGCCCCCCTTCGAGAAGCCCAGGAGCGCCCGCCGCTTCGGCCCGTGGGGATAGAGCCGCTCCACCAGCGGCACGAGCACCTCCAGCACGTAGCTCTCCTGCCGCAGGGTCGGCTCGCTCGGATGATCGCAGTACCAGGGCACGGCGGAGAACGTGGGGAGGACGGCCACGAGGCCCAAGCGCTCCGCCACCCCCGCCGCCCGCGCCGCCCGAAGCGGGTCGCCCCAGCGCGTGGCCGCGCCCGCCTCCACGGGCAGGATGAACAGCACGCGGCGCTTCTCCGGCGCCGCCGGCTCCTTCGGCTCCAGCACCCGCACGAGGGTCTCACCGCGCTGGTGGGGCGACATCACGCGATAGACGAGCCACCCATCCGCCTGAGCTTCGGGGCCGCTCACCTGCACGCCTGGCTCGGGCGCCTGCTTCGGCTCCACCGCCTGCCCCTTCTCCGCGGCCCACGCCCCGGCCGCCACAGCCCAAACAACAACGGCCGCCAAGCCAACGCAATCTTCTCGTGCTCGTCGTCGTCCTCGTCGTCGTCGTCGAATCTCTTGCCCCTCTCCGTCCCCAACCTTCGACGACGAGGACGACGACGACAACGACGACGATTGTGACACAGGCTTGCCAAGACTGAGGGCCATATGACCAGCAGCATATTGGATTTGACTTGGGATGCAAGCGCGATTATGCTGTTGGGGTTGTACGGGCCTAGTGCTGTGGTGCGCCATGCGATGGGCAGAAGGAGCCAGGGCCGGCCAATGATCAGGAAGGTCTCCTCCGAAGGCGTCGGCTACTCCGTGGCTGACCTCACGCAGGTCCGCTACCTGTTCGTGAGCGGCGCCCCGCGCGACGGCGCCGACTTCTTCGAGCAGGCCTACGGCGCGCTCACCGCGGTGGCGCGCGTCATGCACGAGGAGGGCGCGCGCGGCGGCATCGTGCGCCAGGACGTCTTCATCCGCGACCACGCCCTCATCCCCGACTGCAAGAAGATCATCGAGGAGTTCTACTGCGACGAGATGCCGGCCACCGACTACATCGTCCAGCCCCCCTGCGGCGGCAAGCTCCTCGAAATCGAAGCCTGGGGCGTCAGCCGCAAGAAGGGCCACGCCGAGATCGAGCGAGTCTCCGAGCACCTCGTCGTCCTCCGCCACAGCGGCGTCGCCTGGGCACACTGCGCCGGCATCACCCCCAAGACCCACGCCCGCAAGGTCCACCCCCGCGCCCTCAACGCCTTCGGCCTCCTCCGCGACGCCCTGGCCTCCAAGGGCTTCGACTTCAGCCAGACGCTGCGCACCTGGCTCTACCTCGGCGACATCGTTGGCCCCGAGGGCGACACCCAGCGCTACAAGGAGCTCAACCGCGCGCGAAGCGACTTCTACCAGGACATCTCCTTCCTCAAGCCCTACCTGGCCCCGAGCGTGAACGCCGCCATCTACCCCGCCAGCACCGGCATCGGCGCGAGCGACCGCGACATCATGATGTCCGCCATCGCAATCGCCACCGAGCGGACCGACATACGGCTCCTCCCCCTCGAAAACCCCCTCCAGGTCTCCGCCTTCCGCTACGGCGAACGCTACGGACAGAGGAGCCCCAAGTTCTCCAGGGCCATGGCCATCCTCGGCCCCGAGGCCGTCGCCATCCTCGTCTCCGGAACCGCCAGCATCGTGGACTCCGAGACTCGCCACGTGGGCGACGTGGAGGCCCAGACCCATCAGACCCTCGACAACATCGAGGCGCTGATCGCGCGGAGCAACTTCCAGGCCCACGGCGCCGCCGCCGCGGGAGCCGCCCTCAAGGACCTCGTCCTCGCGCGCGTCTACGTCAAGCGCCAGGAGGACTACGCGAAGGTCAGGGCCATCTGCCGCGCACGCCTCGGCGAGCTCCCCGCCACCTTCGCCGTCGCAGACGTCTGCCGCCCCGAGCTCCTCGTCGAAATCGAAGGCATCGCCTTCGCTCCTAGAGGCTGAGAGCACCCTACGCAGCAGGGAGGATGATTGGATGGGTGGATGAATGGATGATTGTCTGACATCCATCCACCCATCCATTCATCCATTCATCCATTCATCCATTCATCCATTCATCCCCCGCGTTGTTGAGGAGAAAGCCATGTCCGCGCCGCCCGTCCCCGACAGCCCCGAGGCTCGCGCACTCGAGGCCGTGGCCGACCTGATGTGCCTCGCCGCCCGCACCGCGCCCAAGGCCCGGGGCCTCGACAACCTCCACATCGCCATCATCCGCGGCGCCGACAAGGACAAGGCGACCGCGCGCATGCGCGAGATCGCAACCGAGGCCAACGCCCCCTTCTTCGCACGCGACGCGGCCTCGTGCGACGCCGCCCCGCTCGTCGTCCTCTTCGGCACACGCCTCGGCCCGCTCGGAATACCCTCCTGCGGCTACTGCGGCTACGACAACTGCGAGGAGTGCGCGAAGGCCGGCGGCCGCTGCGCCTACAACGCCGGCGACCTCGGCATCGCCCTCGGCTCCGCCGCCGCCGTCGCAGCCGCCCACCACGCCGACAACCGCATCATGTTCTCCTTCGGCCGCGCCGCCATCGACGTCGGCATCGTCCCCCCCGACATCAAGATCGCCTTCGCCATCCCCCTCGCCGCCGCAGGCAAGAGCCCCTTCTTCGACCGCAAGTAGAGCGGAGCTCCAAGAGAGGTCCAGGCAATGAACCAACACGATCTTGACATCCTCCGCCCGTTGCCCTAGAATCAAGTCGGAGACTGGCAGCGCGGAGGCTTCTGGGGCACGGCTTCTCCAGGCCGTCGGAACATGGACATGCCTCAGCTTGATCGCCTTGTCCAGAACCAGCTCGTGCGGCGTTTGAGCGCCATTGAGGCCATCCTGGACGCCGATCTGATGGCAATCATGGGGCCGCTCGTGCCGGGCTTGGACCAGCGCGTGCGTATCGCCATCGAGATGAAGAAGCGCCGTCGGCGTACCCTCGCGATCATTCTCTACACGGAAGGTGGCGTCGTGGAGGTCGTGGAGCGGATGGTCAACACGATCCGCCATCACTACGGCGAGGTCGTGTTCATCGTTCCAGATCGCGCCATGTCGGCTGGGACGGTGTTCGTGATGTCGGGCGACCGTATTCTCATGGACTACTTCTCCTGCCTGGGCCCTATCGATCCTCAACTCCAAAAGGAAGACGGCAAGCTGATCCCTGCCCTTTCCTATCTGAACCAATTCGAGCGCCTGTGCCAAAAGGCTGCACGAGGGGAGTTGACGAGCGCCGAGTACGCGCTGCTGGAGAAACTGGACCTGGCCGAACTCCACCAATTCGAGCAAGCCAGAGACCTGTCCGTGGACCTCCTGAAGAAGTGGCTTTCAGCTTTCAAGTTCAAGGATTGGAAGGTGACAGAGGCCCGCAAGCTCGATGTTACGCCAGAGTTGAAGGCGTCGCGTGCGGAGGAGATCGCCAAACTGCTGAGCGACAACGAGAAATGGCACTCCCATGGCAGGGGGATAAGCATGGACACCCTGAAGGCAGAGATCAATCTGAGGATTGACGATCTGTCCGAGAACAGGGAACTGGCGCGGGCCGTGGCGCACTACTTCGACCTGCTGACAGACTACCTGTTTCGTCAGAACATCTCCCCTTTCGTCCATACCAGGGAGTGCTTCTGACCTTCCGCCTAAGGGAAAGAAGGCGCACCGGTGAAGCAGGAATTGTCAAAGGAAGCCGTTCTGAAGACCAACCCGCGGGTGGATCCCGGCGTCGTGCGCCAAGCGGCGGAGCTGCGACAGCAGCTTGAGCGCGTGGGCATCCGTTCGCGGCCACACTTCAGGCTGTTGCCCCCGCTGGGCAGAGCGATCCGGACGTCCCAGCCGAATGCTACCCCAGCGCAACATGGCAACGGCACCCGCCGGATTGGCGGCTCCGGCAACTAAATAGGTATTCACGATTTCGACTCGATGTAAGTCAAGTATTGACAAGGGGTTGTGTAATCATATAGAATAGGCCCCCATGAGTGGTATTGGGTAC
>VGYW01000179.1 GCA_016872875.1 Planctomycetota bacterium | reverse complement strand
CAACGTGGGGGCGTTCGCGCGGCGGCAGGGAGGCGGGGGGGGAGGGGGGGATGGGGCAAGGGGCCGTGTGGCGCGAATGTGAGCGACTCTGGCAAACACTGGCCGACTCTGGGGCCGGAGGCTGCGGATCGGCCGATCCGCAGTTGAGCGAGTCTGCGCGACTCTGAGCGACACTGGGTGCAGTGCCTGAGTTCCGGTGTGGATGACCGAAGGAGATTACACGCACCCAGCCGGATTTTTGGGTTTGACTCACCGGGGCCTTTTCCGTAAAATGCTGGCTTATCTTTTCGGGACAGGGTAGGGGATGTTCTGGACTGAGGAGCAGGCTAGATGCCGAATCCGAAACGGCGGCACTCGCGCGCCCGCGGACGGCGACGGCGCGCCCACGACGCGCTCCGCGTGCCGCAATTGATGCCCTGCCGCAATTGCCATACGCCCAAGCTGCCGCACCGCGTGTGCCATAACTGCGGCTACTACGCGGGCAGGGAAGTGGTGAAGGCCAAGGAAGCCTGAGGCATGCGAATCGCTCTGGACGCCATGGGGAGCGATTCCGGGCCTGAGGTCGAGGTCGAGGCGGCCCTGGCGGCGGTCCCCATGCTCAAGGGCCACGAGGTGGTGCTGGTGGGCGACGAGGCCCAGCTCGCCAAGCTCGCGGCCCGCCACGGCGGCATCCGCGGCTCCGTGAGCATCCGCCACGCATCCCAGGCCGTCACGATGTCCGACCCGCCGGTGGAGGCCATTCGCCGGAAGCCGGACTCCTCGATCGCCCGCTGCATCGAGATGCTGGCGAAGGGTGAGGCCGACGCCGTGGTGTCGGCCGGGAACACTGGGGCGGTGGTGGCGCTGGCGGCGCTCAAGCTCGGCCTCCTCGAGGGGGCGCGGCGCCCAGGCATCGCCGTGGCCATGCCCACACGCAAGGGGGAACGGACCCTGGTGATAGACTGCGGGGCGAACGTCAACTGCACGCCCGAGCACCTGTTCCACTACGGCGTAATGGCGTCGGCCTACAGCCGCCACGTCTTCGGCAGGCGGAGCCCGCGCGTGGGGCTGCTGAATATCGGGGAGGAGCTGAGCAAGGGCAACCGCCTGGTGAAACGCGCGAAGGAGCTGCTCGAGGGCTCGGGGCTGAACTTCATCGGGAACGTGGAGGGGCGCGACGTGTTCTCCGGCACGGCCGACGTGGTGGTGTGCGAGGGGTTCGTGGGCAACGTGCTGCTGAAGGTGGCCGAGGGCCTTGCGGAGACGATCATGGGGATGATCAAGGAGGGGATCAAACGGACCCTGCGGCGGCGCATCGGCGCCATGCTGTGCAAGTACGCCATGATCGAAATCGCCGCGAAGATGGACTACGCGGAGTTCGGCGGCGCGCCGCTCCTGGGCGTGAACGGCACGGTGCAGATATGCCACGGCGGCTCCGGCCCGCGGGCCATCGCTGTCGCGCTCTGCGCCGCCGCCGAGGCCGCCGCGCACAAGGTCAATCAACACATCGTCGCCGACCTCCGGGCCCGGCGCGCGAGCTAGCCCGCCCGCAAGGGCGGGCGGGAAATCCGAAACTCGAAATCCGAAATCCGAAGGAATGCCAAAGCCCAAAGCACGAATCCAGAAACGACAAACCAGAGCATTCGACGACGAGGACGACGACGACAACGACGACGATTCTCAAGGAAGCGCTGGAATGGGCGAGTGTCCCAGAGCTGCGATAACCGGCTGCGGCATCTATCTTCCGGAGAAGGTGTTGACGAACGCCGACTTCGAGCAGATGGTGGAGACGAGCGACGAGTGGATAACGACGCGGACGGGGATCAAGGAGCGGCGCATGGCGGCGCCGGGGCAGGCGGCGTCGGACCTGGCGCTGCCCGCGTCCCGCCAGGCCCTGGCCGAGGCCGGGATCGCCCCTTCCGACCTCGGCGCGATCATCGTGGCCACGATGACGCCGGACATGTACTTCCCCTCGTCGGCCTGCTTCCTCCAGGGGGCGCTGGGCGCGGTGCCGTGCGCGGCCTTCGACCTTCTGGCCGCCTGCTCGGGCTACGTCTACGCCCTCTCCGTGGCCCAGGCGATGGTGGTCTCGGGCCAGGCGCGCCACGTCCTCATCGCCGCAAGCGAGGCACTCACGAAGTTCACCGACTACCAGGACCGCACGAGCTGCATCCTGTTCGGGGACGGCGCGGGCGCGACCGTGGTGTCGGCCGCGGCGCCCGGCGCGCGCGGCGAGGTGCTCTACACCACGCTTGGCGCCGACGGGGTGAACAGCGGCTCGATGACGCTCCCCGGCGGCGGCTCGCGCCACCCGGCCGGGCCGGAGAGCCTGGCGGGGCGGCTCCACTACATCAAGCTGCGCGGGCGCGAGGTCTTCCAGCTCGCCGTGCGCAGGATCGTGGACGTTGTGAACCAGTGCGTGGCGGCCTGTGGCATACGCACTTCGGACATCGCGCTCCTGGTCCCCCACCAGATGAACCTGCGGATCATGCAGGCATCGAGCGAGCGGTTGGGCGTGCCGATGGAGCGGGTGTTCGTGAACATAGACCGCTACGGGAACACTGGCGCGGCCACGGTGCCGATAGCGATTCACGAGGCCCACAGCCAGGGCCGCCTGAAGCGCGGCGACATCGTGGTGCTGGTCACTTTCGGGGCCGGGCTGAGCTGGTCGGGAGCAGTCCTCCGCTGGTGAGCCAGGAGAATCCGCAATGCGTAATCCGTAATCCGTAACCAGAAAAGCCAAGACCCCCGTTGGAGGGCTTCTTGGCTCCTCTGGTTACGGGTTACGAATCACGGATTACGGATGTTGTGTGGTTGCACAGAAGGGGTTCTTGGTTGGCTTTTGACGCTTCGGTAGTCATCCTGTTTCCTGGCCAGGGCTCGCAGCGGGTGGGCATGGGCCGCGAGATGGCGGCCGCGAGCCCTGAGGCGCGGGCGGTGTTCGCGCGCGCGAACGCGGCCCTGGGCTTCGACCTCGCGAAGCTCTGCTTCGAGGGGCCGGCCGAGGAGCTCAACCGCACGTCGCTTTGCCAGCCGGCGATCCTGACGGCGAGCGTGGCGGCCCTTGAGGCCTGGCGGGCGCGCGGCACGGCGCCCACGGCGGCGCCCAGCGCCGGCCTGAGCCTCGGCGAATACACAGCACTGGTCCACTCGGGGGCGTTCGCCTTCGAGGACGCCGTGCGGCTTGTCTGGCAGCGGGGCCAGTTCATGGAGGAGGCCGGGCGCGAGAATCCGGGCGGCATGGTGGCCGTCCTGGGCATCGAGCGCGAGCGGCTCAACGACGCCCTGGAGGGAGCCAACGAGTTCGGGGTGGCCCAGATCGCCAACCTCAATTGCCCGGGGCAGGTGGTGGTCTCCGGCAGCGTGGCCGCGATGGACTGGCTGGTGAAGAACGCGAAGAAGTTCTACGCCGAACGCGCGATACGCCTGAAGGTGAGCGGCGCGTTCCACTCGCGCCTCATGGCCCCGGCGAGCGACAAGCTGGCCCGCGTGCTGGCCGAGGTGCCCATCTACCAGCTCCGCACGCCGGTCATCTCGAACGTCACAGGCAAGTTCATCGCGTCCGTGACCGACATCCGCGGCCTCCTGGTCCAGCAGCTCACGAGCCCGGTGCTCTGGGAGGACTCGATCCGCTTCATGCTGGCCGGCGGCGCCTGGCGCTTCGTGGAGGTCGGGCCGGGCAAAGTCCTCTCGGGCCTCGTGAACAGGATCGAGCCTGAGGTCGAAACGCGCAACATCGAGGTCCCCGCGGACTTCGAGACGCTGTAATGCGTAGGGGATGAATGGATGATTGGATGGATGGATGAATGTCAGAGAGATCGTGTCTTTCATCCATCCATCCATTCATCCACCCATCCAATCATCCCCTTTGGTTGCGGCCAGCGGCCGCATTAGGAGATCGCGTTGGGGAACGGCAAGGAGTTCGCAGGGCGCGCGGCGATCGTGACGGGCGGGGGCGCAGGGATCGGGCTTGCCATCGCCCGACGCCTCGCCGAGGGGGGCGCGGACGTCGTGATCCCCGACTTCAACGGCCCGGCGGCCGAGGCCGCCGCCGCTCAGCTCAAGGAGCTCGGCGTGCGGACACTGGCCTTCCAGGCCGACGTGGCCGACGTGGCGCGCATGGACCAGATCGCCGCCGCCACCATCGAGGCCTTCGGCGGCATCCACATCCTGGTCAACAACGCGGGCATCACCCGCGACAACCTGCTGCTGCGGATGGCCCCCGAGCAGTGGGACGCGGTGATTCGGACGAACCTGACGGGGACTTACGTGGCGACGCACGCGGTGCTGCGGCAGATGGTGAAGCAGCGGGCGGGGTGCATCGTCTCCATCGCCTCGGTCATCGGCCTCATGGGCAATCCCGGGCAGGCGAACTACGCGGCCTCCAAGGGCGGCATCATCGCCTTCACGAAGAGCATCGCCCGCGAGGTCGCCTCGCGCGGCATCCGCGTGAACGCCATCGCCCCGGGCTACATCGCCACCGAGATGACGGCGAAGCTCCCCGACGAGGTGCGGGAGGCCATTCTGAAGAACATCCCCATGCCGCGCATGGGGACGCCGCAGGACGTCGCCAGCGCCGTCCGCTTCCTGTGCAGCGACGAGGCCAGCTACATCACGGGCGTCTGCCTCCGCGTGGACGGCGGCCTGGCAGTGTAGGACGAAGTCCAATGTCCAATGCTCAATACCCAATCCTCAATGACCAAGTGCAAGAGTGGCCTGTGACCGAGCGTTCTTACTTGAGCATTGAGGATTGAGTATTGGATGTTGAGCATTCGGCCGTTCGGCCCCCCTTTGGTTGCGGCCACCGGCTGAACTGAGAAAGGAGACTCAAGGGTATCGCGGCTGCCAACCGGCTCGTGGTCCCAAGCGCCGCTCCCGTGTGTGAGCAGAACCATTCGCACGAATGGTCTTCGGATACCCTGGCGGCCCAGGCCGCCAAGCCCGTTCAGCCCAGGAGGAACCCCGTGGCTGAGATGCAAGAGATCGAAGACAAGGTTCGCCAGATCATCTGCGAGAAGCTCGGCGCCAAGCCCGAACAGGTCACGCCCGCCACCTCGTTCGTCAACGACCTCGGCGCCGACAGCCTCGACCAGGTCGAGCTGGTCATGGAGTTCGAGGACAAGTTCGGCATGCAGATCCCCGACGAGCAGGCCGAGAAGCTTCAGACGGTCGGCGATGCGATAAAGTACATCATGGACCACGAGGGAGCCGCAGGGGCCGCCGTGAGCGCCTGACGGCTCGCGGCGCCGGGCATGGAGAGGAGCTGACCCGTCCAATGGCAAGGCGGCGAGTCGTCATCACTGGCCTCGGGTGCGTCACCCCCATCGGCCCGAACAAGGAGTCCTTCTGGCAGGCCGCCTGCGCCGGGCGCAGCGGCGTCTCCATCGTCACCCGCTTCGACACCACCGGCTTCGAGGTCCGAATCGCGGGCTGGATTCCCGACTTCAACCCCGAGCCGCTCATCCCGGCGCGCGAGGCGCGGCGCATGGACCGCTACGCTCAGTTCGCAGTCGTGGCCGCACACGAGGCGCTCCGCGACTCCGGCCTCGACCTCTCGCGTGAGGACCCCGACCGCGCGGGGTGCATCATCGGCAGCGGCATCGGCGGTCTCCAGGAGATCGAGGAGCAGAAGGCCATCCTCATCCAGCGCGGCCCCGACCGCGTCAGCCCCTTCCTCATCCCAAAGATGATGGCCAACTCCGCCGGCGGCGTCATCGGCATCCAGCTCGGCCTCCGGGGGCCGAACACCACCGTGCTGACCGCCTGCGCATCGTCCACCCACGCCATGGGCGACGCGATGATGAACATCGCCCATGGCATGGCCGACATCGTGTTCACGGGCGGCGCCGAGGCCACCATCACCCCCCTCGGCCTCGCAGGCTTCATCGCCTGCAAGGCACTCTCGAAACGGAACGGCGAGCCGACCCGCGCCAGCCGCCCGTTCGACCGCGAGCGCGACGGCTTCGTCATGGGCGAGGGGGCCGGCATCCTGGTCTTCGAGGAGCTCGACCACGCGCGCGCACGCGGCGCGCGCATCTACGCCGAGGTCCTCGGCTTCGGCGCCACCTGCGACGCCTACCACATCACCGCCCCCGAGCCCGAGGGCACCGGCGCCGCCCGCTCGATGGCCATCGCCATACGCGACGCCGGCCTGGCGCCCCCCGACGTGGCCTACGTCAACGCACATGGCACCTCCACCCCCCTCAACGACGCGATGGAGACGCGGGCGATGAAACGCGTCTTCGGCGGCCACGCCCGAAAGCTCGCAATCAACTCCACAAAGTCCATGATCGGCCACCTCCTCGGCGCCTCCGGCGGCGTCGAGCTCATCCAGACCGCACTCAGCGTCGCCCACGACATCGTGCCCCCGACCATCAACTACGAGAACCCCGACCCTGAGTGCGACCTCGACTACGTGCCGAACGCCGCCCGCGAGATGAAGGTGCCCGTCGCCATGTGCAACAGCTTCGGATTCGGGGGGCACAATGCATCGATCCTTGTCGGGAAGCTTCGAGACTGAGGGCTGCGTGACGCGTGACCCGTGACGCGTGAGAAGACAAGAGGGAGGGAGCTGGCCTCTTCTCTTGTCACGCGTCACGGGTCACGCGTCAGGAAACACGCTCGAATAACGCCTTTGCACGATAAAGGTGTCAACAGATGCCTTTCAAGATGGTCGTCCTCATCAAGCAGGTGCCCGACACGAAGAACATCACCGCGAAGGCGATGAACGACGACGGCACTGTGAACCGCTCGGCGCTTCCCGCGATCTTCAACCCGGAGGACCTCAACGCCCTGGAGATGGCCCTCCAGGTGCGCGACGCCCACGGGGGGCAGGTGACGGTGGTCTCGATGGGTCCGCCGAGCGCGGCGGCGGCCATGCGCGAGGCCCTGATGCGCGGCGCCGACGCCGTGGCGCTACTCTCCGACCGCGCCTTCGCCGTGGCCGACACCCTCGCCACCGCCTACGCCCTCTCCTGCGCCATCCGCCGCATCGGGCACTTCGACCTCCTCTTCTGCGGACGCCAGGCGATTGACGGCGATACCGCGCAGGTCGGCCCCCAACTGGCCGGCGCGCTCGAAGTGCCGCAGGTAACATACGCGAAGGAGATTCTGGAGCTGGCCCCCGGCCGCATCCGCGTCCGCCGCCTCATCGAGGGCGGCTACGAGGTCGTCGAAGCCCCACTCCCCTGCCTCCTCACCGTCGTCGGCGAGGCGAACGAGCCGCGGCCGCGCCGAGCCAAGCTCGCCGCCCGGTTCAAGCGCGCCCGCAGCCCCCTCGAGGTCCGCGAAAAGGCCGCCTTCCAGCTCGACCCCGAGAAAGGGAAGCCCGACCCCGCCCTCCTCGCCGAGCGCTCCGGCCCCCTCATCGCCGACCTGGAGCGCCAGGGGCTCCTCATCCCAATCTGGACCCCTGCCGACGTTGCGGCCGACGTTGTCCGTTGCGGCGCCGCAGGCTCCCCAACCAAAGTCAAGAACATCGAGAGCATCGTCCTCGTCGCCTCCGAGCACAAGAGGATCGAGCCGACCAAGGAGGGCGTCGCCGCCCTCATGCACGAGCTCATCGAGGACCACGTCCTCGATTGACTCCCGCCCCCACCGAGCTTGCCTCGGTGGAGCGAAGGATTGGAAACTAACTGCAGCCCCCCCACAAATAAGGGGACAAAATCGTGGGGTCTCTTGTGTCTTGCTCCCGAAGGGAGCACAGTAGGTTGCCGGCGGCTTCAGCCGCCGGACCAGCCCGCGCACACGGTTCAGTCCCGTAGGGACGGCAGCGCCCCTCGGCACGGCGGTCCCGTCTTTTTGCCGTCCCTTCGGGACTCACGGGTTGTCCCGCCCGAGTCCGGCGGCTGAAGCCGCCGGCAACCCACTGCTGTCCCTTTGGGACTGTGATTTCGTCCCCTTATTTGTGGGGGGCTGTACTAACGAGGCGGCCCACCCCCCTACCCCCTCCCGCGCCCGCCGGCGGCGGGCGCGGGAGGGGGTAGGGGGGATTCGCGGCGCTATACTGGCCAATCATCGCCCCACTGGGACAAGCCCAGTGGTGACGTGGGCCTGACTGGGCTGGGGACTTGACAAAGAGGAATGCGGGCATGTGCGATCATTCGGGCGGAGTGCTGGTCTTCGCGGAGCAGGACGCCGGGAAGCTGGCCGAGGTGAGCCTCGAGCTGCTGAGCAAAGGGCGCGAACTGGCCGACGCCCTCCATCAGCCCCTGGGCGCTATCCTCTGCGGCCACGGCCTCACCGACCAGCCGAGCCAGCTCATCGCCTTCGGCTGCGACGCCGTTTACCTGGCCGACGACCCCCTCCTGGCCACCTACACCACCCTCCCCTACGCCCAGGTGGTCAGCGAGGTCATCGCCGAGCGCAAGCCGGAGGTGGTCATCTTCGGGGCAAGCCCGGCCGGGCGCGACCTGGCCCCCCGCGTGGCCTCGCGCCTCCGCACCGGCCTCACAGCCGACTGCACCAACCTGCGGATAGGCGACCACACCGACCCGGTCCGCAAGACCGAGTACAAGAACCTCCTCCACCAGATTCGCCCCGCCTTCGGCGGCAACATCATCGCCACCATCGTCACCCCCGAGCACCGTCCCCAGATGGCTACCGTGCGCGAGGGCGTGATGCGCATGCCCCAGGCCGACCCCGCCCGGAAGGGCGAAATCGTCCGCGTCAAGCCCAACCTCGGCCCCGAGGCCGCCGTGGTCCGCATCGTCGAGCGGGTCAAGGCCGAGCGCAAGGTGAACCTCAAGGGCGCCAAGGTCGTCGTCTCCGGCGGAGCGGGCGTCGGCTCATCCGAGGGCTTCGAGCTGGTCCGCGAGCTCGCCCACACCCTCGGCGGCGAGGTCGGCGCCTCCCGCGCCGCGGTGGACGCCGGCTACATCGCCCGCGACCACCAGGTGGGCCAGACCGGCACCACCGTGCGTCCCAAGCTCTACATCGCCGCCGGCATCAGCGGCTCCGTCCAGCACCGCGCAGGCATGGCCGAAGCCGGCAAAATCCTCGCCATCAACACCGACCCCGAGGCCCCCATCTTCTCCTTCGCCCATTACGGCATCGTGGGCGACCTCTTCGAGGTCATCCCCAAGATGATCGAAGCCTTCAAGAGCAAGGCCTGATGGCCAGGCCCCACTCTCGTGTCCGGGGCAGCAGTTCGAGCACGCAGGTTCCACAACGAAGAAAAACCGCTTTCTCCCTTGACATGTATATGGGCATATGGTACTTTGATACCCAGGGACCTCTCTATGCCCCTATGGAGGGCTGCTGCAACCTGGCGGCGCGCTCGCTGCCATAAGGAAAGATGGAGAAAGGAGCATGGCATGGGCATCCGGCCCGCAAAGCCCAAGGAGTATTCGGACCCACAGGAATTCCTGAGACAGTTCAGTAGAGTCTCTGCGCGAATCGCGAAGCAGGTCAGCGAAAGACTCCTCGCGATCGAGGCCGAAAAGCGAGCAGCTCGTCGGCGATACGAGGACGTCCTGGTCACTCGATAGCGCGACAGTGTTCCAGCCCTGCGAGCAGCTCGAGAAACCCGGAGACTACCGCGACAGATTGCGAAGAAAACGGTGGACCAGCAAACCATCGATCTCCTGGGCCTGTACGACAATATCCGGATCCTCGCAGTCCAACCAGATGATGACTGGGCTGACGCAGTAGTCGGTGTCCTTCGCCACATCTACGATGGCACACCGGCATCATCGGGCTGGTTGCGCGTTCCGCTGGCCAGTGTGCTGGCTGGCGTGAGGAGACTTGGTTGCCGAACTGTGGTGTTCGAGCGCGAGTACTTCGACGAGGACTACCTCGATGTCTTCAGAGCGTTCTACTGTAGGGGCTTAACCGAGTATCCCAGGAATTGTGTCCGCCTTCACTTCTTCCGATGCGAGATTCGAAGAAGGGATCTGCTCCGTCTCAACAACAAGCAGGCACAGGCATACCTTGGCTTCGTCGTTATCCCGCCAGTGCCGGGTTTCCTTACCGGCCGCACCATCGTACGGCCATGGAATGACGATGGAGTGTCAGGCTTCATAACCTGCAAGATCGACATGCCGGTGAACCTCAGCGGCAATGAGCTTTCGGCCCGCGGGGCGCCGTTCATCCAGCAAGACACAAACGTCAACGTATGCGCGGGGGCGGCCCTCTGGTCTATAGGCCATTACATGTGGCGGAAATACGGCCTTTCGAGGTACAGACCCTCCCGCATAACTGATATGGCGACGAAGTATCTAACGATTGGACAACAGCGTAGGGGACTCACGCCGGAGCAGATTTCCCAAGCCATGCGGGACATGGGGTACTCGCCACTGTTCTTCCCCAACGCCTGGCCGCGCGCTCCAGAACACATGGCCAGGATCATTCACGCCTACGTGGAGTCAGAGCTTCCTGTGCTGGCCATACTCCGCACAACTCGTGGCGCGCACGCCGTCGCTGTTGTCGGCCACGATTTTCAGCCGCCTCGGGAAGGCTCCAAGGGGTACAGCTACAATTCCGACTGGATAGGCAGGTTCTACGTTCACGACGACGCCTACGGGCCTTATATGGGTTTGCAGGTCAGCAGGTCAAAGGATGGCTATTCAATCCAGGGGAATGTGGCTGGCATACTTGTTCCCGCGCCCAGAAGCGTCGCGATGCAGGCGGATCAAGTCTTCGAATGGGTCGATGTGATCCTCAGGAACACTAACAAGATCATAGGGTTCTACACTGAGGACGAGGATGCGTTTCTGGACGAAGCCCTTTTGCGCCGGCTTATGCGAAGGACCTATCTGCGCTTGTCTAACCAGTTCAAGGTTGGGATTGGCAACGCAGCGCGAAGGTCCCCGACTTCAGCAGGAGGGTTCTCCGCAGGCTCTGCTGCGCTCTACCGCAGCATGAGGATGCCCAAACACGTCTGGGTCACTGAGTTGAGTACCCCAGAGCTGCTACGCCACCAGAAGGCGGCAGACAGGCAGATCCTGGGCGAGATTCTCATTGACTCCACCGCGGGTGCCAATTCTTCCCTTCAAGAGGTGCTTCTAGCCATGCACGTTTCTGGGCGTATGCTCGTGCGGGCAGGCGACGCAGGGTTCCGCGTGTGGATCGATAAGACTGAGCGACCCTACCCCCACCTGGTGCGAGCCCCGTGAGATCAACCATGCGAATGGCAAGCCCCACTCGTGATTCCCACGGCCTTCTGGCTGCCGTGGCGGGAGGTCCGGAGCCATGAGAACAGCGAAGGCCGACAGCTCGCGGTTCCTCGACCCCGACACGCTGCGGCACCTCCAGCACTGCTCGCTGACCTCGCGCGCGCTCGTGGAAGGGGCGATGACCGGCTCCCACCGCAGCCCCTATAAGGGCCTCTCCACCGAGTTCGCCGACCACCGCCAATACGTGAAGGGCGACGACCTGAAGCGCCTCGACTGGCGCGTCTACGCCCGCACCGAGCGCTACTACATCAAGCGCTACGAGGAGAGCACCAACCTCAAGGCCTACGTGCTGGTGGACTCCTCGGCCTCGATGGCCTACCGCTCGAACGGCGTGACGAAATATGAGTACGCCTGCCACCTGGCGGCCGGCCTGGCCTACGTGGTGATCAAGCAGGCCGACTGCGCGGGCATGGTGCTCTTCGGCGAGAAGATCGAGGACTACTTTCCCCCCCGCTCGTCCCTCTCGCACCTCAGGGCGATGCTCGACGCCCTCGCCCGCTACAAGCCGGCCAAGCGCACCAACACGGCCACCGCCCTCCACGGCATGGCTGAGCTGATCAAGCGCCGCGGGCTGATCATCGTCATCTCCGACCTCATGGACGACCCCGAGCAGGTGGTGAAGGGCCTCGCACACTTCCGCCAGAAGCGCCACGACGTCGCCGTCCTCCACGTCCTCGACGACCACGAGCTGAACTTCCCTTTCGAGAAGGTGGCGACGTTCCGCGACATGGAGAGCGGCGAGAAAATCCGCATCGCGCCCAAGGACCTCAAGGACGACTACGGGAAGGAGCTCGAGGCCTTCATCGCCCTCTACAAGCGCGCCTGCTACGAGAACAACATTGACTACGTGACGATCAACACCCGAACTCCGCACGCCTCCTTCCTGAGCGCGTACCTGACGAGGAGGGAGAAGGTACGATGAGCATTTCGGATTTCGGATTTCGGATTTCGGATTTCAGAACCAAATGCCACGCGCCGCTTCGTGTGCCAATCCGCAATCCGAAATCCGAAATCCGAAATCGCCTTTGAGGGCTTCCCATGTGGGGCTTCACCCCAACGCACTGGAGCTTCATCTACGCGGGCGCGGCCGCGCTCGCCATACCGGTCATCATCCACATGCTCCAAAGCCCCACGGCACGGATCATCGACTTCCCCTCCATCCGCTTCCTGAAGGCCTGCCAGAGGAAGGCCGTGCGCCGCACGAGGCTCAAGAACATCCTCCTCATGCTCACCCGCATGGCGCTCGTCTTCATCATCGCTATGGGCATGGCGCGCTGCACCAGGTCGCGGGAGGAGACGCAGCTCAGCCCCGACGCCCCGGTCTCGATGGCCATCGTGCTCGACAACTCGTATTCGATGCGCTACGTGGACAAGGGGCGCTCCCGCTTCGAGGCTGCCCGCGAGGCCGCACTCGGCCTCATCGGCACGCTCAAGCCCGGGGACGACGTGGCCGTGCTGCTGATGAACGAGAAGGAGGAGCTGCTGGTGCCCGAGCTGACGGCCGACCACGAGCGCGCGCGGGCCGCGCTCAGGCAGGCCAAACCCTCGCTCCTCGGCACAAACGTCCACCCCGCCCTCACCGCCGCGCTCCGCATCGTCGGCCGACGAGCCGACGCGGGCGGGGAGAAAGGCAAAGAGGCGAGAACGACGACGACGACGAGGACGACGACGAGTGAAGAGAGTAAGGAGCAGAAACGGCGCAGGGAGGTTCATCTCCTAACCGATCTTCAGGCATCGGGCTGGGAGGCGATGCTCAAGAGCGACTTCCTCAGGAGCGTGGCCACCGACGCCACGGTGTGCATCACCAGCTTCGGGCGGAAGGGCTCCCCCAACTGCTTCATCGAGTCAGCCACAGTGTCAGCCGCAGGCCCGGAGCAGTGCACCGTGACCGCTCAGGTGTGGGCGGTGGGCGCCGGCTCGCCGGGGAACGTTGCGACGCTGAGCGTGAACGACAAGCCCGTTGCTCAGGAGACCTTCGCGGTCCGCCCAGGGGCGCCCACACCCGTCAGCCTCACCACCCGCCTCGGCCCGGCGGGCACCTATCGCTGCGTCCTCAGCCTCCAGGAGGACGCCCTGGCGATTGACGACCAGCACTTCCTCACGATGCAGGTGGGCGAGCGCTCGAAGGTGCTCGTTGTGGACGGCGACCCCTCGGCCATCGGGCCGCTGGGCGAGACCTTCTACCTGGGCAACGCCCTCAGCCCTGGGGGGGCAGCCGCGGGGGCCGAAGGCCCGCCGCCCGTTGACGCCCGCATCGTGTCCGCCGCTGAGTTCCCTGCCGTCAAGCTCGACGACTATCGCACCGTGGTCCTCTGCAACGTGGCGTCGCTCGACGGCGCCGACCTCGTGAAGCTCGAGAACTTCCTCCGCGAGGGCGGCAGCCTCATGGTCTTCCTCGGCGGAAAGGTCAACCCCCAGCGCTACAACCAGTGGGTCTTCCTCCCCATCACCCTCACCCAGCCCGTCGGCGACGCGGCGAAGAAGCAGACCTTCGAGTTCGGCGAGACCCGCGAGGGCCACCCGCTCTTCAGGGCCAAGCTCGACCTGCGGGCCGCGCGCTTCTGGCTCTGCTGGGGCACTGACCGCTCGCGGCTCAAGCCGAGCGCAGTAGTCCTTCAGAGCTTCACGAACGGCCAGCCGGCGCTCGTCGAGGGCGTCTTCGAGAAGGGCAAGGTGCTCCTCTTCACGAGCGCCTGCGACGCCGAGTGGGGCAACTTCCCCCTCCGCCGCGCCTTCCTCCCCTGGGTTCACGGCATCGCCTACTACCTATCGGGGGCCGACGTTCGCGCAAGCTCCTTCAGGCTCAAGGACGAGGTGAAGTTCCAGGCCATCGCCGCCCACTACAAGGACAAGGTGGAGGTGACCATCCCCTCGGATGAGCCGCCTGGGCGAACGGTCACGCTCCCGGCGCAGCTCAAGGGCAGCTACGCCGAGTGCGTCTTCGCACAGACCGACCGCCCAGGCATCTACAGGGTCGCTGCCGACCCCGCCTTCACCAACAGCGGCGGGTTCGGGGTGAACCTGGACGTCAAGGAGTCGTTCATCACGATGGAGGACCCGGAGAAGATACTGGCGGCGGCGCCGACGGGGCGCCTGAAGTTCGTCGAGGGCGCCAAGCGCGACGTGGTCCAGGAGGTCAAGAAGTCGCGTGAGGAGGAGAAGAGCTGGCCCACCCTCTTCAAGGTGGCGCTCCTCATCTTCGTCGTCGAGTCGCTCTTCGGCAACCTCTTGAGCCGCGCAGCGAGGGCGGGCGGCATCAGGTTGCCTCTCTTCGAGGTCCTTCGCCGACGGAATCCGGGGGTGGCTCAGTGAGGAGAGGAGAAGACAAGAGGAGATTTGAGGTAAAATGATTGAGCGGTAAAATGATAAGAGAAGAGATCGGGTTCGGATTCCGATTCTGATTCTGATTCTTATCATTTTACCCGTAATCATTTTACCTTATCTCTTCTCTGCCCCTCAGGAGCGAGAAAGCCCAATGCGAAGCGGCAGACTGCTTGTAGTCGCCTTGTGCGCCGTGGCTGGCGGGTGCTCGACGCCGGTGGGCGAGTACTTCGCCCGGCGCGGGGCGGACCTGGCGGATTGCATGGAGGCCGAGGCCGGCCTCGGTTGGCCCGTCGCGCCGTTCCTCTTCCCCAGGGCGACCGGCTACGCGCTGGAGCCGACGAGCGGGAAGCCGATCGTCGAGCGCAAGCCGCGCTGGCACATGCTCCTCGTCCCACACGTCTACATGCGGGCGAAGCTCACCGACTTCTTCGTGCTGGGCAACGGCTACGCGCAGCCGGTGTGCTACGGCTGGCGCGGGCGCTATCGCGCCGCGGGCTCGGGTGTGCCACTCGCGGCGGGCCTGCCCATCTACCACAACCACGAGGAGACCGCGGGCACCACGGTCCATACCGACTGGCTTGTGCTCACGCACCGCAGCTACGACGCCACAAAGCCCGGCCCCGGCGGCCGCCTGGCCGAGAGTTGTTGGGCCGGCGTCTCTGCCACGCTCCTCCTTGCCCTGCGTCTCGAGCTCAACCTTGTCGAGCTGACCGACTTCCTCGTCGGCCTCTCCACCTACGACCTCCTCGGCGACGACACCTGGCAACGAAAGGACGACAAGCAATGAACTTTACTCCTCTGATCACGCATCACGCGTCACGCATCGCGCTCTTCCTGGCCCTCCTCGCGGCCGGGTGCGCCAACCAGACGCAGTCCTATTGGGGCAAGCGCTGGCTCGACTTCGCGGACTGCTGGGACGCCAGCACCGGCGTGGCCGGGCCGGTGCCTTACATCCGCCTGAGGATGACGGACTGGTTGGTCCTGGGCGGAGGCGAGGGGCAGACCTTCTACTCCATCGGCTGGCACGGCCGCTACACCGCCGCCGGCTCCGAAATCGAGAAGGGTGAAGGGGTTCCCTTCTCCTGGGGCAAGGAGTGGGCCGGCGCCCCCCCGATGATCGAGTCCAAGGGCATATTCGTAACTGGCCGCGAATACGACACTTCCGTCAAGCCCTGCTGGGGCACCCAGGTGGCCGAGCGCTACACCCTCGGCCTCTGGGTGGTCTGGCTCCTGAACCTGCGCTTCGGCTTCAACCCGGTCGAGTTCGCGGACCTCGTGGTGGGTTTCTTCGGCCCGGACATCCTGAAGGACGACGCGGTGGAGCCGCCCGACTGGCCGGCCAAGCTGCGCCAGCCGGAAAAGCCGAAACATCCTGTCCTGTAAGGAGATACGTCCCGCGTCCCGCGTCCCGCGTGCCAAGAGAGGTTCCCATCTGCCTTGTCCTGGCACGCGGCACGTGGGACGCGGCACGTAGCGACGATGCACTGGTCATTTGACTACCCCTGGGGCCAAACGCTCACCTGGTTCGT
>VGYW01000178.1 GCA_016872875.1 Planctomycetota bacterium | reverse complement strand
CGCCGCGAGCCGCGTCGGGCAGGCGGCGGGCAGCCCCGTCGTCACACTGACGCTACAAGGTGGGCGACAGCAGGAAGCGGAGCGGCCAAGACAACCCCTGCGGCCTGCGCCCGGCCGGAGTGGGGCCCATCATCGGCATTGTGCCTGACACCCATAAGTCTTTATGCGCCCGAGGCTTATGGGTGCCAGGCACTGGGCTCTGGGCTTCTGGCTCAATGCTACAGAGGCCCTGTGCTCGGCGGGGTCGAGCTTGTCCTGCATGTCCACAAGGATGCCAGGCCCGATGTCGGTCCCGGGGATCCTCAGAGCCTTGCCGATTGCCCGGATATAGGGCCACCACCTGCTCGTCTTCGACATCTTCGGCCCTCTCCTTCTGTCTTGGCGCGGCACAGAGGCGGGATGAGGCGGTGAGCCCGCGCCCCGCGCCACTGGTGTATCAGATCGCAGGGGCAGACGCAAAGGCCGTGGAACACACCGAGGTCAAAGACCGAGATCGCCCAAACCAGTTGACTCCGGTCCGCGGGAGGGGTAGAATGCCCGTGGGGGTGGCGCAGGAGAACGGAGTTCACCTGTGAACCGAAGCCGGGACTGGATGGAGGAGGCGAAGTGGGACCTTGACCACGCGCGCAAGAGCGCGACGATGGGGGATTTCAACTGGGCCTGCTTCGCGTCCCAACAGGCTGCCGAAAAGTCGGTGAAAGCGCTTCACTTGAGCCAGGGCGCCATCGTGTGGGGGCATTCGGTCCTCGATGCCATCGAGGCGCTTCCCGCGGCAGCGGGCGCGACGGATGAGCTGAGGGATGCTGCGCGGCGGCTGGACAGGCACTACATCGCGCCCCGCTACCCGGACGCCCATCCTGCGGGTGCGCCGCGGCGCTATTTCACCGAGGCCGATGCGCGTCAGGCTATCGCCGACGCCGAGAAGGTGGTGAACTGGTGTGATAAGAGTCTTCCGCGTCAACCGTGAAGAGGTGATCGAGCGCCTCACCAGGTGGGCGCAGTCGCTCCGCGCCCGTCCTGAGGTCCTGGCCGTCGTCCTCTTCGGCTCGTTCGCCCGCGGGGACTGCACGGCGGCGAGCGACGCCGACCTGCTGGTGCTGCTGCGCGACTCGCCGCTGCCGTTCCACGAGCGCATCCCGCTTTATCGTCCGAGCCGCATAGGGGTGAGCGTGGACGTCTTTCCCTACACCCTGGCCGAGGCCCGCCGAGGCCTGGAGGAGGGCTGGGGCGTGGCGCCCGTAGCCGCGCGCGAGGGCCGCAGGCTCTATGCGGCCGCCGAGGCCGACCCCCTGCCAATCTAACCCGTCCGCAGTGCCTGCCCTTGACAGCACGCTCCGTGCAGGCCAGGATGAGCGCATGGATTGGTTGGGTGGCAAGTCTCCTTTTTATACTTTGGGCTTGACCAGGCGGCCTGGGGTGGGCAAGGGGATGCGGACTTGAACGCGGCGCGGCGCGCTGGTAGAGTGGGGAGGCGGGGAGAGAAGGGGACCTCACGCAGAGGCAGATGAGGGAGCAGAGAAGAAGGGGACTGGGTTGAAACCGAAAACCGAAAACCGAGAACCGAAAACCTCTATGCTTGCGGCGCTCGCCTTCGCGGCCGCGCTGGCCGTCGCGGGGCACGGAGGCCCCGCCCACGGCGAGGGCGAGGCGCCGCCCGAGCTGCTCTTCGCGCCGGGGGCGTCGGGGTATGTGACCTCGTGGCTGGTGGCCGGGCCGTTCGGGTTCCTGCGCGACGCGCAGATTGACCAGGATTTCCTGGGCGGCGAGGGGACGGCCAAGCCTGCTGACGGTGGCGCCGCCGGACGCGGGGCAGGGACGCCCCGCCCACAGTGGAAGGCCGCGGCCTTCGCGGAGCCGGTGCTGAACTTCAAGGAACGCTGCCTCCCGCTCGGAAAGTCCGCCTTCTATCTTGCGGCAGTGCTGGTGGCGAAGAAGGACGTGGAGCTGACGCTGGCCCTCACCCACACGGGGCAGGCGCGCGCGTGGCTCGACGGCAAGGAGGCCATTCGGAGCGACAAGGACCCGTTCGGCCTCGGGCCGCGCAACGCGGAGCACGCGTTCGCGCTCAAGGCGGGGCAGCGCGCCCGGTGCCTGCTCAAGCTCGGCTCGGACGGACGCTATCTCCAGTTCCTCGTGCGCCTCAAGGCCGGGCAGCGGGCGGCGAAGGCCGACGAGGTGGTCATCGCCCTCCCGGTCGCGCCGCGGGGCGCGGAGGCCCCGCCCACGCCGAGCCCCGAGGCCTTCATCCTGCCGTCGCTGGGCATCGGGCTGGCGCGCGAGCGGTTCGTCCAGCCGGGGCGGGCCGCGGAGGTCGCCTTCGCCGTAGAGGGGAGCTATCCGCTCTGCGACGGCCAAGTGAGCGCCACGGTCGCCATCCAGGACTCCAAGGGCCAGGCGGCGGAAACGCTGAAGGCGCCGCCGACGAAGCTGGCCGACCTCGCCGCCGCGCCCGCCGAGATGGCCTGGACCCCCCCGAAGGACTCTACGTCGCCCTTCTTCAAGCTCGTGGCCCAGGTGCGCTACGAGGGGAAGGAGCTCGGCCTCGTCTCGAAGACCGTCTACGCCCCGAGCAACCTCAGCCAGTGGACTGCCGAGCTGCACAAGCGAACGGTCGGCCTGTCGAGCGCGAAGAAGGTCGAACGCGACGCCCACGGCGCCGTCCTGCTGAAAATCGAAAAGGCCATCCTCCTCCAGCAGGGCATGGACGCGCGTTCCTACGCCGCCGACGAGGTCTACCGCGAGCTCGAGACGGCGAGCGACTGGCTGGCCCGCCTGGACGCGGGGAAGGGCCTGCCGCCCGTCGAGCCAGGCGTCCAAGAGCTCGCCTACCTCGCGGAGCAGGACGACTCGCCCCAGCCCTACTACCTCCACGTGCCCCAGGCGGCCAAGACGGGCAAGCCGCTGCCCGCCATCGTCTACCTCCACGGCTACGCCCCGTGGCTCGACAAGACGAACTGGCACGAGGTCTCCGCCGGCCTCACCGAGCAGGCCAACGCTCGCGGATACCTCATCGTCGTCCCATTCGCCCGCTCGAACACGGACTTCCAGAGCATCGGGGAGTGGGACACGCTGCACGTGCTGCGGCTGGCGGGGGAGAAGGTGAAGATAGACCCCGACCGCGTGTTCGTGATCGGCTACTCGATGGGCGGTGCGGGCGTCTACACCCTCGCCGCCCACTACCCGGACCTCTGGGCCGGCGGAATCGTGCTCTGCGGCAGGCCGAGGAACTACCTGTGGAAGGACTTCGACCCCGCGAAGGTCGAGCCCTTCAAGCGCCACCTTCTCGACCTCGAATCGGGCGCGCCACACGTCCACAACTACCTCCACGTCCCCTTCCTCGTCTTCCAGGGCACGGCGGACGTCTTGATTGACCCCGCGCAGGCATATCGCTTCGTGGAGGACATGACGCGGCTGGAGCTGCGGGCCAAGCTTGTGCGGCTCGACGGCCAGAGCCACTGGATCGCCGACGAGTCCTTCTCGACGCCCCAGGCCTTCGAGTGGATGGAGTCCCAGCGCCGCGTGGCCGCCCCGAAGAACGTCCGCTTCAAGTCCTACTCTCTCCTCTACACTCGCGCCTGGTGGCTCAACATCGAGGCCTTCGAGCGCTGGGGCGAGCCGGCCGAGGCCAACGCCACGCTTCAGCCCGGCAACAAGCTCGACCTGACCACCAACAATGTCGCCCGCCTCACGCTCCGTCCGCCCAAGGAGCTGGCCGACCCCAAGGCCCCTCTCGCCGCCACGGTGAACGGCAAGGAGCGGAAGCTGGAGCCCGATGCCGAAGGCAAGTTCGCCATTGACCTCGCGCCCGTGGCCGCCACGCCGCTCCGCAAGAAGCCCTCCCTCTGCGGGCCGATCAAGGACGCCTTCAACGCCCGCTTCCACCTCGTCTACGGCACCGCGGGCGACAAGGAGGCCACCGAGCGCAACCGCACCCTCGCCCGCAAGGTGCAGAAGGAGTGGTACAGCTTCGCCAAGGGCTTCCGAAACGTCGTGGCCGATACGAGCGTGACCGACGCCGAAATGGCGCGCTCGAACCTCATCCTCTTCGGGACGCCGAAGACGAATGCGGTGCTGGCGAAGATGGCCCCCAAGCTCCCCATCCGCTTCACGGACGAGGGCTACGAGCTCCTCGGCAAGACCTACAAGGCCGGCGAGACCACCGGCCTGATGTTCATCCACCCCAACCCCCTCGCGCCCGACCGCTACATCGTCGTCTACGACGGCCAGCACTACGGCGAAAAGCTCGGCGAGAACCACAAGTACGACCTGTTGCCCGACTTCATCATCTACAGCGACGAGCCGGACTACGACGACAGTAACAGCTACCACGCGGCCGGCTTCTTCGATTGCGCCTGGCAGCCCGACCCCAAGCTGGTCTGGACCTCCGATGGCCACCCGAAGCCGCGCCCCTCGCTGCCCCCCGCGCCAAGGCCGTAGATGTGCATTGGGGATGCCGTTTGCGTTCCCTTCCACGCGCATGTACAATCCAACATGAAGGCGGACGATGATCACTGACGCCCGCTGGACACGAAAGGCAGGCCTACGATGGGGAAAATGGCAAGCCCCACAACTAACGGCAACCTCCCTCAGGGTGAGTTCATCCCGGCCGGGCACGCACCTGAGCAACGGTTGGAAGCCATCCAAGCGATTGAGGCCACAATTGGGTCACTCCCCGAAGTCTGCTCAGTTCTCTGGAACCCGCAAGGCCGTTACATTCGAGTCGTCACCGCGGTGTCGGACTATACTGACGAGTCGTTGGAGCGCGTGGCAGAGAAGGAGCTCGAACTGATGGACGCACTGCCCGAACTCCTACTGGAGTTCCGCGTCATTCCTGCGGAACGGGTCGAGAGATTTCTCAGCGCCGGGTTCCTGCCGGCGCTCGATCAGCGGACGGAGCAAACAGGCCAAGCGAGACCGGAATAGATGGCCACGCGTGAGAAGCACCTTGCGCAAGCGGGGGCCAACAGAGCCTTCTATGAGGAACTCCTCGACCGTCCCCAGTATCGCGATTGGGCGGTGACTGCCCTGTTCTATGCTGCTGTCCACTATGTGGATGCCTTTCTCCACCCGAGGCATCCCGCTGACCACGGCACGCGCAACCATTTGATCAGGACTTCGCCGCTGCTCCAGCCGTTGTATGTGAAGTACCGCAGGCTTCAAGACAGATCGCAGGATGCCCGATACGAGTGCTATGATCCGACACGCGAGGAATTGGTGAGGATGAGGCGGGAGTGCTACGATGTGATCGAGCGCGCCATCCTACCGCACTTGAATCCCTGAACGCGCCCCGCGCGACTCTTGAGCGGCCGAGCTTGCTTCCCTCGCCTCCGTGCTGGTGGTATAATGCAGGCGTCAGGTGACGCACGGAGAAGCCATCGCCAATGTCTACTGTGAAGCTGGAGCTATCTGAGGCCCAGGTTCTCCAGTTGCTCAGCGGGCTTTCTCGCGAGTCCAAGGCCGCTCTGTTGCGGTTGCTTCTCCCGAGCCTTGCCGCGGGCGAGGAGCTTGACGACCTCCTCCACGTCGTCGGCGACCTCGAAGAGGGACAGGTCGGACTCCGAGATCATTCCGTCGGCAAGCAGGGTGTTCCGCATCCAGGTGAGGAGTCCGCCCCAGTAGCTGGCGGAGAACAGGACGATGGGCAGGCTCTCGATCTTCCCCGTCTGCTTGAGGGTGAGGACCTCGAAGAACTCATCCAGGGTGCCGATGCCGCCTGGCATGACGACGATGCCGCTGGACTCCTTGACGAACATGACGCGTCGGGAGAAGAAGTAGCGGAACTCCATCCTGTAGGTGGCATAGGTATTGGCGGCCTGCTCGAAGGGGAGGAGGATGTTGAGGCCGACGGAGTGGCCGTTGGCCTCGGCGGCGCCGCGGTTGGCGGCCTCCATGATGCCCGGGCCGCCGCCGGTCACGATGGCGTAGCCCTCCTCGGCGAGGCGGCGTGCGAGGCGGCGCGCCTGCTCGTAGTGGAGCGAGCCGGGCGCGGTGCGCGCCGAGCCCCACACCGCCACGCGCGGCCGCGGCACCCGCGCCATCAGCTCGAAGCCGTCCACGAACTCCGCCATGATGCGGAACACCCGCCACGGGTCCTCGCGCGTGAAGTCATCGAGCCGCGATTCTATCGGCATCCGGGTCTCCTCTGGTTTGGCTTCTCTACAATCGTCCTCGTCCCTCGTCCTCGTCCTCGTCCTCGACTCTTCTCCCTCCCAGGCCAAGGGAACCGAGCTGGTTCGCCAGCATCAGATAGGTTTCGAGGCCGAGGCTTTCGGCCCGCGCGTTGGGCGCCAGGCCGCAGGCGGCGAGGAGGTCCTCCACCTGGCCCCCCAGAAGCCCCGAGGCCGCAAGCGAGTTCGCGAGGGTCTTGCGGCGGTGGGCGAAGGCGGCCCGGACGACCTGCCTGAAAGCCCCGTAGTCGCGTATCCCCGCCCTGCGCGCCGGGTCGGGCGCGACGCGCACGATGGCCGACACCACCTTGGGCCTGGGCCAGAAGACCTCCGCCGGCACCCTTCGCAGCACCTCCACGGCGGCGTGCGCCTGCACGATGAGCGAGAGCGCGCCGTAGCCCTCGCTGCCCGGCGACGCCGCCATGCGGTCGGCGACCTCCTTCTGGACCGTGACGGCCATCGAGGCGATGGGCAGCCCGCTCTCGAGCAGGTTCGGCACGATGAGCGACGCAGCGGAGTAGGGGAGGTTCGAGACCACCCGCAGCGTCCGTGTGGCACAGCCGCCCTCGGCTGTGCGGCGCGGTGGCGCAGGCATCTTGCCTGTGGCACACAGGCCAGAGGCCTGTGCCACCAGTGCCGGTGGCACAGGCGTCCCGCCTGTGTCTGCGGAAAAGACACCCGCTGTCTTTTGCCGTCCACGGCCCTCCGGGTGCTCCGCACAAAAGACAGCGGGTGTCTTTTCCGCAAGCGCCTTCTCGACGGCTTCCAGGAGGGCTGGGGAGAGGGCGTGCTTGGAGGCCAGCGCGTCGCCCCACAGCAGCGTCACGTTCGCCCGCCCCGCCAGGTATCGGGAGCAGATGGCGAAGAGCGCCCTGTCGAGCTCGATGGCGACCACCCTGCCCGCAGCGTCGGCCAGGTGGGCAGTGAGAAGGCCGGTCCCGCAGCCGATGTCGAGCGCCACGTCCTCCGGCCCGACCTCGCCCGCGCGGACCATGAAGTCCAGCAGGTTGTGGTCAACGAGGAAGCTCTGTCCGAGGCCCTTCTTTGCGCGGAGCCGCAGGTGCTTGAAGAGCGCGGCCAGCTCGCGCTTCGTCTGCACCTTGCCCATCGCCTCGGCGATGGACGGCGGGGGACGGTAGATGGTGCTCGACTCCTCCATGGCGGCGCATTCTAACCCAACCGTAAGCCCCGGTCAATCCTCTTGGGAAGCTGGATGCCGCGCTCCTCCAGCAGCCTCGCCTTGGGGAAGCAGCGGAGGATAACTGGCCGGGCATCCGCGAGGAGGGCCGGGGCATCGGCCCTCGTGAAGGGCACCTTGGCCGCGATGATGAGCGCCTCGTTCCTCAGCTCGCTCCTGAGCGCCAGCACGTGGGCCATTGCGATGTCGGAGACGTGGAGCCATTGGGTCATGTTGTACGTGCCCTTGATATTGCAGTCAACGTACTGCTGCGGCGAGTACTTCTTCCAGGGGTGAATGGCCGCGGCGTGAAGCACCTCGTCCACCCCCTGGCACAACCCCTTCGTCTCCTCCCAATTCGCCAGGTCGGCCCGCACGAACTCGTGGCGTGTGTCCAATGGGGCCATGTCGGTGAGCCTGAGCGCGATGCCCGGCTCTTGTTCGAGGAGCGACGTGACGGTTCTGCCGAGGACGCCCGCGGCGCCCGTGATGAGGACCCTGGGCATTGGTGTTGGCTCCTTCCGCCTTGACGCCAAGAGAGAACGGCGTATAGTGATACGCAAGAGCGTGTACCAGAAAAGGGAGCGGAGATCAAGCTGGAGGCGTCAGCGATGGCGGCTGTGAGCCGGCGTGGGTTCGTGCGGTCAGCCGCAGCGGCGGCTGCCGCGCCCTTCATCCTCCCTGCCGCGGCCCGCGGCGCGAACGAGCGGGTGGGCGTGGGCCTCCTCGGCTCGGGCGGACAGGGCACCGGCGTGATGCGCGGATTCCTCGGCCAACAGGGCGTCCAGGTCGTTGCGGTCTGCGATGTGCAAGAGGGCCGGCGAAACGCCGCACGAACCCTCGTCAACAACCACTACGGCTCGCGGGCCGAGAAGGACTACAAGGGCTGCGAGGCGTACAACGACTTCCGCGAGGTCCTCGCCCGCGACGACGTCGACGCCGTCATCATCGCCCCGCAGGACCACTGGCACGCGATAATGTGCATCCGCGCAGCCGAGGCGGGCAAGGACATGTATTGCGAGAAGCCCCTCGGGGTGTCGGTCCGCGAGTGCCAGGCCATCCGCGACGCCATCCGCGGCTACGGGCGGGTCTTTCAGACCGGCACGCAGCAACGCTCCGACCGCCGCTTCCGCCAGGCCTGCGAGCTGGCCCGAAACGGCTACCTCGGCAAGCTCCGCACGGTGAAGGTCGGGGCGCCCGGGCCGAGCTATCAGCCCAGCTACCGCGGCCCCATCGCGCCCGAGCCCGTGCCCAAGGGCTTCGACTACGAGATGTTCGTCGGCCCGGCTCCGATGAAGCCCTGGCACCGCGCGAGGCTCGACTGGCCCGGCTGGTATCTCATCTGGGACTATTGCGTGGGCTTCATCTGCAACTGGGGGGTTCACCACCTCGACATCGCGCACTGGGGCTGCCCCGCACTCGCCGCGGCCCCCTTCGAGCTCGCCTGCACCGCCGACTACCGCAACCTGGGCCTGACCGACAACGTGAACGGCTGGAGCGCCGAGTTCGCCTACCCCAGCGGCCTGCGGATGCTCTTCTCGGACAACGGCCACCCCTGCGCCCAGGGCTGCCGCTTCGAGGGCGACGAGGGCTGGGTGCACGTTGACCGCGGCAGCATCGCCGCCGACCCGCCCTCGCTCCTCCAGACCGCCTTCCAGCCCGGCGACCTCCGCCTCCAGCACAGCGACCACCACCAGGCCGACTTCGTCGAAGCCGTCCGCAAGCGCTCCGACCCCGTCTCGCCCGTCGAGGCGGGCCACCTCGCCTCCTACTATGGCATGCTCGCCGACATCGCGGCACGCGTCCGCCGCAGGCTCCGCTGGGACCCCATCGCCGAGCGGTTCGAGAGCGACCCCGAGGCCACCCGCCTCCTCTCGCGCCCCATGCGCGCCCCGTGGACCCTATGAGGAGGCCACCCAATGGTTTCCCCTGCTCCAGTCTTCAGCCCCGAAGGGGCGTGCTATATCAGCCCAGGGCAACGCCCTGGGAACAGGCGACCCACCCAACCCGTAGCCCTGAAGGGGCGAAATATCATCCTCGCCCTCCTCGCAGCCGCCGCATTCGGCGCCACCATGGAGCCGAAGCAGGCATTCGAGCAACTACGGAGCTACGACTATGGGCAGGACATCTCCCCCCTCGTAGCCATCGAGGCCCTGGTTGACCAGTCATCAAACGCCGCTGCGCAGCGGAAGGAGCTCACGGCCCAGCTCGTGGCCATCCTCCAGGAGCCCAAGACCCCCATCGCCGCCAAGCAGTTCATCTGCCGCATGCTCGAACGCATCGGCACCGACGAGCACGTGCCCCTCCTGGCGACGCTGCTCGCCGAGCCGCAGATTGCCGACGACGCCCGCCGCGCCCTGGAGCAGATACCTGGCGACGCCGCATCCGCCGCGCTCCGCGACGCACTGGCCAAGGCACAAGGCGATTTTCGTACCGGAGTCATCAACTCCATCGGCGAGCGGCGCGACCGCAAGGCCGTCGAGCCCCTCGCCAAGCTCATTGGCACGCCCGACGCGAAGGCTGCCATCCGCGCCCTGGGGAAGATAGGCACCGCCGAGGCCGCTGCCGCATTGACGCGGGGCAGAGACGCCTCGCCTACAGAGCTTGCAGAGGCCCTCTGCCACGCCCAGCTCCGCTGCGCCGACGCCCTCGCCGCCGCCGGCGACGCCAAGGCCGCCGATGCCATCTACCTTGACGCCCTCGGCCAGAAGGAGCACGTGCTCTTCCGCATCGCCGCCCTCGCGGGCCTCGTGAAGACCCGCAGGGAGAAGGCGGCGCCTATGGCCATCGAGGCGCTCACCGACCCGAACCCCCAACTGCGCGGAGCGGCCAGAGCGCTCGCCAGGCAATTCGCCGGCAAGGAGTTCGCCGCGTCCCTTCTCAGCCTCCTCAAGAAGGCCGACGCGCAGGCGCAGGTGGCCATCATCGAGACCCTGGCCGAGCGGCGCGACGCGGCGGCCCTTGAGCCCGTGACCAAGCTCACCGAGAGCCTGGACGACCCGGTGAGGCTCGCGGCCATCCGCGCCCTGGGCCAGCTCGGCAACCGCACCACCCTCGATCTCCTCGCCCGCCTCGCGGCCGAGGGGACCGGAGCCGCGCAGCAGACGGCCAAGGAGGCCATCGCCACCCTGCGCGAGCGCAGCACGAGTCCGGAAATGGTGGTCGCCCTCGCCGGCGCCGTGAACAAAGGCGAGACGGCTCTGGCCGTCGAGCTCATCGATTCCCTCGCCGCCCGCCGGTTCCGCGACGCCGTCCCAATGCTGAACTCCTTCGCGAGCAGGCAGGGCGGGGAGGTCCGCCTCGCCTGCCTCAAGGCCCTCGGGGCGCTCGCCGAGCCGAACCACTTCCCCTTCCTCATAGACCACATCCTCACGGCGAAAGACGAAGCCGAGGCCAAGGCCGCCGAAGACGCGGCCACCAAGCTGGCGAGCCGCATCACGCGGCGAACCGATCGAGTCGGGCCTCTGATGGAGGCCATGAAGGGGGCCGACGCCGGCAAGGTGCCCGCGCTCCTGCGGCTCCTGGGGCGCGATTCTGGGCCAGACATCCTGGCGGTCATGCGCAAGTGGGCTGGCGGCACCCACGAGGCCGCCCGCGACGCGGCGGTCCGAGCACTCGCCGACTGGCCGTCCGACGAGGCGGCCGACGACCTCCTCAAGCTGGCCAAGGAGGCCAAGGAGCCGACGCACCGCGCTATCGCCCTGCGCGGCTACCTCCGCCTGGCCGGCACCGCCAAGCGCCTCGAACAGGCCGCGCCCCTCATCAAGGCCAGGGAGGACAAGCTCGCCTTCCTCGCCGCCCTCGCCGAGGCGAGGGAGCCCGCCGCGCTCGCGATCGCCACCCGCTACCTGAGCGACGACCAGGTGCGCGCCGAAGCCATTCTCGCGTGTCTCAAGCTCGCCGACGCCCTGGTGGGCACGGACAAGGAGGCGGTGAAGGCCGCCATGCAGAAGGTGCTCGACACAAGGCCCGAGAAAGCCCTCGCCGACCGCGCCCAGGCGCTCTCCGAGGGCAGGCGCACCATCGTCCCGCTCTTCGATGGCAAGACCCTCAGCGGCTGGGCGTCAAACGGCATCGGCAAGTGGAGCGTCGAGGGCGCCGCCATCGTGGGCAACGGCACCCACAAGCCCGGCTACGGCATCCTCTTCAGCGAGAAGCAGTACAAGGACTTCACGCTCCGCTTCAAGTACAAAGTCCTCGCCGGCAACGCCGGCTTCTACATCCGCGCCGAGAAGCTGCCCACCTCGGAGGGCGTCCGCGGCCTCCAGGTGGAGATTGACCCCGAGAAGGACAACGCCGGCCTCTTCGAGGTCGGCGGCCGCGCCTGGGTCGCCAAGCCAGATGGCAAGCTGCCGAAGGACCACTTCAAGCCCCGCGACTGGAACGACGTGGAGGTCGTCGCCCAGGGCCGCCACCTCACCGTCACCATGAACGGCCACAAGACCGTGGACTTGCCCAACGACCCCGGCCGCACCGAGGGCTTCTTCGCACTCGGCATGCACGGCGGCGGCGTCCACGTGATGTTCAAGGACATTGAGGTGCTTGCGGCGCCGTAGGAGACACGGACAAACACGGACTTACACGGACAGAAACCGCCCGTCCGTGCTTGTCCGTGTTTGTCCGTGTAGCCAAGTCTTCTCGTTCCCACGCTCCGCGTGGGAACGCAAGGCTCTGGACGCTCTGCGTCCCGCCGGGCCGACGCGGAGCGTCGTGTCCCTTGCGCTCCCACGCGGAGCGTGGGAGCGAGAATGGTAAGGAGCAGTTGATGACGCGGTCCTGATCGTTCTCGCCGCCGCGGCAACAGCTACGGCTGCCGAATCCGTCCGCTTATCGGCGCAAGCTGCCCAGGACCATCCACGGGAGCCGCCACGCGAGCCAGCGGAACACCTGGCCGGGCGCGGCTCGGCCGGCGGGAAGCTCGAGGGTCTTGCCCAGGGCCTTCGCGCTCCGCGACAATACGCGGTAGCCGAGCCCCGCGCTCCCGTGCAGCAGCGTTGCGAGGCGGAGGGAATCCCTCAGGTCGCGGCTGAATTCACGCCGGCAGGCCGCCGCGTAGGCCGAAGAGGTCTCTGCCGCGGCCTGGCCTGGCGCTGCCGCGGCGACGGCCTCGGCTGCAAGCTGGCCCGAGCGGATGGCGTAGCCGATCCCCTCGGCGGTCCAGGCGTCCGCGAATCCCGCCGCGTCGCCGCACATGACCACCCGCGCGGTGGCATTCCTTCGCCTCTTGCCGCCGACTGGGACTGTGTGTGCCCGCAGCGGGCCGTCGCTGCGAAGCCCCTGCGCCGCAAGGAACCCCGTCAGGCGCTCCTTCAGGCCGTGCAGCCCGCTGCTGAGGCCGCCCACGCCGACGGCCAGGTGCCGCCTGTGGGGGAACACCCACGCATAGCCGAGAGGCACCACCCCGAAATGGATGTCCGCGAGATGCCCGTAGCGCGCCGTCACGGCCTCCTCGCCAAGTTCCACGTCCGCCACCAGGCAGGCCGCGAACTCCGTGGGGCGGTCCTTGCGCCTCACCTGGCGCACCAGGCGCCCCTGCGAGCCCTCGCCTACGGCCAGGAAGCGCGTTCGATAGGCCCCTTTGCTCGTCTGAAGCTCGACGCCATCGGCGTTCTCGGTGAAGCCGATCGCCCGCTCTCCCGTCTTGGCCTCTATCCCGGTCTCTTGCGCCTTGCGGAGCAGATAGTCGTCGAAGGCGCCCCGTGCGATGGTTGTGGCGAGGGGGAATGGCGTGCGGCACTCGACGCTACGCCCCCGGTAGTGCGCCCTGGCCCCCAGAATCCGCGGGCCGCACAGTTCCGCAGGCAACTCGAAGTCCAGCAGGCGCCGGGCAGGTTCCGACAGCGCGCCCCCACACGCCTTGTAGCGCGGGAACGCCTCCTTCTCCACCAGCAGGGTGCGCAGCCCGAGCAGCCCCGCGCGCCGCGCCGCCGAGCTGCCCGCCGGGCCGCCTCCCACCACAATCAAGTCATATGCCGAGCTTGCGTGTGCCATGAACTCCTGAGCTGCCGCCCGATAGTCCTCGCCCTTGCCTGGCGGCCGGCCCCATGATATGCTTTGTCCCGGGGGGAATCAACCGCGGCGCTCTTGCGAGGACGAAGGCCATGGCAACGGCAACCGGCTGGGTGCTCCTGGGTGCGATCGTGGGCCTCTCGGTGATGGGCCTTGCACTGGCAGGGGAGGGCGGGAAGGCGTTTCGCGCCGGGGCGTGCGCCGTGGACGTCATGCCGAAGAAATGGCCCGTCGTCGTCAGCGGCGGGTTCCTCGAGGGCAAGGCCGGCGGGCCGGCGGGCACGCTTCACGCCCGATGCCTCGTCCTCGACGACGGGACGACGAAGGTGGCCTTCGCCATCGTGGACACGCTGATGATGACGCGCGAGTTCTGCGACGAGGCGAAGGAGCTGGCCTCCAAGGCCGCGGGCATCCCCACCAGCCACATCCTCATCTCCGCCGTCCACACCCACTCCGCCCCCTCCGTGATGGGCGCCCTCGGCACGGGCGTGCAGGAGGACTACGTGCCCGTGCTCCGCGACGGGATAGTCCAGGGCATCGAGCAGGCGGCGAAGAATCTGGCACCTGCGAAGGTGGGCTGGGCCGTTGCCGACGCCCGCGAGCACACGAACTGCCGCCGCTGGATTCTCCGCCCCGACCGCATCGGCACCGACCCCTTCGGCCAGCGGAACATCCGGGCGATGATGCACCCCGGCTACCAGAGCCCCAACCACGTCGGGCCGGCGGGGCCGATTGACCCCGATCTCACGCTGCTCGCCGTCCAGTCCCCCGATGGCAAGCCCATCGCGGTGCTCGCCAACTTCTCGATGCACTACTTCGGGGCGGGAGCGGTCTCCTCCGACTACTTCGGCATCTTCTGCGCCAAGCTCGCCCAGATGCTCGGCGGCGGCGTAGCCATCCTGTCCCAGGGCACCGCGGGCGACCTGCACTGGATGGACTACAGTCAGCCCCGCAAGGACATCAACATCCAGCAATACGCCGAGGCCGTGGCGAAGGTGGCCGCCGAAGCCTGCAAGAAGATCGAGTACCGCGATTCGGCCACCGTCGCCGCCAGCGAGCAGAAGCTGAAGCTCGGCCGGCGAATCCCCGACGAAAAGCGCCTCGCCTGGGCGAAGGAGATCATCTCGAAGATGCAAGGCCCTGTGCCCCGCAGCCAGCAACAGGTCTACGCGAAGGAGGCCGTCTACCTCCACGACGAGCCGACGCGCGAGCTGAAGCTCCAGGCCATCCGCGTGGGCGAGCTCGGCATCACGGCCATCCCGTGCGAGGTCTTCGGCATCACGGGCCTCAAGCTCAAGGCCCAGAGCCCGCTGGTGCCCACGATGAACATCGAGCTGGCCAATGGCGCCGACGGCTACATCCCGCCGCCCGAGCAGCACACCCTCGGCGGCTACACCACCTGGCCCGCCCGCACCGCCGGCCTCGAGGTCCAGGCCGAGCCCAAGATCGTCGAAACCGTCCTCCAATGCCTCGAAGAGGCCGCGGGCAAGCCGCGCCGCAAGCTGGCCGTCGCCAGCGGCCCCTACGCCGAGGCCATCCTCGCCTCCAAGCCCCTTGCCTACTGGCGTATGGAGGAGATCAACTGGACCCCCGCCGCCGATGCGACGGGCAACTGCCCCGGCACCTACGAGGACTGCATCGCTCTGTATCTCGAGGGGCGGATCGGTCGCTGCGCCCACTTCGCCGGCGGGCGCATGAGAGCCGCCGTCGAAGGGCTTGGGTCAACCTACACCGTCGAGTTCTGGTTCTGGAACGGCTTGCCCTCCGAAGCCCGCGAGGTGACGGGCTACATGTTCTCCCGCGGCGCCGACGGCGACCGTGGAAAGCACCCTCACCCCGGCCCTCTCCCCAAGGGAGAGGGGGAAGAGGCTCGCGGCGACCACCTGGGCATCGGTGGCAAGGCCAGCGCCGCCGGCAAGCTCATCTTCTTCAGCGGCAACGTCGCCAAAGAACTCCTCGCCGGCACCACCGAAATCCCCCTCCGCACCTGGCACCACGTCGCCCTTGTCCGCGACGGCAAGCGAGTCACCGTCTACCTCGACGGCAAGCAGGAGATTTCTGGCGAGGCCGCTCCGCCCCCTCTCCCTCGGGGAGAGGGTGGGGGTGAGGGTGCTTCTCCCCCTCTCCCTCGGGGAGAGGGCCGGGGTGAGGGTGCTGGGGAGGGCGCCGCGCCCGACACCTTCATCTTCCTCGGCGGCCGGTGCGACAACATCGCCAACTTCGCGGGCAAGCTCGACGAGGCGGCCCTCTTCCCCCGCGCCCTGCCCGCCGACGAAATCGCCAAACACTTCGCCGCGGCGGGCGCGACCCGCTGAGAGGCACCGAACCCGGCGGAATGGTCTTGCACGGCCCTGCTGGGCGGACTATAATCAGAGTCACGTTCGGGAGCCGGAAGCGGCTCCGGCAGCATCGCTGCCGGGGTTCCGCGCGTCGCCCTCCCACTGGTGCGCCAGCACGAGGGTTCGACTCCCTGCCGTTCCGTCCCAAGGGGCCTGCGGAAACGCAACAGGGGCTCGGCTATGCAGGCTGACACCTCCGCCGCAGCCCTGGGGCCCCTTGGGGTGGGACACTTAGTACAACGCCCCACAAATGAGGGCACAAAAACCCAGTCCCGAAGGGACAGCAGTGGGTAGCCGGCGGCTTTAGCCGCCGAAACG
>VGYW01000177.1 GCA_016872875.1 Planctomycetota bacterium | reverse complement strand
AAGTGGAAGAAAAGAAGAGAACACGCTTCCACACATGGAGGCCTGGTCCTTTACCTTTTGCAAGCGATCCTGATCAGATCGATCTAAAAAGGTCGTCCGGATCATCATACCAGCCGAAAGGGTCGGTTCCCACCGGAGCCCTATCCTCCGCGGCAGCAGCCCGATTCTAGCAGGTGTGCCGGTGGCTGTAAAGCGGAAAATCCTGGGGGTTTGGGGGCAAAGCCCCCAAGTCTTCGGAGGCGCCTGTGATGCGGGAGGGCACCGCAACCTCGCCCAACATTGACAAGAGTCGGCAGCAATGCGATGATAGTCGAGGAAGGGGGAAAGAGGAGTTGAGGAAAAGCGCCGCAATGAGGTTCACATACCGCGAACGCCTCGCCGCCCTCCGGGCGGCCAAGCAGGCCCAGACCCGCGAGAAGTGGCAACTCATCGGGAGCATGGACCACGACGACTGGGCGCTGGTGCTCCCGCCGCCCGACCGCCGCGAGGTGGTCCAGACCATCAGCGGCTCGGGCATGCCCATCACCGACGTGAAGCTCAAGGGCTACGAGCCGAAGGCCAACCACCCCAGCGGCGGCTTCTTCGGCGCACGAGCCGTCGGCGAGAACTTCCGAGCGCTGATGGACGCCCACCCGCCCTATGTGGACCCCAACAGCTCGCTGGCCGGCGCATACATGGCGAACTTCATGTCCTACCGCAAGCCGCACTGGAACCCCGACATCGAGGTGCCGCAGCACCTCCGTGACCTCCAGGCCAAGTACCAGCTCGGCGCGGGCATCGGCGCGACCCAGCACTTCTGCCAGGACCTCGCCATCGGCCTCCGCCTCGGCTGGGGCGGACTCCTCGACAAGATCCACCACTACCAATCGCTCCGTTCCAGTGTTGCTTCTTCTCACGCATCACGCATCACGCATCACGAGGTCCCGTCCCGCGTCCCGCGTCCCGCGTGCCCAGAAACCGAGTTCTATGCGGGGCTTGAGCAAGTCGTCTTGGGCATGCAGGACTGGCTTCGCCGCACGGCGGCCGCCGCCCGCGAGATGGCGAAGGCCGGGAAGCGCCGAGCGGTCCGCAGGAACCTGAGCGAGTTGGCGGAGATCAACGAGCGACTGGTGACTGAGCCGCCGCGGACCTTCCGCGAGGCCTGCCAGTGGATGCTCTGGTATCAGATGGCCGCGCGGATGTTCAACGGCTCCGGCTCGCTCGGCCGCCTCGACACGCTGCTGCTGCCCTTCTACGAGCGCGAAGTGGCCCGCCGCTCCGCGGCGGAGTCTTCCCGCCACGGAGTGGCGGGCTACGACGAGGAGGCCATCTTCCACATCGCCTGCCTCCTTCTTCGCGACACCGCCTACATCCAGCTCGGCGGCCCGGACGAGTCGGGCCGCGACGCCACCAACCCTGTCTCGTTCCTCGTCCTCGAAGCGGCACACCGCCTGCGGATTCCGGCGAACGTCGGCGTATGCGTCGGGCCGGGCGTTGACCCCAAGCTGCTCCGCCGCGGCGTCGAAATCCTCCTTGCCGACAAGACGGGCATCCCCAAGTTCCTCGGCATCGTCAACACCGCCACAGGCTTCGCCCGCAACGGCTACCCGATGGCGCTCGCCTGGACCCGCGCCTACTCGGGCTGCCACTGGTCCGCCATTCCAGGCCGCGAATACACCCTTAACGACTGCGTGAAGATCAACTTCGGCAAGGTCTTCGACGTCGCCCTCCGCGACCTCGAAGGAAGGCGTAGCGTGGCGAAGCTCTGGGAGGCGTTCGCGCAACACCTCCAAACCGCGGTTCAGGCCATCGCCGACGGCTTGGTCTTTCACCTGGAGCACATGGGCAAGGTCTTCCCCGAGCTGGTCATCGACCTCCTCTGCCACGGCACCATCGAGAAGGGGCTGGATGCCTCGGAGGGCGGCGTTGAGTTCTACAACCTCTGTCTGGATGGAGCGGCCCTTGCCACCGTGGCCGACTCCTTCGCCGCCATCGAGCAGCGCGTCGAGAAGGAGAAGCGGCTCAAGTGGGACGAGCTGATGGCCCACCTCGATGCGAACTGGGCGGGAGCCGAGGGCGAGCGGGCGCGGCTGATGATGAAGAGCGTGCCGCGCTACGGCAGCGGCGGCTCGCGGGCCGACGAGTGGGCAGCCAAGATCGCTCAGACCTTCACCCGCCTGGTCAAGGAGGCAGACACCCACGGCAGGTTCCAGATGATCCCCGGCCTCTTCTCCTGGGCCAACACCATCCCGATGGGCAAGGGCCTGGGCGCAACCCCCAACGCCCGGCGGGCGGGCGAGCCGATCTCGCACGGCGCCAACCCCGACCCCGGCTTCCGCAGGGACGGCGCGCCCACCGCCATGGCCGCCGCCATCGCAGCCGTCCAGCCCGCCTACGGCAACACCGCGCCCCTCCAGATCGAGATTGACCCCCTGCTCTCCGACGAGCGCGAGGGCGTGGAGGCCATCGAGAACCTCATCAAGACCCACTTCGACCTCGGCGGCACCCAGATCAACATCAACGTCCTCGACGCCGACACGCTCCGAGCGGCGCACCAGGACCCCTCGAAGTACCCCGACCTCGTCGTCCGCGTCACCGGCTTCAGTGCCTACTTCGCCAGCCTCTCCCCCGACTTCCGCAAGCTCGTCGTGGACCGCCTGGTCACCGGCGCGTGAGGGACACTGCACTGGGTATTGGCCATAGGGCTGCGAAGTGGTAGAATGTTTTCCAGGAAAAGTGCATGGAAAGGAGATCATGCGCATGGCGGAAGCGATTTGTAGAGGCGTCGTGAGAGACGGAATGGTCCTCCTGGATAAGGGCTCCGACCTGCCGGAGGGAACGGACGTCCTCGTCACCCCGTTCGGGAGCCGCAAGGGAGGTTCCCGAGACATCCTCGATGTCCTGAATGCTTCACCACACGTGAGCCACGAGGATGTCGAGGAGTTGCTGCGGCTGATAAGGGAGGGAAAGCGCCCGGCCCGTTACGGTAGTCCCTTTGTCAGGAACCGGACGAAGAGGGCCCAGTGAGTGTCCACCTACCTCTTGGACACGGTGAGCTTCAGCCGTCTCATGGAGCGGCACCCGCGCGTTACGGCGAGGGTTCGTAGCACCATGCAGACGCACATCATCCTGATCAGCTCAGTCGTTCGCGGAGAGGTGCGTTTCGGCCTGAAGCGCATGCCGCGCGGACGCCGGCGGAGCCGCCTCGAAGCCACCGCAGACAATCTCTTCGTATTCTTCCCCTCCGTGCCAGTGTCGGACGACATCTCGGAGACCTACTCGGACATCAAGGTTGCTGCCGAACAGCAAGGCACACCGCTTGGTGAGAACGACCTCTGGATTGCCGCAACCGCGCTGGGTCGAGGGGCAATCCTTGTGTCATCGGATAGTGACTTCCGCCGGGTGCGCGGCTTGGAGGTCGAGGACTGGACCGAGTGACGCCGGTCCTGGGGGCGTCTCGCACCGGTCCTGGCTCGGCCTTTGGGTCAGGAGGGAACGACGATGAGAGCATCTGTACTGCTCGGAGGCCTGGTTGCTCTTCTGACAAGCTCCGCCTCGGCGGCGGAGCTGGGCGGCATCAACCCCGATGAGATGCGGAGCAAAGCGCGCGAGGCATTCGCCCGCGGCGACTACGAGGCGATGGCCCAGGCATACCAGCCCATGGCCGACTGGTCCCTCGGCCAGTGCCACGACGCGGTGAAGGCTGGGCGGATTGGCTCGATGGGCTTCGACGACTGCTTCGGCGATTGCCTCGGGCTGGCGCACGCCTATCAACTGGCGGAGAACTGGCCGAGCGCCGTCGGCGCCTACCAATCCGTTCTCGGAGTGATCCTGGCCGCACTCAAGGCGGAGCCGGCCGGTGCGGAAGGCCGGCCACTCCCGGCCGTGGAACGCAGCAATCACGAGCGCGACTACGCGAGGCTCATCCGCCTCATCGGGGTCATCCAGCGCGATGAGCTGAAGGACCCCCAGGCCGCGGCCGCCACGCTCGCCAAGGCCGCCGACTTCTGCCCGGTCCTCAAGGGCTCCTTCGAGGAACTCGAGGCCCACTTCCTCAAACGCCTAGGCGAGCTCGCCGCGAGCAGGCAGGTCGCTCCCGACACCGCCTGGCAGGCCACGTTTCTCTACCCCCACCGGGCGTTACGCGAGCTGGCCGTCACCCAGGAGCAGCTCGGCCAGCCCCTCGCCGCCATCGAGACGTGGCTGAGGCTCAGCCTCACCCGTTCGCTCTCCCGCGGCGCGGGCGTGAGCAGTGCCGACATCGTGCCGCTGCGCGCGCTCATCCACAAGCTGCCTGCCGGCCAAGCGCTCCCGCGAATCCCCGTGCTCCTCACCCTCTCCCCCCTGGCGCCCACGCTCGACCTGAACCTGGATGACCCGAAGACGTTGGTCCGCTCCTGCGGAGGGTCGGGCAGAGGGGCTGGCGACTACTGGCTCTTCGCTCTCTGCCCCCCGCGAGGCCAGGAGTTCGCCACGCTCGACTTCGCCTGCGACATCGAGCAGACTGACCCCCGCTTCGGCGGGCAGCTCTCGTGCTGGGCACCCACGAAGCCAGACGGCACGGGCCGAGCGCACATCGGCTCGGTCGGTTGGGCGCAGAAGCCGCCAGGCCGAGCCGTCGTCTCCCAGGCCTTCGAGGTCCCGCCAGGAGCCGACCTCGTCTACGTCGAGGCCGGAATCTCCCCCGGCAAGTTCAGGACCCACCGCGTCACCGCCAAGGCCACGTTCCGTCCCTGGGAGGACCTTGCGACGCGGAAGACGCCCGTTCGCCCCAAGGCCAACGCGTGGGTGCAGACCGAGTGCCTTCCGGCAGGCGGCATCCTCCGCCGCGACGGCGAGGCCATCGAGGCGGGCAATGCCCTCCGCTACCCTGTCCCAGGGCGTTACACCTTCACCTACACGGCGCCGGCGCACCCGGAAACGCGCACGTGCGAGCTTGCCCTCGCCACCGACGGCCGCTACGGGCTGTTCATCAACCTCGACAGCCCGTTCCGCTGGAAGCTCACGGACCTCCGCGGCTTCGCCCAGCACCCGCCGGCGCGGGCCAGCCTGGTCCGCCTCGCCGACCGCCGCTGGCTCGCCGCCTACGGCTCGCGCGAGAAGAAGGTCCTCCTCTCAACCAGCGCCGATGGCGCGAAGTGGGACAAACCCTGGCAGCTCCCCCACACCTCGATTGGCGACAGCATCGAGCCGACCCTCCACCTCAGCCGCGACGGCACCCTCTGGCTCGCCTACTTCAATAACCGGCTCGACTGGCCACCGTGGAGCACTGGCGGGTATCAGCTCTGGCTCACGAGTTCGCGGGACGGACGCGACTGGTCCCGCCCCAGGCCGGTCCTTGTCACGGTTCCGACCATCCGTGTCGCGTTCTGGCGCGAGTTCGGCACCATCGGCGGCTCGCCCTGCGGGGCCGCCGAGTTCATTGAAGGGCCGAACGGACGCCACTGGCTCTTCTGGCGCACCTATGTCGCCTCGGCGGATACGCCAGAGGGCATCCGCGAGTTCCAGCCGATCCAATTCGAGGGTGGCGGCAAGCTCGACAGCCGCACTGTGCACCCGGCCATTGACTCGGCCGGCCGCCTGCACGTGGTCTTCAACTCGTGGCGGGAGGGCCTCTGCTACTCGACCTCGCCCGACGGCCAGAAGTGGTCCGCCCCGGCGCCCCTCGACGTTGCGAAGCCAGGAGGCATGTTCGAAGGGGCGCAGCTAATCCTCGACGGGCCGCGCGCCGCACTCCTCTACGAGGCCCTCAACGGCACCTGGCTCTGCCGGGGAGTCCTCGACCCGGCACCCAAGTTCGACCCGCCCGTCAAGATCACAAACCACCCCATCCCGGCGCGCGGCTCGCGCGCCTGCGTCACGCCCGACGGGCAAGTGACCATTCTCACGGGCGACGACACCATCTGGCTCCTCCAGGCGGATAGGAACGCGCTGTGTCGCCCCGTTCACAAGTTCTGACCTGGGAGAAGGGGTTTGGAGTTATGGGCAGTAACACCGACTGGTTCCACGACGCAAAGTGGGGGGTGTTCACGCACTACTTGGGCGCGCCGCCGAGCACGGACGGCGGGGCAGAGCTGACCGCCGAGGCATGGAACGCCCAGGTGGACGCCTTCGACGTGCCAGGGCTCGTCGAGCAGATCGTCTCCACCGGCGCCCGCTACTACTTCATCACGATTGGGCAGAACTCGGGGCACTACTGCGCGCCGAACCCCACCTACGACCGCCTGGTGGGCATCGAGCCGAGCAGGTGCTCGCGGCGCGACCTCGTGGCCGACCTCGCCCGCGCCCTGGCGCCCCACGGCATCCCGCTTCTGGCCTACCTGCCCAGCGGCGCGCCCGCCGCCGACCACGAGGCCCGCCGCAGGCTCAAGTGGCTCTGGGGCGCCCAGGGCGGCTGGCAGCTCCCCGGCGAGCCAGTGGGCGGTCGCCTCGCCGACTTCCAGCGCTCCTGGGAGGCCATCTGCCGCGACTGGTCGCTCCGCTGGGGCCGCAGCGTGCGCGGCTGGTGGATTGACGGCTGCTACTTCGCCGACGAGATGTACCGCCACGCCGACGAGCCGAACTTCGCCAGCTTCGCCGCAGCGCTCAAGGCCGGCAACCCAGACGCCATCGTGGCCTTCAACCCCGGCGTCGTCGTGCCCGTCATCTGCCACAGCGAACACGAGGACTACACGGCGGGCGAGATCGCCGAGGCCCTCCCCACCTGCCCCGGCCGCTGGGTTGCCCGCGGCGGCCACAAGGCTCAATACCACATCCTCAGCTACCTCGGCTCCACCTGGTGCGGCGGCGACCGGCCCCGCTTCGGCGACGACCCTTCGACTTCGCTCAGGGCAGGCCTGGCCGCGGCCTACACCCGCTACATCGTCTCGAAGGGCGGCGTCGTGACCTGGGACGTGCCGATCCTCACGTCCGGCCTCATCCCCCAGCCCTTCGTCGCGCAGCTCCAGGCCATCGGCCGCAGCATGGAGAGGACAACATGAACCGCGAATCACGCGAATAGAGACCAAGAGCCGCGGTACTCGTCACTCATCAGGTTCCTTCCCGATTCGCTCGATTCGCTCGATTCGCTCGATTCCCTCGATTCGCGCTTATCATGCTATGGAGAGCTAGCCAATGCCCGACGAACCGAAGCCCCTCCCCAAGCCCGGCATGGACCCCACCACCGCTCCGCCCTGGTGGCTGACGAAGCCGAAGGAGATCCGCGCCTTCCTCGAATCGCTCGACGGCGTGAAGGTCGAGGAACTCGGCCACACGGCGGGCGGCAGGCCCATCGTCGCCGCCGCGTGGGGCGAACGCGACGACCTGCCCGGCCGCACGTCCAAGAGCCTCGCCTCCGCACTCTCGGGCGGCGATGCCACGGCCTTCTACGGCAAGGGCGAGCGCAAGCGCCAGTCGCTCCTCTTCGTCGGCAACGCCCACGGCACCGAGTGGGACGGCACGGTCGCCGCACTCCACTACCTCAACATCCTCGTCACGGGCAAAGACCTCCTCGGCCGCGAATGGCCCAAGGTCGCCGAGACCGGCCGTAAGCACCGCTTCGTCCTCATCCCCATCCTCAACGTGGACGGCCGCGAGCGCGCCCCCGACCACGTCCACTGGATCAACTGCGACCCCGACTACTTCATGATGATGTCCCAGGGCCTCACCCGCGACGGCATCATCCTCACCTGGCCCTCCGCAAAGCTCACCTGCCCCATCCCGCCCGACAGCGTCCGCATCCTCGGCACCTACTACAACGACGCGGGCATGAACCTCGTCTACGACTCCCCCTTCGGCCCAGAGTGCCAGCCCGAGACCGACGCCCTCCTGCGCCTGTGCCGCCGCGAGATGCCCGACGCCATCGTCCTCTCGCACTCCAACAACGGCAGCCTCGTGGACGCCCCCTCCGCCTTCATCCCCTCCCACTACAAGCAGAAGGTCCACCAGCTCGCCGCCTGCGTGGGCATGCGCTGCCACAAGGAGGGCTTCCCGAAGTACGAAATTCCCCGCCGCCCGACCTTCTACGCCGGCGAGGTCTTCTACCAGAGCGACGCCGTCTACCACGCCTGCGGCGGCCTGCCGCTAACCGTCGAGTTCCCCTGCGGCTGGCAGAACCTGCCCGACAGCCATCGCGGCATCCTCGACATCGGCCTCGCCGTCCTCGACGAAATCGCCTTCTTTGGAGCCGCCTACCGCTTCCGGCCCAGGGACCCCGTTGTGAAGCTCTGAACTCGCCCCCGCCATACTTGCTCATCTCCCCCCTCTCAAGGTTGACCAAGTATGGGGACACGGGGCAGAAGAGCCAGCCCTGCTGCCCTCATCCTCCCACCACTTCAGCCACTGCTCGCGGCTGCTCAGGCGCTTCCCGGTCGGTGCCCGCAACACGTTGGACACCGCGCGCAGCTCGTCGGGCCAAGAGGGGTGAAGGACGAAGGAGCGCGGCCAGCGAGGGCTATCGCTGATAGATAGGCAACTGGCGATAGGCCGGCGTGAGGGCCAGGACGGCCATGGCGGTGGAGTAGCAGGTGCCGGCTCTCGCCTCGTTGCCGCGGCCCTCAGACCAGGAGCCGTCGCTCCGCTGGAGACGCAGGAGGGTGTCGTAGAGGTGTTCGGCGAACTTGTCCCAGTGCTCGGCGCCGAGCTGGAACATGCCCTGGGCACAATAGTAGATTCCATAGTAGAAGAAGCCGTCGGAGTCGCCGTCGCGGAGGTGGCGGAGGATCCAGTCGCCCGCGGCGAGGTTTTCTTTGGTGCGGTGGCGTCCGCAGAGTTCGAGGCAGGCGAGAAGAGGAGTCTTGACCGCGGATGACGCGGATCGGCGGGGATAGCTGGTGGAAGAAGACCCCGCGAATCACGCGAATCCGCGCGAATCCTGAAACACCAAACCCGAAACGCGAAACGCGAAACCGCTTCTCACGCAGAGTCCGCAGAGGGGCGGAGGGAGCAGAGAAGATGAATGCAGCCGCGGATTGCGCGGATGGGCGCGGATAGGAAGAGGCAGCAACCGCCAAGCCGCCAAGGCCGCCGAGGAGAGGGCCCCAACCACGGATGGCACGGATGGGCACGGATAGGGCCCGCTCGATTCCGTACCCCAACACCCAACACCCATCACCCAACACCATTCTTCTCTTCACCTCGTCGGATGATCTCCTCCACGATCTCCCGCACCTCGGGATTCAGCCGGTCCAGCACCTCCGCATCCCGCCCCTTCTGCCAATACTCCACCGCCCTCACGTACGGCTCCAACACCGCAAGCTCCCCCTCCATCCCCCGCGCGCGCATCATGTCGAGGAACTCCTGGCAGATTCTCGCACACGTGTCGCCGGCCACTGATGACCAGAAAGCGCCCATCGAATGCCAGACGAGATCCTTCTCTGCTTTTCCTACAGCATCGAGAGCCCGGGCAAAGGCTTCCCGTGCGCTGCCGTAGTCATCGTCCCCGATCGCCGAGGCGCACTGGGTGAGGGAGATTTGTGCTAGGAGAGCTGAACAGTAGACTACTCCTTCTCGGTCGCCTCTTCCGGCAGCGCGGCGGATGGCTTCGGAAGCCTTCTCGCCGGCCGCGCCCCGGAGTTCCGACGCCTCCGGCCCAGTCTTGTCACCAGCCAGCAGTGCCAGCGTAAACGCCCAGTTCCGGAGGGGCTGATAGTCCTGAGGAGCAAGCTCGCCCGCCGCCCGGTACTTCTCGACAGCATCTCGGAGCAAGGCCTGCTGTTCTGCCCCCTGTCTCTCCAGGGACAGGAGCGTGAGGGCCGAGCCCCAGTTGTGTAGAGCGTCATGCATGTCCGGCCGAAGAGCGAGAGCGGCCCTATACTTCTCCATGGCCTGCTGCAGCAGGTCCACTCGCGCGACCCCGCTCGTGCCTTCGGCAAGCTCCGCTAGAACCATGCCCCAATTGTACAGGGCGTCAGACGCGTCTGGTTTGGCCGTCGAGGCTGCCCGGAATCTCTGAGCCGCCTCTCGCAGGAGAGCGCCCCGATCTGGTCCTGTCTGCTCTCCGGCAAGCCGCATGAGTGCGAGCGCCCAGTTGTAGAGGACCACGTGATCGTTGGGCGCGATGCTCGCAGCAGCCTGGAATCTCCCGACTGCCTGCTGAAGGAGATCCGCCCTCGCTGAGCCTTCCATGGTGTCGGCGAGGCGCCCTAGGGTTCTGCCCCAGCCATCCAAGGCTTCGTGTTTGTCTGGCTTCACGCGAAGAGCCTGACCGTACTTGTCAATTGCCTGCTCGAGTAGCCGGGCCTTCTCCTGTCCGTTCTTCTCTTCAGCTAGGTCCTCCAGCGTCTTCCCCCAGTTGTAGAGCGCGTCATGCCTATTCGGAGCAACCGCGGCTAGGGCTTGAAAGCAGGCAATAGCTTGGCTGAGAGTGGCCTCACGCTCCGAGCCAGTCCTGTTGGCGGCTAGTTCGGCCAGAGTCACACCCAGGTTGAAGCGCGCGTCATGCAAGTCAGGTTCGATAGCAAGGGCGCTCTGCAATGCCTTGATCTCATCCAGCGGTTTCCCTTGAACGGCGCGGAGGTGGGATGTGAGGAACCATGTCCAGGCAAGTTCGTGGTGCTTTGCTTCGCGCTCGTACTGCTGCCTTTGGCCCTCTAGAAGCTCTTCAGCGTGCTCTATGTCGCCAGACTCGACGCAGGCTTCGACGGTGCGCGCTACAATGCCTATGGCAGGCTCCGCAGCCGGGGCGGCGTCTGCCAGGTAGCTGAGACATTCGATCAACCTTCCGCCCTCAGCATAGCGCTTCTCTGCGGCCAGCATCTGGTAGGCTGTCAGGAGCCTCTCGGCTTCCATTTCCCACTCTTCCGGGGTGTACCAGATTCTCAGGAAGTCGATGAGGAACTGGATTCGGCGGGAGGTGGCGGTGGAGAAGCGCATTTGGTGCCAGATGCGGAAGAGGCGCTCGGAGACCATGTAGTAGGTCTTCTTGCGGCGCTCCTGGGGGGCGAGGGTGACGAAGCCGGTCTCCCTGAGCCGCTGAAGGATGCTGTTGATCTGGTTGACGGGCAGGCGCAATTCGGCGGCTAGCTCCGTGGGCGTAGCGGGGCGGCCAAGCCGCGCAAAGGCGTCCATCACCCGCCTCTGCTGGGCGGGGAGCTGTTCCAGGCGCGACTTGTAGTAGGGAGTCACGTCATCGAGCAATGCCTGGACCGCCGTGCGGACCTCGGGCAGCTCGCTCGCGGTGCACAGTTGGTAGAGCATGAGGACCAGGCGCGGGTTGCCGCCGGTGAGGTGGTGGACGGCTTTGATGCGGGGCGGCAGTTCATCGAGGTGGTCGAGGATCGTGCGATTTCCGTCCCACGCGGCCCGCTTGCGGAGCATCGCCACGATCTGGTCGGGGGTGAGGTCCTGGAGGTTGATGGTTCGGAAGAAGTTGTAGAAGGGCCGGCCGTAGCCGCTGACCTCGTCGAAGTAGGTGGGCGCGGCGCCGATGAGGACGAGGAACGCCTCGTTCATGAGGATGTCGCGGAGGCGCCCGAGCTGCGCGTCGTCGCGCAGTTGGTCGCCGAGGATGAGGTCCAGGTTGTCCACCAGGAGAAGGAGCTTTCGGGCGGAGCGCTGGGCGAAGCTTCGGGCGGCCTCTATGGCGGCCTCGGCCGCCTGGTCGTCATCCGCCATGGCCTCAATGGACTCCAGCCTTCCCTTCACTTCCTCATCGGGAGCTTGCTCGATGATGAGGGTTAGGACTTTGGTGAACAGGTGGCGCAGGTGGGCGATGGAGTATTCTTCCTCGGCTGTCTGGAGGGGCAGGTAGGCTTTGGCGAGCGTCTCGTCGCCCAGGACGCCGTAGCGGAGCATCAGCAGGAGATTGGTCTTGCCGATCCCGCGCGGGCCGATGATCAGGAAGTGCTGGTTGGCGGGCGCGCTGGCGCGGGCGCGAAGCTCGCCGAGGATGTCGTCGCGAATCGCCTCCCGCGCGACGAACGTGGCCTGGAGCTCGTCGGGAGGGATCAGCCGAGGGTTGTACTTGTATACTTCAGCGGGTGCCATCGCCGTCCGGTCCTTTCACGCCACATCCGAACCCGGATTGTAGGCGGGGCGTCTCTGCCCCGCGTTCCTGCTCAGAACGCATAGTACCGTCGCCACCAGTCGCAGAGGATCTTCGAGGCGAAGCTGTAGCCATCCGCTTCGCGCGAGTAGCGGATGTAGAAGTCGTTCTCCAGGTCGCCGATGAGGCGCGCAAAGGCGTCATCCGTGGCGGACTCCACGAGCGTCTGGACGAAAAGCGTGTGCAAGTCAGCGCGGCGCACTGGGTGCGGGTGCGCCAGGGCCATGGCCTTGAGCAGGGCCTTCGCCGCGTGCTCCTGAGGCTTGTCGTAGTGGCAGAGGCGGTCGTAGTAGTGCTGGAAATAGGTCTTGCAGGCCGCGCCCAGCACGCGGTCGTGGTAGATGGCGTCGAGCCGCGTTGGTCCGATCGCATTCGCCTCGCTTGCACGGGCAGTGGCGATTTCAGCGACGAAAAACTGAATGAAGTATGGGATGGGCGCGCCCACGTGGTCCAGAATGCGCTTCTGCGCGGCGGCGCTCAGGCGCAGGCCGCGGGCTTTCAGAAGCTCTCGCAGGAACTGCCTTGCGCGGTCGGGCGCCAGCTCGCCGAGGGAGACGCGCTCGAAGTCGTTGAACGAATCGGCTGCGCGGAGGCTGGAGAGGTAGTGCTCGATGCCGATGGAACCGCCGATGAGGAACCGGCAGTTGGCAAGGCCCACCCGGGGATCCGTGCGCAACTTGCGGAACCAGTAGAGGAAGGCGCGGGCCTCGGCATCGCTCACATCGTTGTCGCGGAAGAGATAGAGCATGACGGGCAGCTCGTCAATGATGAGCAGGAGCCTTCCCGCCCCATCGTAGCCGCGGAGAGCGTGCAGGAGCGCCTCTCCCCGCTCCTGCCAGTGCGGTGCCATCTTGTCCTTGAGGCGAATCCTCATGCCCACGTCCCAGGGGCCTGTGAACTCCGCCTCGTCGAGGAGACTGCGGAACCAGGCCCCCGCCTTTCTCCACTGGCCAAGCAGGAAGTTGCGGATGTGGTGGTCCGCCATCAGGGTCTCAAGCACGGCCACGATGAAGAGCACCGGCTCGCGGATCGACTCGGCGTCGATGTGAAGCGGCTTCCAGCCGGGGCGCGGCTGGTCGAGCAGGCGGTACATGAGACTCGTCTTGCCGAACCGCCTGGGAGCGGCCAGCAACACGTTCCCCGCGTCAAGCCGTTCCCAAAGAGTTTCCACCAGTTCCTCGCGATCGAAGAAGTCTTCGCCGCGTGCCGGCGTTCCCACGATGTTCTTTGCCATATTCTCGGCTCCTGTACATCATTATTGGTGTGCAACAGACATGATATACAACGCGGCTGTTGTTGTCAAGCCGATCTGGATAGATAATCTCTAAAGTCTTGCGCTATCAAGGCTTGGGCTGCGGCGGGCGGAGGGAAGAGGGGCTATCGGTGTTCGGGTACAGAAGAGGGGCCTTCTTCCTCTGCGGTCTCCGCTCCTCTGCGTGAGAAAGGATTCCTCTTTCGCGTCGTTTCGCGTGTTTCGCGGGAAAGAATACGGGGTTCGGGGCAAGAAGACGGGCTGGACCGCTTATTGCGCTGATTACCCGGATAGGGCAGGCTCGGGTCTCCCTCCTATCCGCGCCCATCCGCGTCATCCGCGGTTGGACCCCTCTTCTCCGCGCTCTCCGTGTCTCCGTGGTAGGCTATCGCTGATAGATGGGCAGTTGCCGGTACGCCGGGGTCAGGGCCAGGACGGCCATGGCGGTGGAGTAGCAGGTGCCGGCTCGGGCTTCGTTGCCCTGGCCTTCGCTCCAGGAGCCGTCGGAGCGCTGGGTCTTGAGGAGGGTGCCATAGAGGTGTTCGGCGAACTTCTCCCAGTGTTCGTCGCCGAGCTGGAACATGCCCTGGGCGGTGTAGTAGATGGCGTAGTAGAAGAAGCCGTCGGAGTCGCCGTCGCGGAGGTGGCGGAGGATCCAGTCGCCTGCGCCGAGGGTCTCGGTGGTGCGGTGCTTGCCGCAGAGCTCGAGGCAGCAGACAAGAGGAGTCTTGACCGCGGATAACGCGGATGGGCGCGGACGAAGACCGCCTCAAGTCCATACCCGACAACCGAACACCGAGTTGCCGACCGCGAATCGTGCGAGTCCCCGCGAATCCTGAAACGCGAAACCCGAAACGCGGAACGATTTCTCACGCAGAGGAGCAGAGGGGCAGAGGTAGCAGACAAGAGGGGTGCAACCGCGGATTACGCGGATGGGCGCGGATGCCCCAGGAATCAACTGCCGAGTCCTGCCCACTCCAGCAGCTTCTTCAGGCGTCTGGCCCGAAGGTTGGCAGAAACATCCCACAATGTCTTCAGCACAACTACACGCCGTTGCATCCGCTCTCTCCGGGCAACAAGGTCCGCTGACACGAAGCCGTTGTAGGATCTATCAAGGAGCCATCTGTTGAATCCATTGCAGGTCTGCCCGAAATCAGGCTCGTATTTCTCGAGGACTTTGCCCGTCCCAGGATCGCGCACAAGCGTGAGTTCCTTTTCCAAATCTACCGCGCCTGGGCCGTAAGAGAAGGCGAGGTGTGCCCTCAGGACTCGAGTGATGAGGAAGAGGGAATCCAGCCGCCCATGCTCCTCAGGCGACTTCGCCCTGTTGGGTTCTTGATGAACCTTCGGATGCTCGTACAGAACCCTGACTAGAGGGGCACCGGACCTGTAGCCTTCCTCAATCGAGGCAAGCAACCAAGAAGCGTCTTCCTCCGGCGGATCAATGCCTAGGTTCCGGTTCCTCTCAGTGTCGTGGCATATTCCGGTGACTATTGTCTTCACGGCGTGTGACATACAAGTCACACGGCCGTACGCCTCTCGGAAAACCCTTTCAAACCGCTCCAGGACGTATCGCTCGCCTTCGCTTCTCTCCGCGCAGAGACGCCTGAACTCGGGGAAGAAAGGCCCGGCATCCCTGATGGCAGCCCGAAAACGTTCTTTGGCCGCTGCCAAGTCGCTGCTGGTGAGCTCGTAGTCGGGGTGCTTGCCGACGTCGTACAGGTAAACCCCCGCCCTCGCGGTTTCAGGCCCGTAAGCTTGGGCAAAGGGGTCAATGGCCAGGAAGCCCCTTATCAAGACCTCCGTCATGAAGAGAAGGGTCTCCCGAGGGTCCTTGCGGACGCTGACTGGCTCAAGATAGTAGTTTCCAACGTAGCTGCGGAAGTAGGTCCTCGCTTCATGGGGCTTGGTTCCGTACAGGAAACACAGGGAAACCATCTCCGCGAATATCTCCTTGAACCTTTTTGCCTCAGTCTCCCTCTTGGCCTGCATTTCCCTATAGCGCCTTGCGTCGAGCTTCTCTTCCGGCTTCTCTTCTGCCTCAGTATCGGAGGGGGTGCGCCGGTAACATACAAAGCTGCAGTGATCGAGACCTGCCTTCTGTTTCGGGCAGCCTTCAGCAACAAGCAAATCGCAGATCATATGTCCTACTTCGTGGAATTGCGCTCGGAGGCCGCTAGGACGGAAAAGGTAATCGATGCTCAAGCTCAATTTTGCCAGGAAGTACTTCTCGTGGCCCCCGAGGTCGAACCGGCGCCAGATGGCCCTTGGGTAGTGAGAAACCTCGCACGCGGCACATACGCGTAGGTGCAAATCCTCAGGAGGCTCTTTCGGGTGGTAGATATCGGTTTCGCCCTGGAGTACCCGCCGCACGACACCCAAGCCACACATCAACGCGGCGTCCGCGCCATTGACCACCTTATTCAGGCCCCACTTCTCATCAATGGCCATCTGCCATCGTTGGGGATAGCGGAATCCCATCTGCGTGCGGTACTTCAGAGCGCGCTGCAAAAGATGGACAAGGTCGCTCAATGCCAGAAGATTGTCGGCGGTGAGGCACGAAAGCGCCTGTGCCTCTTGCTCTCCTCTGGTTGGCGGTCGGGGCAGGTCTGCGAGAGCACGGTCCAGGGCCGGCGCGAGTTCCTTCGTCACCAGATTATAGGTTGCCGCGAAAATGTAACCAAGATCGAGACTGTAGCAACATTACAGAGTTTTCTTCTTGACTTTCGCCTGGCAATCGGCGATGATGCCAGAGGGGAGAGTTCCTCTGGAGGAACGTCGCCGTGCCGAAGCCTGGTGAGTACGTCGCCGACGT
>VGYW01000176.1 GCA_016872875.1 Planctomycetota bacterium | reverse complement strand
GATGACGCGGCGGATTTTCTCGAGCTCCTTCATCAGGTTGGCCTGGGTGTGCAGGCGGCCGGCGGTGTCCACGATCAACACGTCGGTGCCGCGGGCGAGGGCGGCGTCGCAGGCGTCGTAGGCCACGGCCCCCGGGTCGCCGCCACGCTGGTGGCGCACGATGTCCACCCCGAGGCGCTCGGCCCAGATGGTGAGCTGCTCCACGGCGGCGGCGCGGTAGGTGTCGCTGGCGCACAGCAGCACGCTTCCGCCCTGGGTCTTGAAGTGGTGGCCGAGCTTGGCGATGGAGGTCGTCTTGCCGGAGCCGTTGACGCCGGCGACGAGGATGACGGTGGGCGGCGTCTCGGCGTGGCCGATCGTGACCTCCTCCTGCTTCAGGAGGGCCTTGAGCTGGGCCTTCAGGTAGTCCTGGAGCTGGTCGGTGGTCTCGATCTCGCGGTTCTTCCAGGCGGCGCGGACCTTGTCGAGCAGCTTCGTCACCGTGTCCACGCCCATGTCGGCGGAGATCATCAGCTCTTCGAGCCGTTCGAGCTTCTCGGGGTCAATCTTGCCGCGGATGCCGAAGATGGCGCCGAGGCCGGAGGCGAGGACGGAGCGGGTCTTGGCGAGCCCGTCGCGTATGGCGCCGAGCGAGGCGGCCATGCGGGCGAAGAGGCCCTTCTTCTGAGCCGGGGCAGGGGGCGCGGGAGGGGCCGGGTGCTGGGTGTCGGGTGTTGGGGGTTGGGGGGCCGGGGGGGCTTCCTTGCGTCTTCCCCAGAATGGCATGAGTGGGCTTCCCCTTCAGCATTTCCGATTTCCGATTGCCGATTTCAGGCCAAGAGGAAAGCCGAAGACAACTAAGGTGGCGCGGGGTTCCGGGCTCTGAAATCGGCAATTGGCAATTGGCAATCGGCAATGGTCAATTGGGCGCGCCGAGGGTGCTGAGGAACTCCTTGTTGGTCTTGGCGCGCTTGATGCGCTCGATGAGGAGCTCCATCGCCTCGGTGGCGTTCATCTCGCTGAGGACCTTGCGGAGGATCCAGACGCGGTTGAGGTCCTCGGGGCTGAGGAGGAGCTCCTCCTTGCGGGTGCCGGAGCGGTTGACGTCAATGGCGGGGAAGATGCGGCGCTCCTCCAGGCGGCGGTCGAGCACGAGTTCCATGTTGCCCGTGCCCTTGAACTCCTCGAAGATCACCTCGTCCATCCGCGAGCCGGTTTCGATGAGGCCGGTGGCGAGAATGGTGAGCGAGCCGCCCTCCTCGATGTTGCGTGCCGCGCCGAAGAAGCGCTTGGGCTTCTGGAGGGCCGCGGCGTCAACGCCGCCGGAGAGTATCTTGCCGCTGTGCGGGCACTCGGTGTTGTAGGCGCGGCCGAGGCGCGTGATTGAGTCGAGCAGGATCACCACGTCCTTCCCGTATTCGACCATGCGCTTGGCCTTCTCGATGACCATCTCGGCCACCTGGATGTGGCGCTCGGCCGGCTCGTCGAAGGTGGAGGAGATGACCTCGGCCTTGACCGAGCGCTGCATGTCCGTGACCTCTTCGGGGCGCTCGTCAATGAGGAGGACCATGGGGTAGATTTCAGGGTAGTTGGCGGTGATGGCGTTGGCGATCTTCTGGAGAAGGATGGTCTTGCCGGCCTTGGGTGGCGAGATGATGAGGCCGCGCTGCCCCTTGCCGATGGGGGCGATGAGGTCCACGATGCGGGTCTCGATGACCTCCGGGCCGGTCTCGAGGATGATCCGCTTGTCGGGGTGGAGGGGCGTGAGGTCTTCGAAGCAGACACGGTCCTGGAGCTCTTCGGGGATTTCGTGGTTGATGGCCTCCACGCGGAGGAGGGCGAAGTAGCGCTCGTTGTCCTTCGGGGGGCGCACCTGGCCGGAGACGATGGTGCCGGTCTTCAGCCCGAAGCGGCGTATCTGCGAGGGGGAGATGTAGATGTCGTCCGGGCAGGGAAGGTAGTTGTAGTCGGGCGAGCGGAGGAACCCGAAGCCGTCGGGGAGCACCTCGAGCACGCCCTCGCCGCGTATGAGGCCGTTGTGGAGGACGCGCAGTTCGAGGATTTTGTAGATGAGCTCCTGCTTCTTGAGGCCGGCGATGCCGGTGATGCCGTCGCCCTCGGCCAGGGCGTGGAGCTCGTGGATTTTCATCCGCTTGAGGTCGCCGATCAGGAGCTCCTGCTCGGGCTCTTCGCCCTCCTTCTTGGCCTCTTCGAGCTGTTCCTCGAGGGCCTTCTCCTCCTCGGCGAGGTCGGCGTCATTCGGAAGGATGCCCTTTCCGAAGTCGCTCGTGTCCCTGGCCTCTTTCCTTTCCTTCACCGCGCGAGAATTTCTTGCCATAGCTCCTGCACCTGTTGAAAAGTGGTTTCGAGGGAAGCCCCGCCATCTATCACAAAGCGTGCGCGGGCACGCTTGGCCTCAAGAGGCTGCTGGAGGCGCTGGCGGCGCGCCAGCTCCGCGGCGTCCCAGCCGCGCTCGCGGGCGCGGGCCTCCCGCAACTCCTCCGGACACTCCACGAAGACGAGCACGTCGCAGGCGGCGTCGAGGCCCGCCTCCATGAGGAGCGGGGCGTCCACCACGATTGCCGGCGGCGAGGCCGCCCGCGCCGCGGCCACCTGGCGGCGCAACTCCTCCAGGATCGCCGGGTGCGTGATGGCCTCGAGCGCGGCATGCTCCGCGGCGCCGGCAAACGCGCGCCGCGCCAGCTTGCCGCGGTCCACGCGGCCTGCGGCGTCGAGCACCTCCGCGCCCCACCTGGCGACGATGCGCTGGCGTGTCCCCGGCTCCGCTAGCACCGCATGCCCTATCGCATCGGCAGAAATCACCCGGGCCCCGAGCCTTGCGAGCATCCCGGCCACAGCCGTCTTCCCGGCCGCGATGCCGCCGAGCAAACCGATCACGGGACAAGCGCCTTCGCTGCGGCTCATGGGCTTGAGGCGGACTCTTCCCCGGCGGCGCGGCCCCTCCCGCCGCTAGCGTGCCACGGACACTACGGGACTCAATCGGCTATCTTCTTTTCGCTTGGCGCGCTGATAGCACCCTCGCTAGGCTTGGGTGCCTCAGGAAGGCGTCATCTCACCACTGGCTCTGATGGAGCGGACGCGCGAACCGCAGTCCGGAAGAAGCTTGGCAAAACCAGAAGTCCTTTGGAGAAGCCGACCGGTCGCGGAGCAGAAAGGCATCTGAATGTGCAGGACAGACTTACACTAACAGGATAGCACAAGCTGGCCGCCCCTGTCAAATCTTTTTTTCGACTGCCGTGCGAGTGCTCTCCCAAGGTCAGCGGGCACGAGTGGAACGCCCGAAGGGCGTGGCGGAGTATAGCCCACGGCGATGCTCGGAGAGCCGTGGGTCTGGATGCGGGGAACAGGCCCAGCCCCCGAAGCGGGGCGGCGGAACCGTGGTGGCCCGGCGCTCCGCCGCCCCACTTCGGGGGCTGGGCGCGGGTGGCCCGTCCACCCACGGCTCTCCGAGCATCGCCGTGGGCTATACTCCGCCGCCTCCTTACGGAGGCTGAAGACGCCACCCCCCCCGCCCGCAGGAGATCTCACGCATCCTTTCGCCAATCACTCCAGCCAGGGGAGGGTGCGGCCGATGAGGCGGAAGAACTCGGCGGCCTCGTCGCGGTAGAAGGCCACGAGCATCTGGCGAGTCGGGGCGTCCATTGGCTCGTACTTGCCCGAGAACTCGCGGCTGCCGAGCCTGGGCTGAAAGCCGTCGTCCACGCCGATGAAGCGGTAGACCGAGCGGATGAAGGCCGCGGAGTCCGCCGCGAGGTCGTCGTAGAGGAAGATGCCCATGTCGGGGAACGCCGCGAGCCAGTGCTTCAGCCAGGTGCCGTAGCGGCCGTAGTCCTGTACCCAGCGGCCGTTGTCGCGGAACATCCGCTCGAAGGGCACGACGAACCGCCCCTTGCCCACCCGCCTGCGCCGCTCCGCCCACATCCAGTAGTGCGACCACGCCCTGTCCACGGGGTTGCGGAAGATGGCGAACACCTTGATGCCGGGATAGGCCTTCTTGAGCTCGTCGCGGGCCGAGGGGAAGGGGCGCGTGAGGTGCTTCCACCACGACTGTAGCGACCAGCGCGGGTAGTGTTCGAGGCGCGGCTCGTCGTGGCGCGGGCTGATGAAGTAGTTGGGCGAGACCTCGCCAGCCACGCGGCCGCCCTTGTCCTTGAACAGGGCGTTGTACCAGCCATAGCCCTTGTGGAAGTGGTGGGTGAAGAACGAGGTTTCCTTCTTCCCTATGAACACCTGCGGGTGCTCGGCCAGGCGCCGGGCCACCCAGGTGGTGCCGCTCTTCTGCACCCCCACCCCGACGAAATCCGGCCCCTCAGCCATACTGCTCCCCATGCGCGAAGCAGCAGGGCAAGAATCGAGAACGACGACGACGAGGACGATTCTTGTCTGCTCTTCGTGGTCTGTGGTCCGTAGTCCGTGGTCCGTGGTCCGTGGTCCGTGGTCCGTAGTCCGTAGTCCGTGGTCCGTAGTCCGTAGTCCGTGGTCCCTCTTCCCTCCTCACCTGCTCGGTGCGATGTAGCCCTTCTTCTCGAGGTGGAGGATGATCGCCTGGGCGCCCTCCTCGGGCGTGATGTCGGCCGTGTCAATCGCAAGGTCGGCGTCGGCCGGCACCTCGTAGGGGTCGGAGATGCCGGTGAACTCCTTGACGATGCCGGCGCGTGCCTTGGCGTAGAGGCCCTTGCGGTCCCGCTGCTCGCAGACCTCAAGCGGGGTCGAGACGTGGACGAGGATGAACCCGCCGCCCACCTCGATGGCCGCGCGCACGTCCTTCCGCGTCGCGTCGTACGGGGCAATCGGGGCGCAGAGGGCGATCCCGCCGTTCTTCGTGATCTCCGACGCCACGAACCCGATCCGACGGATGTTGATGTCGCGGTGCTCCTTCGAGAAGCCGAGCTCGGACGATAGGTGCGTCCGCACGATGTCCCCGTCCAGCAGCGTCACCGGCCGCCCCCCGATCTCAAGGAGCTTCACGAGCAGGACGTTTGCGAGGGTGGACTTGCCCGAGCTGGGCAGCCCCGTGAAGAAAACTGTGAAGCCCTGCTGGCTCCGCGGCGGGTGCGTGCGGCGCAGCTCGGCGATGACCTCCGGGAATGAGAACCAGCAGGGAATCTCGCGCCCGTCCATCAGCCGCTCGCGCAGTTCCGTGCCCGAGAGGTCCTTCGTCCTCGCGCCGGGCGGCACCTCGTCCTCCGGCACGAACTGGTCGCGGTCCTCGAGGTAGACCATCATCTTGAAGGGGACGGCCTTGATGCCGAGCTCGGCCTCGTGGTGCTGGAGGAGGTCCTGGGCGTCGTAGGGGCCGTAGAAGGGCTTGCCCGAGGAGTCCTTGCCCGGCCCGGCGTGGTCGCGGCCCACGATGAGGTGGGTGCAGCCGTGGTTCTTGCGGATGATTGCGTGCCAGACGGCCTCGCGCGGCCCGCCCATGCGCATGGCGAGGGGGAGCAGGCTCAGCAGCGCCGTGTCCTCCGGGTAGTGGTCGAGCACGGCGCGGTAGCAGCGCACGCGGGTGTAGTGGTCTACGTCCCCCGGCTTGGTCATGCCCACCACGGGGTGGATGAGGAGGTTGGCCTCGAGCTGGCTGGCGGCGCGGAAGGTGAGTTCCACGTGCGCGCGGTGGAGCGGGTTGCGGGTCTGGAACGCGACGACCTTGCGCCAGCCGAGGGCCACGAACTGGCTCCGCAACTGGGCAGGCGTTTGGCGGAGCCCCACGAAGTCGTAGTGGCTCGGCGCCTGAAGCCCCTCCACCCGCCCCCCGACGTAGCAGGGGTTCGACTTCTTCAGAAGGTGCCCCACCGTCGGGTGCTCGGCGTTCAGCGTGCCGTAGACCTCTTGGGCTTCGAGGGCGAGCTCGGGCTTCCAGACCTCCTCCACGTGGAGCGCCGCCAGTGCCACGCCCTCGAGGTCGCGGAGGAAGAGCAACTGCCCGGGGGCCAGCTTCCCCGCCGCCTCCTCCGTCACGTCGAGCGTCACGGGAATTGGCCAGAGCGTGCCGTCCGCCAGCCGCATCCGCAGGCACACGCCATCGTAGTCTTTGCGGCGGAGGAAGCCAGTGAGGGGCGAGAAGCCGCCGTTGAGGAGAAGCTCCAGGTCGCACGTCTGGCGCGGCGTGAGGGTCCACGATGGCGCCTCTTGTGCCAGCCCCTTGAGTTCCTGCGCCCGGTCTGGGGTGGCCATGAGGTCTACCAGCTTGCCCCCGTGCGGGGGCGTGAGATGTGACGGCATTTCGCGGCTCCAGAGGTGTTCAAGCGGGTCCAAGAGCGGGCTAGATCCTAGCAGATCGCCCCCTCTGGCGCAACCGGCCGCTTGGCCCATCGTGCTCGTCCCTCGTCCTCGCCGCTCTGCGGCGGCACACGCTGGGTAGCCTGTCGCGGCAAGGTCGGCTGGCGGCGGGTCTCACGCTGGCTGTCGTGTGGCAGATCGGTATACTTGCAGTCCCTCTTGAAGCCGGCCAGACTAGCCAGACTAGCGACGGGCCACCAGTTGTGGTCTCGGCAATAGGGCGTCCACAGTATGTTGTATAGGTTTGTCACACTGCATGTGTGTTGCGGTGCAGTGTGAGCAGATGCCCAATCGCTTACTCGGAGACGCTCACCATGCACCTCCCTTCCTCTGCCCCCAATCATAGCCCGGCGCTCAAGGGAGGTCAGGGGGCGGGGCGTTGCGGCTGGGCCAGCAGCTCGGCGATGTTGCGGGCCTCCTCGGCCTCCCAGCGGCGGCGCTTGGCCAGGTAGCGCTCGTAGAGCGGCACCCCCTTCTCGTCCATCGCCTCCGTGTAGTCCGAGCAGTAGGGCACGAGGAGGTCAATCCAGGTGGCGATGCGGTGGAGCTCGGCGGGCGAGAGCTTGACGCCGTTGTGGCCCTCCTCGAGCATCTTGATGAGCTTGCTCCTGGCGGCGCCGGCCTTGTAGGGCGGGAGCATCGAGGGCTCGCTCTGGATGTTGATCCAGTCGCACACGCGGCGGTTGGCCAGGGCGATGTAGGAGTCGCTCCAGTGGCGGCGGCTGGCGCCGTCGTAGAAGGTCTTGCCGCGGAGACTGAAGTTGGGGCGGATGCCGGGAGGGGGTTGGGTGTCAGGTGTTGGGGGTTGGGGGCCGGAGCGGGGCAGAGACGCCCCGCCCACAATGGACGCCCCGCCCACAATGTCAATGAGGGCGGCGTCTATGTAGCGGCCGCCGCCGGCGTAGGTGCAGCGGAGGGCCAGGGTGTTGGGGCCGGGCTTGAGGGACGCAGCGGCCTGCGGCGGCAGCGGCACGACCTCGTATGCGGTGAGGAAACCGTCGGACCGCGCGGCGGGGACGCCGTTGACGTAGGCGTCCGCGTCGTCGTCGTCGTGGTGCCAGAGGAGGGCGGGGGCCTTCGGCTTCTCCTTGAGGTCGAAGGGCAGGCGGAGCCAGATGGCGGGGGTGTTCCAGGGGGTGCGGGCCTTGGCGCCGGGCACGCCCTTGTCGCCGAAGCCGCCTGGGCCGACTCGCCACTTCGTGTGATCGAAGGCCGGCTTCGCCCAGTCGTCGGGCGGACGCTCGAAGGTGTGCCACCAGCGGGCGTCCTGCGGCGTCAGCACCCGCATCGTCTTGGGGTCGAAGGCGAGGGAGGCCGCGGGCTTGGGGGCTGGCTTGGCGAAAGGCGAGCGGGCATCGAGGAAGTGGCACTTGACGCAGTGCTTGTCGAGGATCGGCTGGACGTGGCGGATGAAGCCGAAACCGCCCGTCCCCCATTCAGGGGGCGAGAGCTCCTTCGGGCCGCCGAGGAGAGCCGCGCTCGCCCGGGCGACCGGCGGAGCGGTGTTCTTGTTCTCGTGGCAGCCGACGCACGAGACGCTCTCGCCCGGCTGAAGGCTCATCCAACTGCGCATGGTCTGGACGGCGTGGCCATTCGCGTCGAGGGCCTGAAAGTAGACGGGCGTGCGGGCGGGGAGGACGAAGCAGGCCGAGCCGTCGCCATGAACCGGCGTGGTGCCGAGCACCCGCTTGACGTCCCACGTGCCCTGGATGGAGACGGGCGTGGACGCCAGCGCTCCGCCCGCGGGGCCGTTGTTCCCATTCGAGCCGATCCCTGCCGCGCGAAACTCGAGGGCCACGACCCGGAGCTGCTTGATCGTGCCCCGCGCCACCCCCGCAAGGCCCGGCCCCTCATAGATGTCCTGGAGGTAGACGCTCCCCTTCTCCTTGCGGTAGTCCACCACGTTCGCCTTCACGGGCGGCACCGGGCGTGGGGCCAGCGGGATGGGCTGGTTGCACGAAATCCTCGGGTCCGCCACGAGCAGCTCGCGCCGGCCCTCTGCGTCCATCCAGTAGACTGCGAACCGTGCTGCCTTCTCCGCCTTGAACGTCACAAGGAAGGCGGTTTCGCTGAGCGGATACGGGTATTGCCATTGGTCGCCCGATTGGCCGTAGGCGTCAATGCGGACGGCTTTGGTCTCGCGGAGTGGCGCGATGAGCTGGGTGCCGGCGTTCTCCTGTCGGCCCATGCGCGGGTCAACCGTGCCCAGCCAGCCCTTCTGGCGGCTGTGGTGGCCCGTGAAGATGGCCACGTACTTGCTCGTGCCGGGAATGGCGCGCGCATGGAGAATGGTGGTGGGAAACCAAGAGTTGTTTCCATAGAGCTCCGTCTGGCCCGTGCCATCCGAGTTCATGTGGAAGAGGCCCTGGGGGTAGATTTGGCCGCGGTCATTGTAGTCCCAGCGAGTGTAGATCACGCGCCCGTCGTGGGTGACGGTGGGGAAGTTGGTGTGGACCTGGTCGAATGACACCCGGCGGATGTGCTCGCCGTTCGGGCCGCAGGTGTAGAGGTTCGACACCTCAGTCCACCAGCAGTCCACGGTCTGCACGCAGCGGGTGGAGTTGAACACGATGTCGCCGCTGGGCAGATAAGCGCCCTCGTAGTCCGCGAAGCCGAGGCCATCCGTGAGCTGGCGGACCTTGCGGTCGGACACGCTCATCTCGTAGAGGTGGTAGTCGTCCTTGTTCAGGTCCTTCTTCCAGGCGAAGAGCACACGGGCAGCGTCGTAGGACACATCCGGGTCGCGAATGACGCCCTTCGGGTCGTCGAGGAGCGTCGTCACCTTGCCGTAGAGGCCGTCGAGTTCCAGCAAGCACAGGCTCGCCCCCGGCTGAAAATGTCGTTCGTTTTGGGCATCGGACTGCCCTTCGGTGTACGCGTAGTGCGAGCCGCCCATGTCGTAGTGCTTCGTGAACACGATGCGGGCGAGTTGGGCGAGATAGGGCTTGAGGCGCTCTGCCCGCCGCCGCTCGCACGCGGCGAGATAGATGCCCTTCAGCGGCAGGGCACCCAGCTCCGCATCATCGAGCTGCTTGGCGAGATCGGCGACCGACGGCCCAATCTCCTTCAGGATGGCCGCAATCCGCTCCTTGGTGATCGCCTGTTCGGATGCGAACCTGTTCTGCGCCATCCAGTCGGCCACGACCTCAGCCGGCGGCGCGGCAGCGTGGGAGAGGGCAGAGGACACCGTGAGCAAGAACCACACACGCATGGGCCGATGGACCCCGGTACGCACACAATTGGGCCTGAACACTGGGCATCAGCCATTGTGCCAGAGCCCGACGAGGCGCGCAACCGCCAAGAAGGGAGCGCCCTTCGTGTCGGGACTCCCTGCGCGCGTATCCCTCCCCGCTTGCCCCTGCTGCTCGGGGCGAGCGGTCATTCTCACATTCTACAGAATGTTGGACCGACGCCGGCCACACCACGGCCACTGCTCTGCGTAGGGACCCGCGGCCCGAGTATCCCTCTCCACCTGTCCGCGAACAGGGCTGGGCGTCATTCTCACATTCTACAGAATGTTGGACCGACGCCGGCCGCACCACGGTCCCGGCTCTGCATAGGGACCCGCGGCCCGAGTATCCCTCTCCGCCCGTCCCCGAACAGGGCCGGGCGTCATTTTCATATTCTACAGAATCTCAGAATGACGCTAGCCCAGCCACGGCCTCGGCGCTGCGCAGGCAGACGCAACCTGCGAGTCGCAGGGGTCCGACAGGCGAGCCGCCTGTCGCCACGGCCGCTGCGCCCACACCCCACAGATTGGGGCGCCTGCCAGTTCTCGGGGGTGCAATAACGGATTTGTGCAGGTGGGCACACTAGAAACCAAACCCAGCTCCTCTGGGTTTGGTTTCCTCTTCAGTCCACCGCGGCCAGGGCCAAAGACAACAGGCCTATTGAACCGACCGCAGAGCCGCTCGGCTTAATAAGGTGTGCCCACCTGCGCAAATCCGTTATTGCACCCGGTTCTCGGCCAGGCTTTGACACGCAGGCCACGGGTTGGCATGGTGGAGGCATGCTGCGCGCCGCCTGCGTCCTCATCGCGTCGGCCGGCAAGCCGGGGCGAGGCCAAGTGCCTTCTTCGTGCCCTTTCTCGCGGCGAGGCCGAGCAGAAGGCTAAGGCCGACGGGCCGGCAACTGGGAACGGTGGGTGGCTGAGCCCCTTTGGTGATCCCGCATCTGCGTGCCTGAGTGGCGCGCTCGGAGGCCGAATGCCATGGGGCGTGGTGGAATCGCAGGGTGTGGGGACTGGCTCACCAGATGGGCGCTCGCCCCCTACGCTGTCTTGAGCATCTTCTATGCCCTCCGCCTGGTGTCAAGGGGCGCGCCAGGGGCGCTCGGGTGGGTCTTCAGCTCCGTGGCCATGATTGCGCTCGCCATCCTCCTCAACCCCTGGCTCGATCGCCGTGCAGAGAACCTGAAGTCGGAGAGCAGCCGCAGAGCATGGGAAGTCGCGTCGGGCGTCCTGCTGTTCGTGCTGTTGGTTTCTGTTCTGCTGGCCATCGTGTTCTGGCAAGTGTGAGATTCGGGCATTGGGTGTCGGGCTGTTCACAAGTGGCGCGCCACCTACCGCCACGCCCGCGGCGAGGGGACTTCGCAAGGCGCGACAAGGGACGAAAGGGACCCAAGGGACCTAAGGGACCACAGGGACAAGGGCGGATTGGGGGCATTGCTGTCCCTTAGGTCCCTTTGGTCCCTGAGGTCCCTTTCTGACTGTCGAGCAAGCGCGGGCGGCGTAAGGCATCACAGCTCGTAGCCGAGGCGGACGAGGAGGGGACCAATAAGGGCGTGGAGGCGGGCGACCTCGGAGGGCTGGAGGGCCTCGCGCCACTTGAAGTTGCGGTTCTCCACGTCGCTCACGAGGGCGCTCAGGGCGGCGGGGTCGGGCCAGGCGAGGCCGCACTTGGCGGCGACCTCCTGGAGGACCTCGGCGGGGCGGGCGGTGAAGTCCTCGTAGCGCAGCTCGATGTAGCGCTCCTTCGGGAGGCTCCGGGCGGCGGCGAGGGCGTGCTCGGTGATGAGCTTCCACTGGAGGGCCGCGGCGTCGAGGAGCGGCAGGCCGAGGACGGCTCGCCAGCCGGGCGGCTTGGCGCCCCAATACTCCCCCTGTTCCTTCTTGCGGGAGCGGAGGATGGAGTAGGCCACGGCCCGCCCGTCGCGGACGACGTGAATGAAGAGCGCGTCGGGAAAGAGGGCGTCGAAGAACTCGATGCGGACGGTGTTCCGCGGGCACTTGGAGAGGAAGCGGGGCTTGTGGAAGATGTCGAGGTGGGTGCGGATGACCTTCCCGAAGTAGCGGCGGGCGCGGGGCGAGGCGTCGGCGCGGCCGAGGGCGTGGTCGTCGCCCCGCGAGAAGCGGTCCCACACCCCCTTGGCCTCGGTGGGCCGCGTGTCCTTGCGGACGAGCATCAGGAGGCGGGTGAGGAATGGGGAGCTTGGGGCGCGCTTCGTCGCCGTCGAAATCCAGCCCAGGTCGGGGTGGCAGGCGAGCTTCTCGTAGAAGACGCTCGTGCCGCTGCGCGGGCATCCGACGATGAAGATCGGGGCGCGGATTTCCGTGGGCACGGCCTGCCGTTCCTCGAACCTGGCGTCCTCCCCATTCGCCGACGGCCCAATTGTAGCCCCGCGCGGAGCTCCGTGCAACCCCACCCTCCCTCAGGAGTATGGCCCCCAGTCCTGGTAGTTCTCCTCGACTCGGAAGCTCCGAACGGAGCGTACTATAGCAGCCCAGGGCAAAGCCCTGATCTTTGCCCACATCTTCTGGGGGCTGGGGTTTAGCCCCCGAATGGGGGCGTTTGAGCCGTAGCCCAGGGCGACCGAAGGGAGCCCTGGGAAAAGGCCCCGCCAGCGTAGAGCCCCCGAAGCGGGGCGATTCAATGGGCGTGAAACGCCCCCTTCGGGGGCTTGGATGGGGGGGACGCGCGGTCCCAGGGCTCCCTTCGGTCGCCCTGGGCTACGGCTGGGTCGCCCGCGTCGGCGGGCTACAAGGCCCCGAGATGTGGGCAAAGAGCAGGGCTTCGCCCTGGGCTGCTATAGTACGCCCCTGTCGGGGCTCCGGAGCAGTTCACCAGAATTGGGGGCCATACTCGCCGGATGAGGGGGTTTTGAACGGGCCTCTGGCTTCTGGTATAATGCCCCGAAGTCGCGTTGTCCTCCCACAGGAGAGAATGAATGGCCCGTCCGCGCCGCCGCATCAGGTTCCAGCCCTTCAGGATGGGGGAGAAGTTCCGCAACACGATCCTCGTCGGCCTCGGGGTGTTCCTGATGGCCATCTTCGCCGTGCCGTTCCAGGGCTCCTGCGAGCGGCAGCGGGGGCCGGGCGGGCGGAGCCCGAACGACGTGATGTTGACGTTCGACGGGACTCGCGTCCGCTACGGCGAGGTGTGGGAGATGCGGCGGCTGTGCCAGCAGGTGCTGCGGCTGCAACTGACGGATGAGGGGGCGGCGATGCGGATCGCCAGCTTGCTCGAGGCGGAACGCGCCGGCCTGCGCGTGACCGACGACGAGGTGCTCGACGAAATCCACAACCGCCTCTTCTCGCGCCATTTGAGGGTCGAGCACGTCATCGCGCGGAGCAGCGCCTTTGCCAAGGACATCCCCGTTTCCGACAAGGAGCTGGATGACGCCTACGCCGCGGGGAAGGACAAGCGGTTCCGGCGGGCCGACAAGTCCTACCAGCCCCTCAGCGAGGTCCGCGAGAGCCTTCTGGCCGAGCTGCGCGAGCGGCAGGCCGGCCCGAAGGCCAAGGCGGCGCTCGAGGCGCTCAGGAAACAGGTCGCCGCCATCGCCGGCGCGCCGCTCGAGAACGCCCTGAAGCAGCTCGCACGCCCGCCGGAGCTGGAGTTCGGGGAGGCCCAGATACCCGACAACCGCTCGGCCGCGGGCGCGCTCCGCGCCATCGGGGACGCCCCAGGCATCGCCGAGCGGGTCTACCGCCAGCGCATCGGCGAGCTCAGCGAGCCGCTCCCCGTCGCCGGCGGCTGGTGCGTCTTCCGCGTGGTGGCGCGCACGCGCGGCTTCGGGCCTGACGGCGACTTCTACCCCGAGGAGGAGGGCTGGGTGCGCCAGGGCTACGGCACCATCAACGTGAAGGCCTACGGCGAGGTGCTCGCCGAGCTGGGCGTCACGCGGGCCGAGGTCGAGAGCACGATTCGCCAGGAGCTCACCCTGGTCGTGCCCATCTCGCTCCTCGTGAACTCGGTGGGGGAGCTGCCGAAGCCGATGGTGAAGGCCCGCTACGTGCGCGACAACACGCAGGCGGTGCCGGCCTACTTCGCGCTGTGGGCCGCCGACTTCGCCCACGGGGTGAGCTACACGGAGGCCGACCTGCGCGACTTCTACGGCCGCCACAAGGCCGCCCCGCGCGTCGGCGCCACGCCGGGCTACCGACAGCCCGAGCGCGTGAGCATCGAATTCGTCCTCGGCCGCACCTCGGCCATCGAGGCAAAGCTCCCAGAGGCCGAGCTCGAACGCTACTACCAGCGCAACAGCGCCTTCTTCGGGCCGTCGTTCAAGGACTCGCGCGAGGCCGTGCGGAAGCGCCTGGCCGACGAGAAGCTCCAGACTGCCATCAAGCGCGCCTCCGACCGCGCGGCCGACGAGGCGGCGACTGGGGTCCACTCCGACCTCCTAGCCGTCATTGGCCAGGAGGCCGCCGGCTTCGCCGACGCCTTCCAGGTGCGGACCACCCCCACGTTCGCGTCGGACGAGGCGGAGCGGCTGGTGCCCGAGCTGCGCGGCGCGAAGCTCGCCGAGACGCTCTTCGGGGACCGCGGCCGGCAGTACGCCGTGGTCGGCGCCGAGCCCAAGGAGGGCGCCCCAGCAGGCACCAGGATCAGCGAAATCCTCGCCTGCGACGCCGGACGCTTCTTCTTCCGCGTCGCCGAGCGCCAGCCCAGCCACGAAATCCCATTCGAGGACCTCCCAGCCGGCCTGCGCGAGCAACTGATTGACGACGTGAAGAACGACAAGGCGCTCGCCCTGGCCAAGGCCAAGGCCAAGGAGTACCGCACGAGGGTCTACCAGGCCGCCTTCGACCGCTTCGCGGAGCGCCTGGGCGTGAAGCCGCTCGAGACCGATCTGCCCAAGGCCGGCGACCCCCTGCCCGCCGTGGGACAGCCCGTGCCCGCGCTCCACGGCCAGCTCGCCGGCGGCGAGGTGGGCGACCTCAGCGACGTCATCGCGGCCGGGGCCAACTTCGTCCTCGGACGCCTCGTCGCCCGCGAGGAGGCCAAACCCAACCGCATCCAGATCGCCACCTTCGGCAAGGAGAACCTCAAGCTCGCCTGGGAGCCCGCACTCTACGAAGTGCGCGCCGCCTATGACGCCGCACCCTTCGAGTTCCTCGACAAGCCGAAGCCGGTGCCCTTCGAGAAGGTGAAGGACGACATTGCGAAGCTCCTGGCCCGCCGCCAGGCCCTCAAGACCGCCTCGGAGCGGACGAAGGCCGCCCTCGCCGAGCTCGCCGGCGTGAAGCAGCCTGATATCGCGGCCGCCGCCGCCAAGCACAACCTCCAGTTGCGAAAGGACGTGGGCGTGAAACTCGCCCAGCCCGAGGCGACGCCCGAGCTCGGCAAGGCCGCAGGCTTCCGCGACGCCATCAGCGCCCTCGAGCCGGGCGAGGTCAGCGACGTCCTAGCCAGCGCGGAGGGCCGCTTCATCCTCGTCATGAAGAGCCGCGACGAGAAGGCCGGGACCGCGACCGTGGACGTCGCCGCCGCACTCTACGAACCCCTCCGCAAGGAGGCCAAGATTGACGACAAAGAGGTGAAGCAATACTACGACGACAACCGCGACACCGCCTACGTGACCGACGACGAGATCAAGGAGGCGACGCCCTGGGATGGCGTGTCGGCCGCCGTGCGCGACCGCGTGCGCGACAAGCTCAAGGGCGAGTGGGCCAAGAAGCCCCTCCCCGACCAGCTCACCGCGCTCCGCGACAGCCTGGCCATCGAGGCATTCCGCACCGTGCCCACCTCCACGCCCCTGCCGACGCAGCGCAACGTCTCGCTCCGCGTGGAGACCATCGGGCCATTCCCCCTCTCCAAGCCCGAGGAGCCGCTTGCGAAAGAGCCAGAAGCCCTCGCCGCCATCAAGGCCCTCAAGCCGGGCGAGCTCACCAAGCCCATTGCGACCGGCCGCGGCGCGCTCATCGCACTCATGGCCGACCGCAGGCCCGGCGGCCTCGCCCGCGCTAAGGTCGCCGCATTCAGCGTGGCTGACTTCCTGAAGGACACGCCCGAGCCCGACGCCGCGGCCATCGAGCGCCACTTCGCCGCAAACAAGCCCGCCTTCCAGCTCCCCGCCACCGCCACGGTCGAGTTCCTCTTCGTGGACTCCGCCGAGCGGCAGAGGACGATTCGCGCGGGCCTCACCGACGACGACTGCCGCCGCTACTTCCAGGAGCGCGCCGAGAACGAATACGCCGGCCTCACCTACGAGGCGAGCGAGTACCGCGTCCGCTCGGACATGGCCCGCGAGCGCGCCACGCGCGAGGCACGCCTCGCCGCGTCGGACGCCCTGGAAGCCGTGAGGAAGAGCCAGGCGCCCCACGCGGCCAGCTTCCCCGCCGTCGCCAAGAAGCTCAAAGCCGCCCACGGCAAGAGCGACCCGGTCGAGCTCAAGGAGCCCATGAGCCTGAACGTGCTCGGCCAGGTCCGCGGCCTCGCCGACGAGCTCAACAAGCTCAAGCCCGGCGAGCTCATCCCGCGCGTGGTCGAAACCTCCCAGGGCCAAGCCGTCTGCCGCCTCCTTGACCGCACCCAGTCGCGCGAGCCGAAGCTTGATGAGGTCCGCGACCGCGTGGCTCAGGCGCTCAAGGTCCAGACCGCGCGCGAGAAGAT